>CAIWJG010000282.1 GCA_903912925.1 uncultured Verrucomicrobia subdivision 3 bacterium | reverse complement strand
GTCATTGGAGCGACCTTGAGCCGCTGAGAGCACTATCTTGGAACGGAGGACGGCATAATAGGGTGCCGTATATTTTCTGGCTTGTGTTTCCAGGAGAGACTTCTCGGTCTCGCTGAGGTGGATACTGGATGGGCTAATTCGAGGCATTGACTCGCTCATATGAGCGAGGGAAGCCTGGCAAATTGCCACCGGAACGGCAACAATACTACGTCATATTACTTAGCGCCATTCAGGACGGAGCGCGCTCGCGAGTGCCGCACGGCCTTGGCGGCGAAGCGGCGCAGGTCTCCCCGGCTGGGAAACCTTCCAGATCATGTCGCGGGTTACAGCGGCAACCCACGAGCCTCAGAACAGCTTGCCGACGACCAGGCCGAGCACGCTTAGCGGCCCCTGATCCTCCAGGCCCTCCGTCGCCTGGTCGAGTTTTTGCAACGTCAGCTTGACATTCCGGTAGAATTCCTGGTCGTTGATCAGCTTGCCGACCGAGCCCTGGCCCTGATTCATCTTCTGCAGAATCTCCTTCAGGTTGGTCATCCCGTCGGTGGTCTCGCGGTAAAGCTTCTCATCCTTGAGCAACATCCCGACCGTGCCCTGGCCGGAGTTGATTTGGTCAACGGCCTTGCGCGCTTCAGCAACCGTTGTCTTCATTTCAGTAGCGGTGTCCTGCAGGTTGCTGAGGCTGTTGAGGGCGGTATTGTAGAGCGCTTCATCTTTAAGGAGTTTCCCCAGCGTGCCTTTGCCCTGCGCTATCTGTGAGGAGACCTCGAGTGTCATCGTCTGCATATTGGAAAGCGTGGCCGTGAGCGGGTCTTTATTGGCGATAATGAAATCCCTGAGCGGCCCGAGGAAGGTGTCGATCTTGAAGCCGGTGAAGCTCTCGGTCATCTTCTCCACGCCGCCAGCCACATTGTCGAGCTTCTGCATAATGGCGCTCAGGTCGGCCTGCTCCTTCGTGTCAATAAACTGGTTGTCCTTCACTGGTTCGCCGCGCGGCGTGCCGAAGTCAACCGCGACGAAATTCTGACCCAGCAACCCCATGAACTTGATCGTGGCGGCGCTGTCGGTCTTGATGTCCGCTGTGGGGCGCACTTTCATCACGACCATCACCTTATTGTTGGTGAGTTGGATGCTCTGGACCCGCCCGACTTCGACGCCTGCCATTTTGACGCGGTCACCGATCTTGAGGTCCTGGATTTCACTGAACAGGGCTTTCACTTGCCGGCCTTGCTGGAAGGCTTCGAAGCTGCCGACCCGTTCCAGGATGATGGCGGCGGCCAGCAAGGTGAGGGCGACGAAAAGGCCAATGCGGGTTTCAAGGGTGTTTCTCATACAGGTTCACTTTTTAGTTCTAAAGGGGAAGGTGGGCGTTTGAAATCGGCATTGAGAAACTCCTGCACCAGCGGATCGGGATGCCGTCTGACCTCTTCGGGGGTGCCGATAGTCAGAATCCGGCCCTGGTTGATGACCGCAATGCGATCGGCGACGCCAAAGGCCAGATCTCGATCGTGCGAGACGACCAGGGAGGTGACGTGAATACGGTCCTTTAGGTGCAGAATCTCGCGCGCGATGACCACCGCCGACAACGGGTCCAACTCGCTGGTGGGCTCGTCATACAGAATCAGTTGCGGCTCAATGATCAGCGCACGGGCGATCGCCACGCGCTTTTTCATGCCGCCGGAAAGCTCACTGGGCATCTTATCCTCCGTGCCCTTGAGGCCGACGACGTCCAGTTTCTCGGCCACGATGCGGGCGATCTCCGCCGGCGGGTGGAGCCGGTGTTCATCCAAGTAGAGTCCGACGTTTTCCCCGACGCTGAGCGAACTGAGCAGCGCGCCGGATTGAAAGACCATGGCCATGCGGTATTTGCTCATGACCTCCGGCGACTGGATGGGTTGGCCTTCGATGAGGATTTCCCCCGCGTCTGGATCCTCCAGGCCGATGAGATGTTTAAGCAAGACCGTCTTCCCGCTGCCGCTGGGACCCATAATCACGAAGATCTCCCCCGGGTGGACGTCGAAATCCAGGCCCCGCAAGACCTCCTGTCCGTCGAAGCTCTTGCGCAGACCGCGCACCTGGATGCCGACACCATTTTGATGGGAGGAAGAACCGTTCATTAGGTCATCAGGATGCGGGTCAGGAGGTAGTCGAAGATGACGATGATGATGATAGAATTGACGACCGCCTTGGTGACGGAGCGTCCGATGCCGCGCGGGCCGCCACGCGTAGTCAGCCCCTGATGACAAGAGACCACGCCAATGATGAGGGCGAACATGAAGCTCTTGAAGACGCCGTTGGCGACATCCTGCACGTCCACCGCGGATCGGAGCGCGGAGAAGAACGCCGCTGAGGAGACAGCGATGTGATCATTGGCGGCGCATACCACCAAGCCCCCCAACCACCCCCCCAGGATAGCGATGGTGACCAGCAGGGGCAGCGCAAGCGCAATGGCGACCAGGCGCGGCAGCACCAGATAGTGGATCGGGCTGATGTTCATCGTGCGGAGGGCGTCAATTTCCTGGTAAATGCGCATCGAGCCGATTTCCGCCGCCATGGCCGAGCCAATGCGGCCCGCAATCAGAATAGCCATCATCATGGGTGCCAGTTCTTTGGCGATGGAATAGCCGACCACCCCGCCGACGTAGCTGCCCAGGCCGCGCTCGACCAGCAGCGGACCGGTCTGGAGGGCGATGACACCGCCGGTGAAAAAGGAAAGGATGCAGACCGTCAGCAGGCTGGCATTGCCGATCTCGAAGAACTGATCGAGCACCTTTCGGCGCTGGCGCCAGGTCAGCGGCAGTGCCAGCAGTGTGCGCCAGAACAGCAGCACCATTTCTCCAATGTTTTGAAACATACCGCAACAGCTATAAGATCAAATACGTCAAATGCATTAACCAATCAACACGTGCCTGCCAATGTGGCTCAACTAGCGCCGCTTGGCTACTCGACCATCGGCCGGACGGGCTTGGGCTCGCCCTGCGCCGGGGCCTTTGCCCCGCCCAAGGGAATATAGAACAAGCGCATACTTTTGCCTTTGGGGCTGGATTGATACTGGAAAAGCCCAAACAGGAGCGAGCATTTTTTGGCGTCGGGCGTTGCTTCGCGCCGATACAGGTTCCAGAGTAGCGATTGGCTGGTGGCCCCGGTCCGCGGGCTTTTCTCCGCGCGCCAGAGTGACCAGAGCGGCGAGTAATTGCGCTCGATGCTTTTGCTGGTGGGCGTAAACGGCTCCAGCACCGACAGCACCTGCAGCCGGCTGTTTCCGTTGAAGTCAAGGTGATACGAGTAAAACGGCAGGAAATTAACCCGCCGCCGCACCTCCTGCGATTGAGTGTTCTTTTCAGTCGCGTCCGAGTAGAGAAAGAAGCAAATGCGGGTGCGTTTGCGTTCAAGCGGCGCGGAGTGCATCGCGTTGTATTTATAGAGCGGCCAGAGATAGAAACCGCTTTCCACCGTCGCGGCGCGGGCGTGGCTGAAGAAGGGCCATACGCGAGTGGTGTTCTTGCCTTCTCCGCGGGCGAAAACGATCAGCGGCCAGGGGGCATCCCATTCGCGGTATTTTTGCCCGCGGTCATCCACGTAGTTAAAGAACGGCCACAAGATTCCGGTGTAATCACGCATCGGCGAACGCAGGAAGCTATAGGCGGGGACGGACGCTTGCTGCCACTGCACGTTCGTGGTGCCGATCTCGCTCCGGTTGTTGAAGAACAGCGGCCAGAGCGCAAAAAAGCTGTCGTGCCCACCAATGGTTGTGATGTCACCGAAGCCGTTGGTCTGGGTGGTGACCTCTTTGTGTTCCTTCCCAATCAGCGGCCAAAACTGCCAGCCCTGCAGCCCGTCGCCGTGGCGGAGGCTGAAAATGGGTGCGACATAATTGTCGGTCACCACATCCCGTTTTCGGGTCTGGATATACAAGGGCCACATGACAAAGAAGTTGTCATCCCGGAAGAGCCGGTGCTTGATGTGGCCGTAAAATGGGAAGACCGCTGTGTAATTCTCGCTCGGGTCCGAGGAGCGTTGCTGCCAATACAGCGGGAAGAGGGTGAACCTGTCCCGTGCGTTCTCCTGCTGCGTGGGTCCGCCGGGGAAGCTGAGCCATTGAAAAAACTGCCAGCGGTACTGTTCGCCGTAGCGATCATAGGTCACCAACGGGTAAAGGATGTCGAACTCCTTGGATTCGGTTTCAGGATCAACCGAGTAGGAGAGCAGCGGGGGCACCGCCCAGGTGCTTCGTGTCTCCTTCTGCTCAGAATAGAAAAACGGACCCACCGCTTCGGTCCGGTGCCCGGGTGTCAGCGTCAGGTCGAACTCATCGAACAGGAAACCGGCGTGCAGGGTGTCAGACCCGAATACACTCGGCGACACGCTGACCACCATGAGCATGCTGGATAGCAAAAGGCAAGCCGTGAGCCTTGTCGGTGAAGGCCCAAAGGCGCGCCGCCCCGATTTGTGCGGCAATGGAGTCAAATCCTGCGTTACACTCATGACCGACGTCTCCGCGCGTGCAATGGTCGCCAGCGGTTCCAGGGGCATTGAGACGTGGGCGGTAACGTTATCGTAATGCCCATTTTGTCACCGATAGGATACAAAACATAGGGATTGACTTTAATCGCCATTGGTATAATATTTTTGCGTACTTGAGGTTTTTACCTCGGTTCCTCCCGACCCAGTGTCGATCGTGCATTGTCGGCACTGGGTTGTTCTATTATTGCGTGCGGACGCATCAGGAGGTTCAAGAGCGCCGGCAAGAACGTCAGCCCTGCTATCATGCAGGTCGCCAGTCCTACCGTCATCACACAACCCAGACTGTGGATTCCCCGGTGCTGTGCCAGGATCAGACTGCCGAAACCAGCCATGGACGTCAAGCCGGAGACCAGCACGGCCTTGCCGGTGCTTCGCGCCAGGATGTTCGGCGTCTGCTCTTCCGCATATCGGTTGAGAATGTGGATGCCATTAGTCACCCCGATGCCAATAACCAGTGGCAGAGTCATGATGTTCGCCGGGTTGAGCGGGACACCCAGCCAGCCCATCAAGCCGCCCAGCCATAAAGAACCGATCGCCACCGGCACCAGCGCGAGCGCAACGCAGAAGAGACTGCGGAAATGGACGAACACCAGAATCGCAATCGCTCCGAGCGAATACCACGCCGCCTCCTCATAACTGCTCTTGAGCAGCGCCGTATAGTGGTAAAGCTGGACCGGCGTGCCGGTCACATCAGAATAAATCTTCCCCACCTGATCAATAAACACCTTCTGGACCTGGCGGTTCCAGATGTCACCTTTGGGATAGACCATCAGCAGGTAATTGCCGGTGATGCCGACGAACCGGTCGTGCAACGCGTCCGGCAAGTCCGCTGCGGCCAAGGGGGCGCGGTTGTCCTGGTTCCGCAAGGCTTCGAATGTCTCCCGCACATCATTGAAGAGGCTTTGTTGGTATTCGGCCAGCTTGAGGGCGTTGGCGGCGACCTGGCTGGTGTCGCCTCGCAGCATTTCTTTGCGCAAAGCCTCGATGGCCTGCCGCAGCGAATTGAACTGTGGCACCAGGTCGGGGGAATCTTTCTGGACGGCGTCCACCGCGGCACCGAGGTAGCCGCGCAAGGAATAAAGCGTCGCGCTCAATTCCTGAATATCGACCGGCTTGGCGTCCGGGCAGCCAAACTGGATGGGGGCAAGCTCTCGCTTGATCTCGCCCACGACCGGCAGTTTGCTGCTCTGGTTTTCACTCAGGAAACTGGTAATGGAATCCACGCTCGCCACCGCGGAGAGATTAGTGAGCTGTTGCTCGAATGCGGCGGCTTGCTGAAAGTTAGTGGCAATTACGGCCCCGAACAAAACTGACTTGGTAGCCGAGGCGATGAGTTCCCTTTCATATACCACCGCCGGCAGCCCATCGCTCTGCAAGTTGAGCAGGTTGTAATCGAAGTAAACCTTGTGGATCTGGGTCGCCGCCACCCCGCACAGCGCTAGCGTGATACCGGCGGTCCAAAGCGGTCGCCCCAACCACAGGCCCTCGATTCTTGCCCGCCGCTCGCTAAGGCCGCCTTTTTCGTGGTCGATGATGTTCTGGCGCCCGCGCAGCAGCAGCACCGGCAGCATCGTCATCATCGGAATCAGGCAGATCACCAGGCCCCCGCCACAGATAATGCCCATCTCCTGGATGCCTTTGAAGTGGGTCAATCCCATCGCCAGAAACCCGCCGGCGGTAGTCAAGCCGCCCGTCAAAATGCCTTGCCCGGTATAGACCATCGCCTTGGTCAGCGCGGCTTCCTCGCTCTTGCCATGCCGCAGTTCCTCTTCATAGCGGGAGATCAAGTGAACGCCGTAATCAATGGCCAGGCCGATCAGGATCGGTAGGAAGGTGATCGTGAGAATGTTCAGATGGCCGACGACCAGCGTCGCAAAGCCCATCGTATAGCCCAGTCCGATGATCAGGCAAAACGTCGCTTTGACCGGCCGGCCGGTCTCCCCGTAGCCGTATATAAAAATGAGCGCGGACAGCACCAGCGACACCACGGCGGCCAGGGCGGTGTCCTTCTGTGATTGGGCCATTTCGTCCATCTCCAACACCGGCTCCCCGGTCAGGCCGACGTTCAGACCCGGCACCTCGGTCTTCGTTTCCTCCACCAATTGCCGCAGGCGCGCCACTGCGGCCCCGTTCAACTTCTCGTCAGGCGCCTGGCAGGTCGCCAAGTAAATGCGTCCTTTGTCGAAGGTGATGTAAATCTTCTGTTGCGCTTCATCCCCCGGGTTGAACAAAGCCGTGATCCCCGGCGACGGAGGCGTGCCCGAGCGGCGGATGCTGGCCGTGGCTTGAGTGATAATACGTTCCAGCGCCGGCAATACCTTGACCAGGGACTCATTTTCGGCGTTGGTTTCCTGCTTGGCCGTGCGGAACTGCGCGCAAACCATGTTGAAGAGCGACACGAGGTTCGTCGTGCGGGTAAACTGTGTGAGGAAGGGATGGAAATCCTTCAGCTTCTGGCCCAGGCCGGCCAGGTCTTCGTCGGGAACGAACAAGAGTGCTTTGGGGCCCAGCATCTTAAGGTCCCCCTTGTAAAACACGTTATGGAACACCTTCGGTTCAGCCTCGAGCTTGGCCCCCAGCCGCTCCACAAACTGGCGGTTCTTCTCGGCGTTCTCGCTATCGACTACCACCACCAGGTCATCCTGGGTCGGGAACTCCTTCTTGAACCGCAGATAATTCTGGTGGTAGCTCTTGTTGGCTCCTACCAAATTGCTGCGGTTGGTGTCGAATTGCAGGCATTCGACCGTGTAGAAGATGCAAAGCGCAAACAGCGCCAACTGCGAATAGAAGAATAGGCGCCGATGCCCGAATACCATGCGAGCCAGCCACGCCAGGCAGCGCGCCACCAGACTGTCCTCCCTGAGCGGCTTAATCTTCATTCGCGCACTCGCACTTGTGAGGTGTGAAACGTGAAACGTGAAACGTGAGCTGGGGAGCGCGCCATTTCATTCGGATTTCCTTCACGTTTCACGTTTCAGCGTTTCAGGGTTTCAGCTTTTGTCTTCATCGTCGGGTTGTTCCGCGTTGGAATAGACCTCTTTCACGTCATCGTGGTCTTCCAGCGCGTCAATCAGCTTGTTCACGGCCGCCACCGCCTGCTCGTTCGCCAGCGGCACGGTGACCGTCGGCAGCTCCGTCACTCCCGCCGCATCGGCTTTGATGCCCTTGGCCTCGATCTGCTTGTTGACCGCTTCAAAGTGAGCTGGGTCGGTGATAATCTCATATCCTTGCGGCTCCGCTTTGAAATCCTCCGCGCCGGCCTCCAGCGCCACCTCCATCAACTGGTCTTCGTTGGCCGCGTCGCGGGGGATGATGATCTGCCCCTTGCGGTGGAAGAGCCTGGTCACGGAACCTTGCGTGGCGATGCTGCCGCCGACCTTGGTGACGAGGCTGCGGATCTCCGAGGCGGTCCGGTTGCGATTGTCGGTGCTCACCTCGACCAGGATGGCCACGCCGTGCGGTCCGTAGATCTCGTAGGTCAGGTCCTCGAAGTTGGCAGTCTCGCCGCCGCCGGTGCCTTTCTTGATCGCCCGCTCGATGTTCTCGCGCGGCATGTTCGCCCCGCGGCACTTGAGCAGCACCATCCTCAGGCGCGGGTTCATATTCGGATCACCGCCCCCGATTTTGGTGGCGATGGCGATTTCCTTGCTCAGCTTCGAGAAGATCTTCCCGCGCTTCGCGTCAATCGCGCCTTTGAAGGTCTTAACCTTTGACCATTTGCTATGTCCTGACATTTTTAGTTATTGGCTGAGAAATGAAGGCGATTGTTCCGAACCCAAAGCCCTGGTGTTCCCAGACTATCGACCATCAACCTACATCACTATCGACTACGTCGCCCGCTCCACACACACCGCCGTACCGTAGCACAAGACCTCGGTTATGCCCGGGCCGATCTCCGTCGCGTCGTAACGGACGCCGACGACCGCGTTGGCCCCCAGCTCCCCTGCATGGGTAATCATCTGGTTGAACGCATCCTCGCGCGTCCGTTCGCATAGCGAAGTGTAGATCGAGATGTTCCCGCCGAACAGGCTTTGGATATGTGCGCCGAAATTGCCCACAATCGAGCGGGAGCGCACTACAATACCGCGCACCACACCGAAGGATTTGGCCACCCGGTAACCGGGCAGCTCAAACGTCGTGGTCGTCAGCGGATGTGTTTGGCTCATATCGGCGGAAATTGAACACCACTTTGCGCCCCGGCAGAAGCTAATTCTTAAGGCTCCAGCGCCCCGGCATCCATTTCGACGCTCATCATTTGAGCTTGGTCAGGCCCGTTTCCATCTGCCCGGCTTCGAGCACGAAGAACCGATCCGGCTCGTCGCCGAGCGGCCCCGGCTCCAGATTCCGGCCCTGACCCGGCGGCACGATGATCAGTATCAGCACGGGGATCCCCAGCGCTTTCAGCTTCCGGACGAAGTCGCGCCGCTGCTCATCCCAGGCGACCAGCACACAGACGCACCCGCTCACCACGCCGACGTGCCTCAGCACCAGGTGCTCCAGCGCGAGAAAAGGCTGATCTGAACAGGCCCGCACCGATGCCAGAATCTCCAGCATCTGTTCCACATGCGCAACTCCCCGCCCCGCAGTGAAGCAATAGGACTGCGGGCCGACGAACAACAGGTCGAGCAATGATTCCTGGGTGGGCAGGGTGCAGACGAACGAGGCTGCGACCGACACCGCCTCCTCGAACACCTCGCTGTGGGCATCCTCCATGAACGTGTCCAGCACCAGCGCGTGGCGGACAAAGAATTCGTCCTCGAACTCCTTCACCACCGGTTTGCCCACCCGGGCCCAGCTCCGCCAGTGAATGTGCCGCATGGGATCGCCATGGCGATAATCGCGCAGGGCCACATACTCCTCGCTCTGACCGACATGCGCCGCCAGAGCCACGCCCCCTTCCTGGTATCTTGCGGCGCCCGGCAGTGCGACCGCCGACAATAGATAGCGCTTCGGCAGAATGAGCACCGTCTGCGGCAGTAGCACCGTGCTGAGCGCGCGGAACAATCCGAACGGGTCGGGGCGGGCCAGCGTAACCCCGGTCAACCGTAGAATGCCCCGCCGGAGCGGCGTCAGCTCCACTTGCACCTCCACTTCCTGGCCCGCCGCCATCGTCGGAACCAGGGCGTCCTTCGCCAGCGCCACCTTGAATGGGTTGAGTGACCGCCGACCACTGAAGCGAAATGAGCGGAGCACCTTTTGCTCCGCACGCTGCACGGCCAGCCATTCCTGGAACGGTGGCCAGGGGGCGGCCAGGTTCTCCAACAGGCTCAGGCCGCTCTGGCCATGCCGGGAAAGGTTCTTCACCACCACGCGGTAATTGAGCGGGCAACCAGCGGTCCCAAACCGCGGCAACACACGGCTCGCCGTGAACGTCACCTTGAAAAGCCGGCTCAGGCAAACGGCTGCGACCAGCAGAACCAGCAGCAACGGAAGCGCCTGGTAGGTGAGGTTGTTGTCCGTGTCCGGCGCCAGCGACGCGACGAGGACGAACGCCCCCAGCACCGCGAGACCCGGGCGGGTGAAGCGCCGTTGGGCCCAATGCCACCGCCGGGACGCAAAGCGGTAGCAGCGATAGAGGATGCTGAAGTGCAGAGTCATCGCAACCGCGGGCTGCGGGTCTCAGGTCACGCGGGCACGCGGATCTTCTTCACGACTTCCTCCACCACCCCGCGGGCAGTGTGGCCGGAGAAGCGCGCCTGCGGCTCCATCACCAGCCGGTGCGCGATCACCGGCACCGCCAGTTCCTGGATTTGCTCCGGCATAACAAAGTCCAGCCCCTCGAACAGCGCCAGCGCCTGTGCGGCTTTCATGAGGGCAATGGACGCCCGCGGGCTGGCACCGAGCTGCACGCCCGGGGCCCCACGCGTCGCGCCCACCAAATCCACGGCATAGCGCTTCAGCTCGTCGCTGATGCGCACCCCCCGCACCGCCGCTTTAAGGCCGAGCACTTCCGCCAGTGAGGCGCAGGGCTTCAGTTCGTCGAGCGGGTGGTTGTGCTCCTGGGCGGTCAGGATGGCAACCTCTTCGCCCGACTGCACGTAGCCCAGCGCAAACTGCATCGCGAACCGGTCCATCTGCGCCTCGGGCAACGGGTAGGTGCCGCGGAACTCGACCGGGTTCTGCGTGGCGATGACGAAGAAAAGCCCCTGCAGGTCCCGGCGCTCCCCATCCACGCTCACTTGGGCTTCGCCCATCGCCTCGAGCAGGGCGGACTGGGTGCGGGGCGAAGCGCGGTTGATCTCATCTGCCAGCAGGATGTTGGCGAAGATAGGCCCCTCGTGAAAGTGGAACTGCTGATCGCGCTGGCTGAAGATCGACACGCCCAGGATGTCGGAAGGCAGCAAATCGGGCGTGAACTGAATACGCTTGAAGCTGGCAGCCACCGACCGCGCCAGCGCCTTGGCCAGGGTCGTCTTGCCTGTGCCCGGGAAATCCTCCAGCAGTACGTGCCCGCCGCTGGCAAACGCGGCCAGCAGCTTGCGCGTCGAAGACGCCTGCCCCTGCATGATGCGGGCAATGTTGGCGGCGATCCGCTGGTAAACCTCGCGCGCGGCCTGGTGGCGCACCTGCGTCGTTTCCTGGTCTGGTTCTGCGGTTTGGAGCATGAGGTCATCCTAATCGGCCCCGGGTCCGGCAGCGAATGAATTCCTGCTTTCGATAAAATACTCTTGTTTCTGCACTCGGTTTGAGTAGCTTCCCGCCCCATGAAAGTTGAATTCTACGGCCACGTCCGACAGTACCATAATATTAAGTCGGAAATTGATAAGAACATTAAGACCGTGCTGGAAAGCGGCCAGTACGTCATGGGCCCCATGCTCAAGCAGTTCGAAGCCGAACTTGCTGCCTATCACGGCACCAAGTACGCCGTCGGCCTCGCCAACGGGACGGACGCCATCTGGCTCGCACTCATGGCGCTTGGCATTGGCCCGGGCGATGAAGTCATCACCCACCCGAACACCTTCTTCGCCACCGCCGAAGCCATCTGGATTGCCGGCGCCACCGCCGTCTTTGTTGACTGCTGCCCCACGACCAAGTGCATCTGCCCGGAGGCCATCGAAGCCGCCATCACGCCGAAGACCAAGGCCATCATACCCGTCCACCTCTACGGCCAATGCGCCGACATGGTCGCCATCAGTAAGATTGCCAAGAAGCACAAGCTCAAGGTCATCGAGGACAATGCCCAGTCGATTGGCGCGCACGGGCCTAAGTTCAAGGTCGGCCAGCTCAGCGATGCCGCTACCACCAGCTTCATCATCCAGAAGAACCTCGGCACCTTCGGCGACAGCGGCGGCCTGGTCACCAACAACGCCGAGATCGACAAGGCCGTCCGCCGGCTGCGCAACCACGGCTCGACCGCGCGCAACGTTCACAGCTACGGCTTCAACAGCCGCCTGGATGACATCCACGCGGGCATCATTAGTGCGAAGCTCAAGCACCTCGACGAATATAACGACGCCCGCCGCAAGTGGGCTGCTCGCTATACCGCCGGCCTCAAAGACTGCAAGACCTTCACCCTGCCGGTCGAATTGAAGGGCTACCGCCACGTCTTCCACCTCTACGTCATCGAGACCCTGAAGGCCGAATGGCGCGACCAGTTGGTGGACTTCCTGGTCAAGAACGGCGTGGATGCCAAGACGCATTACTCGATCGCCATCCACAAGCAGGCCGGCTACCCGTGGGGCAAGAAGGCCCGCATCGCCGGCAGCGTCGCCAACGCCGAGGCCAACGCCGTCACCTGCATCAGCCTCCCGATGTACCCTGAGCTCAACGCGAAAGAAGTGGACTACGTCATTGCCAAGGTCAAGGAATGGGACGCCCAGTTTGCCTCCCAGGTCCCGGCTGGCAAGAAGTCCGCCAAATCCGGCGACTGCTGCTGTTCCTGCAAGTAGCATTCAATTAACCCGACGCACGGGCGCCATGGGATTCACCCTTGGCGCCCGTTCGCACGCAAACCCCATCACGCATCACGCATCACGTTTCACGTTTCCCTCGTAGCATCGAACGTGAGTTCGATCATTATCTGGCTAGCTTACAAATTCCCTTCACGTTTCACGTTTCACGTTTCACTTTTCACGCATCATGAGCAAATACAACGTCCTCGTCGTCGGCATGGGCAAGCGCGGCATGCACCACGCCACCGCCTTCAACGCCAACCCCAAGTTCCAGGTCGCCGGCATCTGCGACATTGACCCGAAGCGCCTCGACGACGCGGCCGCCAAGCTCGGCAACCCGCAAAAGGGCACCGATGCCACCGCGCTGGCCAAGGCGGTGAAGCCGGACGTGTTTTGCTTCTGCACGCTCCCCAACCTGCGCACCCCGATGATCAAGGCGGCGCTTGAGGGTGGCGCGAAGCTGATCGCCTTCGAGAAGCCGGTCACGCTGACGAGCGCCGAGCTGTTCACGATCCGTGACCTGCTGAGCAAGGCGGGCGCGAAAGCCGTCGTCAGCCACCAGCATCGTTACGGCAAGCACTACCAGAAGGTGAAGGAGATCATCGCCAGCGGCGCGCTGGGCCGCGTCCACACCGTCTATGGCAGCGCCACGGGCTGGATGACGCACATGCTCTCGCACCTCATCGATTACACCTGCTGGTTCAACGATTACACCCCGGCGACTTGGGCCATGGCGCAGGCTGCGGGGCGCGCCAAGCTGGGAGACAACCATCCCTCACCGGATTACATCGGCGGCTTCGTGCAGTTCGCCAACGGCGTGCGCGGCATCTACGAATGCGGCGCGGGCGCGCCCGATCAGCCCGAGGTTGGCAAGTGGTGGGGCAAGAACCGCATCGGTGCCCAGGGCACTGAAGGTTTTGCCGAGGTTCTCACCAACGGCGGCTGGCGCGCGGT
Organism: uncultured Verrucomicrobia subdivision 3 bacterium; assembly: GCA_903912925.1. Classification (GTDB taxonomy): domain Bacteria; phylum Verrucomicrobiota; class Verrucomicrobiia; order Limisphaerales; family UBA8199; genus PALSA-1440. The sequence goes on along the minus strand of CAIWJG010000282.1, from coordinate 14,135 downwards.
CACCAAGTCCGGCGGTTATCAGACCGGCGAAGGCGTCATGAACTACGAGCTCGACATGCCGCCCTACATCCAGGAGATGGCCGACTGGCTGGACGACAGCCAGAAGGTCCACCAATGCAACTTCGACCACGCCTGCCTGGGCGCCGAGATCATGCTCGCCATGCAGCGCAGTGCCGTCGAAGGCGGCCAGGTGGCCCTGCCGCTCACCAGCGGCGCCGACGAGCAAGCCCTGCTCAAGTCCAAGCTGGCCGACCGCCAGGTCCTCGTCTCCTGCGAGCAGAATAAGAAAGAGTTTGGGCTCGCCTGATCGTCCGGAGCACGCTCGTCCCCGGGCGCAAACACGTCCGCAATCAGTTGCGCCTTGAGATTCTCCAGCGCGCCGGAAGGAGTCGAGTCGGCCCAGTTCGGGGCAATATTCCCTTTCCCGGGCATCCGTTCCTTGAGGCGCTCAACGTACTGCCGAAGTTCTGACAATCAGCTAGACCTCGACGCTCTCTCATATCTCTCATAACTCACAGCACTCCCATGGAAGTCATCATACAGCCGAATCAGGAAGCCGCCGCCTCGCTGGTCGCCCACATCGTCGCCCGCGAACTGCGCGCCAACCCCACTCTCGTCCTCGGCCTGGCGACGGGCAAGACCATGGAATGCGTCTATCGCCATCTCGTGCGCCTGCATCAGACTGAGAAGCTCGACTTCTCGCTCTGCCGCACGTTCAACCTCGACGAGTATGTGGGCCTGTTTCCCTCCGACCCGAATTCCTATCGGTACTACATGAACCACCACCTGTTCCGCCACGTGAACATCGACCCGCGGAACACCTACCTGCCCAATGGCCTGGCGACCGACCTCGACGAGGAATGCCGCCACTACGAAGCCACCATCAAGCGGTTCGGCGGTATTGATCTGCAAGTGCTGGGCATCGGCAAGGCGGGCCACATCGGCTTTAACGAACCCCTCTCCGCCCTCCGCTCCCGCACGCGCGTCAAGGCGCTCACGCCCACCACCCTCAAGCAAAACGCCGCCCCCTTCGGCAGCGAGGAGAACATGCCGCGCCGGGCGATTACCATGGGCGTCGGCACCATCCTCGAATGCCGCCGTTGTGTTCTCCTGGCCACAGGTGACAGCAAGGCCACGGTCATCTCCAAAGCTGTCGAGGGTCCTATCACCAGTATGATCTCCGCTACCGCGCTCCAACTCCACGCCCGCGCCACGGTGATCGTGGACGAGGAAGCCGCCGCCAGCCTGGCCGAGAAGGATTACTACCGCTGGATCTTCGCCAACGAGCCCGAGTGGGAAGAATATCGCTGACCCGGCGCTAACCGAGCCGCAGACCAGTTTGGCTGGGCGTGCCGTAATGGCCGGGCCAACGCAGACTCTTCGCTGTCTTGCTCCCGCGCGTCGGGATTCAGACCGTGAGCGCGAGGGAAAAACACCCCCAATCCTATGGAGATCCTATGGAAGTCCTATGGACACCCTATGGAATACCTATGGAACATCACGCAATCAACTGGCTAGCAACACGGGAGCATCGCGCTCACATGTGGCTTGATGCGGGCTTCCGGCTGCATTCCAGAAGCGAGTGAGCTGCGCAGTTTTGTTCTTCTGCATTCTTCCTTCTGCATTCCAGCTTCAGGCTGGTGTCGGCGGATTATGCCGCACGAGCAGAGGAATGTTCGCCTGCGAATGGCCGTTCAGCAGGACATCAATCGAGTAAAGCCCCGGATTGTCGAACTTCAACTGCTGGATGTTCACGATGAAGTTGCGCGTGCCGAAATGCATGTCATCGGGCAGCGTCACTTCCACCGGAATGGGTGGGAACTTCGCTATGGAGCGGCCGTCCGCGTCCACGAAGTTGAGTGCCAGGGCGTGCTTGCCCTCGTCTCCGCTCGAAAAGGTGACTCGCAACGCGATCGAGCACTGCGGGTGGATCGCGGGGAGTTGCTGCGTGTAAATGGTGTCGAACGCCCCCAGCAAGTTCAGCTTGCCATTGTCATCGGTTGCAGCGTCGCACAGAACGGCCACTTGAATATTCATCCGCCCTCTATCAAGCCATGAATCGCGCGACTTCGCACGAACTAAATTTGGCCGCCGCCTGATCAACAACCGCTTGCTTCGCAGTGCCCCTGGGGTAACCTTCCCCTATGGTTTCGACAGATGTATCACGCGCAGCACTCGAACTGCCGGCGGAGGAACGTTTGGAGCTGGCGCGCCGCCTGGTGGAAAGTGTTGTAGCGCCCGCATCCTTGAACGAAGCAATCGCTGAAGGAATTCGGCGCATCGAGGATCTCGCCGCCGGGCGGGTGGAGAGCTTAACGGAGGAACAATACCGAGCTGCCCTCGGATGAGGGTATTTTTCCATCCGGAGTTCCCGAACGATGTTAGAAGGTTCGAGGCGGATTACGACCAAGTCTCCAACGGTTTGGCTGCGCGCTTCCGGCAGGAAGTGGATGAGGCGGTGGACGCTATCAAGTCGGCCCCGAGTGAAGCCGGGCATTTTCTAAATATGAGGTCTTCTGCGGTGACTGAGTTGCGACGCAGGAACCTCCGGGCTTTTCCATTCTTCGTGCTTTACGGCGTGGTCGATGACCGGGTGCTATTCGGCGCGGTCATTCCCAGCCGATCCGATCCTCTGACGTGGTTGGCGCGACTTCGCACGCACTAAATTTGCCCGCTAAACACGCTAAAGACGCTTAAGCTGCCAAGACTGAACCGTGAGCCTGAACCGCGCGCCGATTTTCAGCCAAGGCCGGGGAGAGTGGGGCAAGGCAAGTAGTGTTTCGCGTATTTCGCGTGTTTAGCGGGCTCACCTCACTGCCGTGCCTCCAGGAATGTTTTGAGCTCTGCCGCCGCTTTGCCGCCGAAGCCGGACACTTCGGCTATCTTCTCGACGCTGGCCAGCCGCAGGCGCTGGACAGAGCCGAACTTCTTGAGCAACGCCGCCTTGCGCCGCTCGCCGATGTTGGGAAACTCATCGAGTATGCTCTCCGAAATCTTCCGCAGCCGCAATTGGGCATTGTAGGTGTTGGCGAACCGGTGCGACTCATCGCGCACCCGTTGCAGCAGCTTCAGCGCGCCGCTCTCGTGCGACAGGCGCAGCGGCTCCTTCTCGCCGGGCCGGTAAATCTCCTCGAACTCCTTGGCCAGCCCGATGGTCGGGATATGCCCCAGCCCCAGCTTCTCCAACTCCTCGCGCGCCGCGCTTAGCTGCCCTTTGCCGCCGTCAATGAGAAGGAGGTCGGGGAGGTTAGGCAGGGAGGGCGTGGGGCTCGGTGCGTGGGGCACAGTGCGTGAAACGTGAAACGTGAAACGTGATGCGGACTCCGCGGCGGGAGACGCGAGCGCGACTTCCGATGGCGCAGTGCTCTGACTCTCCGCCGGTCTCTCGGCCTCGCCAACACCTTCCGGCACTTCGGCCTTCGGGTTTCGAGCTTCGGATTTCCTTCGGCCTTCGGCTTTCGGATTTCGGATTTCGACCGCCAGGTCGTCCCCTGTCGCCTCTCGCAACACGCGCGTATAGCGGCGCCTCACCACCTCCGCCACCGACGCAAAATCATTCTGCCCACCGACAGTCTTGATCTTGAACCGGCGATAATTCGCCCGGTCGGGCCGGCCGTTGCGGAAGCTCACCAGCGACGCCACCTTGAACGTCCCGCTGATGTTCGAAATATCAATCCCCTCGATCCGCAGCGGCGGCGCGGCCAAGCCAAGGACCTTCGCCAGTTCTTCCAGGTCTTTGTCCGGGGCGATGGCGAGCGGCAGGCTGTAGGGCATGCGCTCGAAGCGGCTCACCTTCTTGGTCGTGTGCCGCAAATCGGCCATCAGGTCGCGCAACTGCGCCGCGCGCTCGTAGTCCTGGGCCGCCGAGGCCTTCTTCATCTCCTCCCCCAGTTGCTCCTGCATCTCCGCGCACTGGCCGGAAAGGAAGTCACACGCCGCAGTCACCTGCACCAGATACTCCTCGCGCGTCACGTTGACGATGCACGGCGCGGTGCAGTATTTCAGGTGCGCGTAGAGGCAATGCTTGTAATCGCGGTCCGTCGGCGTCAGTGGCCGGCACCCGCGCAAGTGATACTGGCGTCGCACCAGGGCCAGCGTGCTGCGCAGCGCGCCCGAGTTCGGGAACGGCCCGAAGTAGCGCGCGCCGTCGTCCTGCTTCAGGCGCGTGAGCGTGAACCGCGGGATCGGGTCGTTCAGGTTCACCTTCAGCATCATGAACTGCTTGTCATCGCGGAAGCTGACGTTGTAGCGCGGGTGGAATTCCTTGATGAGCTTGCTCTCGAGCAGCAACGCCTCCGGCTCGCTCCGCACGACGTGGAAATCGAAATCGTGGATGGCCTCGATCAGAGCCTTGAACTTCAGGTCCCAGCCCAGCCGCCGGGAGGGCTGGAAATACTGGCTGACGCGCTTGCGCAGATCGCGCGCCTTGCCCACATAGATCACCGTCCCGAAGCGGTCACGCATCAGGTAAATGCCCGGCTTGTGCGGTAGGGTGCCGAGCTTCTTGCGGATGTTGTCGGCGGCTAACATGCCTGCCGCAAGTTAGATCACGATCTTCGTCTTAGCGAAATCGAACTTGGCCACCTTCTCCTTGAGCAAGCTCAGCATCGCCATATTCAGGGCGGCCGTCACATGAAGGCCAAACTCCACGTCGCTCACCGGTTTTTCCCGGCTCCGCACGCAACTGAGGAAGTTCTGCCAGTGCTTGGGCGTCGGATCCATCTTGCCGGCCGGGTAAACGCGCGACTCGCCCTTCGGCGGCACGATGGTGATGCTGTCGAACCCGGCATTCCATTCGCCGGGATTCTGCAAGGTGAGGGTCCCCTCGTCGCCGCGAATGGCCGCCTCGGGGGGATAATCGTTGGCCAGCGAGCACGGCAGCACAATGGAGAGCTTCTCCGGGTAGTCCAGGCACATGTTGAAGGTATCAGGCACCTCCCGGTCGTAGGTCGTGTATTTGAAGATGCCGCCGGAGGCCACGACGCGCGACGGGAACTTGAGGCCAATGGCACTGACGAACGGCGTGAACACATGCGGGAACAGGTCGGTGCAGGGGCCCCCGGCGTAGTCGAGGTACTTGCGCCAACTGAAGAAGCGGTTCACCGTGAAAGGCACCTTCGGCGCATCGCCCAGGAAAGCTTCCCAGTCGAGGTCCGGGCCGGGTTTGGCTTGCGGGTCGGGGATGGGCATGCGTTCGCCCCAATCGCCGCGCCGGTAGAAGCCCAGTGTGACGAGCTGCACCCGCCCGACCGCGCCTTGCTGGACCAGCTCGCGCACCTTGTGCCACGCGGGGCTCGAGTTGCCCTGGTTGCCGATCTGCACCACGCGCTTAAGCTTGATGGTCTCCTCATAGAACTTCCGGGAGAGATCGAACTGTGACCAATGGCCCATCGGCTTCTCGCAGTAAACGTCTTTACCGGCGCGGATGGCGTCCAGCGCCTGCGGCACGTGTAGCCGATCCGGCGTGGCGATGCAGACGGCATCCACGTTGGGGTCCGCCAGCAATTCCTTGTGCTTCATGTACGCCTTGGCACCGGTGGGCTTGGCCGCCTCGTTCAGCCGGTAGCGGTAAACGTCACAGACCGCCACCACCTTCGCCTTCTCCCCGCCCTCAATCAGCCGCCGCACCGTAGCGATGTGGCTCGACCCACGACCTCCAACTCCGATGTAGCCAACGCCGATGGTATCATTGGCTCCGAGCACGCGTCCGCGGGCGACGTAGGGCGCAGCGCTCCACAGGCTCAAGGCGGCAGTGGCCCTGGCAGTGGATTGGATAAACTCCCGGCGATTGATTCCTTTGGCAGGCAAGCTCTTGGTCTTCATAATACCGACAGACTGCCTCCGCGGCTCCTACCTGCGCCAGCCCAAAATGGAATGCAGACGCAAGATCGCCTATCGAGCAGCGTGAGCGGCGGGGGCCAGCCGCCACTGAGCCACGACTAACAACTGAGTGAAACGGCTGGCTCCCATCCGTGCCACGCTGTAGTTGGGCCGCGCGCAGTCCCTAAGCTCCGGCTATTTCATCGGACGTTTCAATACAGCAATGACGTCTCTGGTGCCACCCTGTGTGAAGTTCGTATCAAACACGCTGACCAGTTCCCAACCTTCCTCTCCCAACCGATTCAAGCGATCATTGAACTTCTGGCCGTCAAGTTTACCTCCGAGCAACCAACCCGACGACTCAAACACTACTGTTGAATACTCCCATTTCATAAGAAACGCTTCGTCCGCGCCGCCAAATCCCTTTCTGTCTTCAACCTTCTTCCTTCGTTCCCTCATTCTGCATTCTGCATTCTTCCTTCTGCATTCTACTTGGCGATTTCCGGCTTCTCCATGAACGCATAGCAGACCATGTGGCAGATGCCCATCTGCGCGTCTTCCACCCGCCCATAGTGAGTGTCATTGATGACAATCGTCTGATCGGCAATCTCCGCCATGCGCCCCCGTTTGGCCCCGACCAGCGCGACCGTAACCAGCCCGTGCGCCTTCGACCACTCCAACGCCTTCACGCAGTTCGGCGAATTGCCGCTGACGCTGATCGACAGCACCAGGTCGCCCGCCTTGCCGTAATTCTGTAACTGGCCCACGAACACATCGGCGTAGCTGTAATCATTGCCCAGTGCCGTCATCCAGCCCACGTTATCGTTGAGCGAGATCACCCGAAAGCGCTTACCGAGCTTATCCGAAGAGCCCTTCCCGAGGTCGGTCGCGAAATGCGACGCATTGCAGGCACTGCCGCCATTGCCGAACACAAAAACCTGCCGATCTTCCTTATGCGCCACGCGCAGCTTCTCAATAAGCTGGGCCACCCCGTCGGCCGGGATGGAATCGAGCGTTGCCTTATGGGTCTTGATATAGTCCGTAATCCAATTATTCATGCTGCCCATAATCCACCATCCGAGGGGTTTTGTCAGGCAGATTCTCAGGCCCGCGACAGTGACAGCGGATTCTCAGGCCCCAGCGTCTGGCCCAGCGATGGTCTATAGTAGGTTAGGATGCACCGCAATCTGAAATCCGAAACCCGAGGCCCGAAAACCGAAGGAAATCCGAAGGCCGAAATCCGAAATCCGAAAAGGCCCTTTCACCGTCGGGGCCACACGCCTGCCGCGAAGGCTTTCCCTTCGGCCTTCGGATTTCGGATTTCCTTCGGACCTCGGGTTTCGGCCTTCGGATTTCAGGACTGCCGCAGAGCTCGCCGCAATCCCTCGATCACTAGCGCAGCCCTGCATTCGGCAGCAGCAGCGCCCCGACCGGCACTGCGTCCTCCCCCAACGCCGCCAGCGCCACCCTCGGCCCGGGAGCAAACGCCTCCATAATAAACTGCCGCAGCCCGCTCTCCACGCCCGCCCGCAACGGCTCGCCCACGTGCGAGAGTCCTCCGCCCAGGATGATGATCTCCGGGTGGAACAGGTGAACCGCGTGCGAGAGGCCAAACGCCAGGTCCTCCGTTATCTCCTGCAAGAGCCGTTTGGCGGCCGGGTCCCCCTGTTGTAATGCCGGAACCAGGTGCCTGGCCTCCCCGCCCACGGTCTGGCCGACCAGCCTCGCCAGGAGGCTCTCCGGCTCCTTCACCTTCAACTCACGGATGCGGCGGTCCACTGCCCACCCCGAGCAACGGCCCTCGACAATCGTCCCCTTCCGGTCCAGCCGGACATGGCCCATCTCCGCTTCTCCCGGCTTGGCGCCATGATAAACTCTTCCATCCACCACCAGGCCCCCGCCCACGCCGCTGCCGAGCGTCACGTAGAAAACCGGGTTGTAGCCAACGCCGGCCCCGCACAACGCTTCGCCCAGGGCCGCCACGTTCCCATCGTTCTCGACAACCACCGGCGCACCGGCCACCTGGCTGAGCCAGCCGCCCATATCAAATTCCGACCATCCCTCAACGTGGTGCGAGACGCAAATCCGGCCTGTCTTCCAATCCACCGGCCCGCCGAAGCCGACGCCCGCGCGCAGGATCTGGCACCCGCGAGTCAGCTCCGACACCGCCTGCTCGATCTGTTGCCGGATGCCTGCGGCGCCCTTGGGCGGATCTACGTGCAGCTTCCGCCGCTCGCCAATCTTTCCCGCCTCGTCGCCCAGGACGACCTGTAGTTTGGTCCCACCGATTTCAACGCCAAGAATCATAAAGGGAGAATGCAGAATGAAGAATGAAGAATGAAGAAATAAGAGAGGTAAGCCAATAGACTATTCTTTGGTGCGCTTGGAGCTACCGACGAAAGTAGAGCCTCCTTTTCAGCATTCTGCATTCTGCATTCTGCATTTCCAGAATATTACTCACCTCTGGCACGCTTGGAAATGGTGACAAGGATTGAGATCAGCTCATTCGCCTCCTGAATCAGAGGGGCCAGCCGACTGGTGGCCACGATCTTTTCGTCAGAGAGGAGTTCGAGCCAATACAGCGTCTCGTCGGCTTCCTTAAGGCAATCGCCGATCTTCGAAACAAACTCCGCCTTGCTCCGAGCGCGGTCTGCTTCCCGATAATTTGCCCCAACAGAAGTCCCCGATCGAAGTGCCTGTTTGCCCAGAACCTGGGCCACGGGCTCCCGCGGCAGCGCTACAAACAACCGTATGATCCGCCGCGCAAACTTCTTCGTGCGCTCCGCCAAATCCTTTTCTTCATTCTTCATTCTGCATTCTGCATTCACCAGTACTCCGGCTCGTTGCCGGGCTTCCATTTGATGTTGCACCCGATGCTGGGCTTCTGATTCGGCAACACCGCCTTACCCGCCAGCACGGCATCCAGCGCGGCCCGCACATCTTTACCGGTGGCAGGCACGCTACTTCCCGGACGGCTATCATCGAACTGGCCGCGATAGACCAGCCGCTGGTCCTGGTCGAATACGTAGAGGTCCGGCGTGCAGGCCGCCCGGTAGGCTTTGGCCACCGCCTGCGTTTCGTCATACAGATACGGGAAGGTGTAGCCCGCCGCCGCCGCTTCCGCCGCCATCTTCGCCGGGCTGTCGGCCGGATAATTGGCCACGTCATTCGAGTTAATCCCGACCACCGCGACGCCGCGCGACCGGTAGTCCCGGGCGAGTTGGGCGAGCCCATCGCGGAGGTGCTTCACGTAGGGACAATGGTTGCACATGAAGACCACCAGCAGCGCCGGCGCACTCTTGAAATCGCTCAGCGCAACGACCTTCCCGCCCGGGTCCGGCAACCGGAAATCCGGCGCCTGCGTGCCGAGCGGCAGCATTGTAGAATTAACCGCTACCATGCCCACAACCTGTAACGCCAAATACCAGTTGTCGAATGGAAAAGGGCAGCGCACTTCCGGCTTTGCCCCAGGAAAATGAACGGACGATCTGTCGCCCCCTCAAACTGCCGGCTTGAAACCTATGCCGATGCCAACTACAGTAAATTGCATGAAGCTCTCCGTCACAGTGGATCGGGACGAGGATGGGATGTGGGTGGTTGAATGTCCCGCCATCCCCGGCTGCGTCAGCCAAGGGCAGACCAAAGAGGATGCCTTGAAGAATATCAAGGAAGCCATCGAGCTCTGCCTCGAAGTCCGGGCTGAACGCGGACTGCCTCTCACCGTTGAAACGCGCCAAGTCGAAGTGGCACTCTGATGCCTTTCCTTCCGTCATTGAGTGGGCGCAAGGTCGTCCGCGCGTTCCAGGCGCTCGGCTGGCAGGTCGCCCGACAACGAGGCAGCCACATCATTTTGGTTAAAGAGGGCCAAAACGCCACGCTCTCCGTTCCTGACCACAAAGAGGTTGCCAAAGGCACCCTCCGCAGCCTGATCCGTGCGGCAGGAATTACGGTGGATGAATTTGTCCAAAGTCTTTGACCCCCGGTAAAGTCTTCTTCATTCTTCATTCTTCATTCTTCATTCTGCATTCGCCCTTAATCTGTCGCAGGCTGGCGGCCGCCGTGCGGTCGAGGTTGGCTTCACTGCCGCCCCCGCGCAGGGGGGAACACATCTCGTAAGCGACGAATCCCTTGAACCCGCCGGCCCGCAGGCCCTTGAAGAAAGCTTTCAGGTCAACGAACCCCTCTCCGAGGGGCACGGCCCGCATCATGTCGGGCATGGCCCGGTAGTTCACGAGCCCGGGCTGGTAGGCCCAGCGCTTCAGTCGCACGTAATCCGCCACGGTCGTCTGCACCATGCGCGGTGCCAGCGTTTGGGCGCAGGCAAATAGATCCTCCCCTTGCAGCGCCGGCACCCACGGGTCAAACATCGCTTTGCAGTTGGGATGGTCCACCTCGTCCAGGAACTCGAGGTAGGCCTCCGTCGAGATGGCGGTATCGTGATGATTCTGCACGCCCAGACAAACCCCGTGGCTCGCGGCCAGAGCCGCGCACTCACGAACGGCCAGGACGCACTTGCGCCAATCTCGCTGACACTCCTCTTCCGCGGTGGAGTAGCCGGTGAACACCCGGACAATCCTGGCGTCGAGATGCTGTGCGATTCTCGCCAGCTCTCGAACGTAAGCGAGCTGCATTTCGACAAAGGGGATCTCCGCCGCTCGCTCGCCCCCGGTGAAATCCGTGTAGCCGGCAATGGTTGCGATCTGAATCCGGTTCTCCTTCGCGCACTGCTTGATGCGATCCAGTTTACCGCTATCGAAGTCAAGGGGCGACAGGTGTGGCCGTTTGGCCATCAACTCAACGGCCGAATAGCCCAGCGCCGCCGCCTTCCGGATAAAGGATTCGAGGTCCAGCGTGTGCTGGCCCCACAGCCCCGCGTAGCTCACCGAGAACAGCGTTGGTATCATGATTGTATTCCTCTTCTGGTATGGGATTGAGGTCTCACTAAGGAAGCAGCACAGCGCGGTAGAAACGTCCGAGGCCATTGGTGTCGCTGAGGGACACTGGGCACTGGCCGGCAAAGACGTTGGTGAGCGTGAGCCAGGTGTTGGATGGATTCAAGGTGTCCGCGAATTCAATGTTATATGAGCGATTTACCGGGCCCCAAAGCAGCAAGTGCGGGGCTGGCTGCATCGCAAGTTCCAGGTTCAGGAGCGGGTCTGACTGCAAAACCGCACCGGCGCCGCCTATGACGAAAGTGCCGTCGCCAAAGGCAACGGTTGACAGTCGGAGCGGGGTCTGGGACGCCCGCCTGGACCAGTGGGTGCCATCGGTCGAGATCCAGATCGGGGATTCGTGCCCCGATCCGTAAGAGAAGTCCGCGCCGACCGCCACGAAGAAGCCGGCACCGAAGGCGACGTCGAACAGCGTCCCGAAACCATTCGAGGCCTGGTACGTCCAATCCAGTCCATTGGTGGAAACCGCAACGGTCGAATACCCCACCGCCACGAATTTACCGTTCCCCGCGGCTACGGCAAACTTCGAGTTTTGCGCGGGGGCCGACATCCAATTGGTTCCGTCGGTGGACATGGCTTCCAGAGAATCAGACACGGCGACAAAGCGCCCGTTCCCGAAGGTTACATCCGCAAAGGCAACCGAAGCGGAGCTGTTTGTAATCAGTTCTTGCGCGGTCCAGTTCAGCCCGTCGGGCGAGGTGAGAATATTTGCCTGGTTGCCGGACACCCCAACAAAAACGCCGTTACCGAACGCCACCGCCACGGATGAACCATCCGGATAGCGGCTCAGTTCGGGTGCGGGGTTGGTCCAGTTGAGGCCATCGAGCGAAGTCCAGATCGTGCCGTATCCACCGCCAGCCACATATCGCCCGTTCCCGAAAGTGATGCTGGAGAAATCGGCGCTATCTTCGGCATTGGTTATGGTGACCGTGTTGGTCCAGGTGTTTGCGTCCACCGAGAACGAAAGCTGTTTCCCTCCCACGCCCACGAAGTGACCAGCGACGTATTTCAAATCTCGAAAGGTAAAAGGTATTGGCTTCGGGACGGGCTCCTGCCAACTCATCCCGTTCGACGATACGGCGAATGTGCCGCCCCGTGTGGAAGCGATGAAGCGCTCGTTTCCGAAAGCGACGCCGCTCACGGCCGGGACGTTGGTCAGAACTTCTGACCAGCTTGCAAGATCAGCGGAAGCGTAGAGGTGTCCTGGACCGTAGTAGGAGTCGCCCCAGACGCCACCCCCGGTAATCCATTCGCCGGCTCCGTAACTGATACTCGTTAACCAGGACGATAACGGGCTGGGTGTCCGTTGCCAGTCCACGAGATTCGTGGAAGACCAAATGTTTTGCCCGCCAAACCACCCGTTCACAGCGGCAAAGGTTCCCGCTCCATAAGCCACCGAAACGACCGGCGCGTCTGACGTGAGCACCCGGCGTGTCCACGAGCGGCCATCGGGCGAGCTCAGGATAACGGCCGTAGCCGCCGACGTGCCGCTGCCTGGAACCGGAGGTATCCCGCCAACCGCAACAAAAGAACCCCCGCCGTAGGCCACCTCGAATAGTTCCCACTCGCCAGCTCCACGTTGGGTCCAGTCCATCCCGTCAGGCGAAGTGCAAATAGTGGTGCCTTCACCGACGGCAACAAACAGTCCGTTCCCGTAAGTAACTCCATTCAGCGCGAAGAATGTGCCGGCATACTGAAGCGTCCACGTCGCCAGGTCTGGCGAGGTCAACACAACTCCATAAACACCGACCACAACGTATTGCCCGCCGCCGTAGGCGCAGTCGTTTAGCGAATCCACGACCCCCGAGGTCCGCCGCTGCCAGTTCGTGCCATCGCTTGAGGTTAGGATCGTTCCCAGGTCGCCCACGGCCACGTAAACGCCGTTGGCGAATACCACATTCCGCAGCGGGTTGCCTTGCGGCAGAGGACTGCGCCAATGCCACGCGTCAAGCACTGCGGCCGGGGATTTGGTTGTGCCACCGAGCGCACACAGGACGAGCAGGCAGTTCACCGCACAGCGTCGGTAAACTATAGCGACGAAAGGCATGACGATTCGAGCTTCTACAGCCTCTCAGGAGCCTTTGCAAGGGCCAATCCGCAAGGCAATTCGGGCTCGGACTGACGCTTACCCTCAGAACCGGCTTACCCTCAGAACCCCCTTGTCGGCAGCGCCAGGGCTTCTGGTTATCCCCTGCCTACCGCGACCGCTGCGGCGCGGGCAAGCCCTGTTCCCAAATCCGAAACCCGAAACCCGCAGCCCGAGTCTTCCTCTCATTAACACCCAACTTCAGTTGGGTGAACCACGCCCCCCGCTGCGGTCCAACCGTTTCAACGGTTTCCCCTGACTTCTGCCCATAAGGAGAATTGCCGCTGAAAACGCTTGCCTTGTATCCGGAAGCGGCGCAGAACAGAACCATGCAATTCAAATCACGAACCATGAGCCTTGGCCTTTGCAGTGCATTGGCGCTTGGGGCAACTGTGGCGGCCCTCGGGCAGCCGGTAATCACTTCCTTCAGCGCTAACGGAGTTCTGGCGTGCGGCAACCTGGCACCCGGGAGTGTGGCGGTGGTGGAATGGGCGGCCTCGGTGACGGGGCCGTGGACGAACAACTGGGCGGGGCTGGAGGCGGTGACGGCGGACGCGAACGGCAAGATTCAAGTGAGCGTGCCGATGTTCTATCGGGTGCGCGGCACTACTAATAATTCCGCGCCCTCCGGCATGGCGCTCATCCCGGCCGGGCCGTTCGTGATGGGGGATACGTTCGGCGAAGGCGGCAGCGGCGAGTTGCCCTTGCATACGAACCAGGTCAGCGCTTTCTACATGGATAAATTCGAGATAACGAAAGCGCTATGGGATGGGGTGTACAACTGGGCGATTACCAACGGCTACAGTTTTGACAATGGCGGCTCAGGCAAAGCCAGCACGCATCCGGTGCAGACGGTGGACTGGTATGACTGTGTGAAGTGGTGTAATGCGCGTTCGGAGCAGGAGGGGCGGACCCCGGCGTACTACACTGATGCGGGGCAGACGTTGGTGTATCGCACAGGACAGACCAGCGTGCAGAATGACTGGGTGAAGTGGAGCAGCGGGTATCGGTTACCGACGGAAGCGGAGTGGGAGAAGGCGGCGCGGGGTGGGGTGAGCGGGCAGCGGTTTCCGTGGGGGAACACGATTTCATGGGGTCAGGCGAACTACGCCGCTTCCCCTGGCGGCTACGATGTGAATGCCACGAGTGGTTACAATCCGGCATGGACGGGCGGGGGCTATCCGTACACGACTACAGTGGGGACCTTTGCGGCTAACGGGTATGGGTTGTATGACATGGCGGGGAATGTATGGGAGTGGTGCTGGGATTGGTATGAC
>CAIWJG010000281.1 GCA_903912925.1 uncultured Verrucomicrobia subdivision 3 bacterium | reverse complement strand
CGACCTTGGCTTTGAGGACCTCGATTTGGTCCGCCTGCTCCTGTTGCTTAGCCAGAGCTCGCGCATGTAGGCTCTGGTAATAATGAGCCTGCTGGCGCAACTGGATGTTTTCCAGCCAAAGTTTTTCCTCAACCTCAGTCCCTGGAAGGTAAGACTACCAAGGGAGGAGACGCGTGTCCCGAACAAAATGCGTTCCCCTGAAAATAGTTTATGGAGCCGATGTCTCCGCCAGAACTCCGTTTTTTTCGTTCACCGAATATTTACGAGAGGACCGTGGAAGGCCCGATCCTGGATATACGATTGGCCGTCGCATAATCACAGTTCGGCGAAATAGCACCGGAGTTCATATGCCAGGTTGCGTTCTAAATGCTGCAGGAGCCCAATTCGACGTTGATGCGTTCAGGGGAGACTCCCCATGGCTGGAGTTGGCATCGATCTTCTACCGAGGTGATACGACCAACCTGCGGAGCCGCCCCGTTCAGGAGCGCTCAGGGCTTGCCGTGGGAATTTCCGATTCTGACCAGGATGATCTGGAGACCCAGATACGGGACGCGACGGAATTCCTTCAGGAAGAGAGCGCTGAAATTGAGCGGTTGGCTGCTTTTCCCGGCGTGGATTCCCTGGAGCTCAGCATCGGCTTGTTCTGGTGCCGGGACTCTCTCTGTCAGTTCCACACCCTTCCCAGCGCGTTCTTGCGGCTTGCTGGCGAGCTCGGCGTGGCTGTGACCTTGTGTGTCTACGGCCTCTCTGAGGATGAACGGGAAGCCGAACCTGGCGCTTCACCGAATGGCGGCCCGGCGGCGTCTCTAGCTGATTCGGGAGTCAGAGAGGGGCCGCCATCGGTGAGCTAAGTCGTTCGGTCAACGTATGAAGCTCGCGAAAGGCCTTAAGATCACAGATCTGCGCGTGGGGGAAGGGCGCGAGGTCGCCCTCCAGGACATTGTGCATGTTCACTGCACATGTCGCCTCTCAAAGGGCGAAGTCGCTTTCACCACGAGGGAGGAGGCTCCCTACCAGGTCCGCGTCGCTGCTCGCAATACCTTCGTAGCTCTCGATCAAGGCCTCATCGGCATGCGGGTTGGCGGATTACGACAAATCAAGGTTCCTCCGCATCTGACCTATTATGAGCGGAAGGCGTATCCGAATCTCCCTGAGGCGGCTGTCCTGATCTACGAGATCGAATTGATTCGGGTGCCTGAGCATTGGGATAATACGCTCCACATTCGCGAGTCTCCCCTTTACTCCGGAGAGACTAAAGCACTGGAGCGGCAGTGGAGAAGTTTGGAGCCATCGACTGACCCACTCTCTGAGTTTCAGCGGGTTCAGGAGGCTCTCTTTAGCCGTGCGCAGCGCGACTACGATCGTCATACCCGGACCAAACCAAACGCTCCACCGAATGACGGCCCCGCAAGGCCATCTGGCGATTCGGGAGCCACAGAGGGGCCGCCATCGGTGAGCTAGTGCGTTGGGCTGGGGGGGGGGCGGCCGCCAAAGCTCACCAGCCCCAGCGGGGCGACATGTTTATAGCCCGCCATAACCGAAATCTCCGCAAGCCCCGTAGGGGCGGCATGCTGCTATCTCGCACAGGCACTGCCGCCCCTACGGGGCGTGTGGAAATGATCGGGGGCGTGGTGGTCACTATAAACATGTCGCTCCTACGGAGCTGGCCCAACCCGGCTCATGCACTGGACGGCTGGATTCCGTCTCTGTTGATTGCTGGACATCATTGCCCCGGCCTGCCTGAGCCGGCGCGTTCGCCATGAGCGCATTTGACCAAGTGTTTGAGATTGTCACTTCGATCATGTTTATGATCGTTGGGCTGTGGGGGACAGCCTTCGGTTACGGTTTGGTCGGTACCAAACTGGTCGGAGGCTTTCATTGGAGCCTGAAGCTTCAGCGCCCGCTGCGGTGGTTGGGGCCACTTCTTGTTTTGCTTTGCGTTGCCTCGCTTGTGATCCTATTCAGATAGCGGGTATGCGGCCACAGATTGCATCGGCGAACCATTGGCTTCAGGCAACCCGGGATTGCGCCCTGCTGTTTTTCCTGGGTCACTGGCCCCGCGTGCCTGAGCAGGGTCGTTAAGCGGCAAACCAATGAAGCACATGGCGGCAAGTCACAAGCGGTTCCTCGGTAAGTGCAGGGCACCACATCAAGCCGGATACGATTTCGTTCATTACTCCTGGGATTACCACCAAACAGGAGGTGCTTGAAAACCTTGGTTCCCCGTTGTTCGATTTGGAAGGTGGCCGCCTAATTGCCTGCTATTGGGAAACAACGGGACAGCTAAAGGTAGCTGGCACATGACCGTTCAAGTCCTCGCTGGCGATTGCTCGACCAAGACGCGGAGATCATCGTCAACGCGTGGAACCGGAACAGCATCCCGTGGTGGCTGCTGCCGCAGGGCGTCTCCGGCGCTATCAAGCGCCGGGCGGGCTATCTTGAACATGTCGCGAGACTGGGCACATGGAGCACGGCGGGCAAGTAGGAAAATCAATGGTCCAGGGAGGGGCGCTTTGTTGGCGCTGGCACGAAAGCTGGCTGGCGTTGCTTGACAGGCTGTGCGATCACGCCCACGCTTGCGGCGGTAACAGCTTTCATCATGCAGAAACAATCTCATCGTCTGACGCGTGCGCGAGCCGGCCTGGTGGTCGTGGACATCCAGGAGCGCCTGGTGCCGGCTATCTTTGAAAAGGACCGCGTAGTGCAGAACGCGCTGCGCCTGGTACAAGGGGCGGCGATTCTTCAAGTGCCGATCTTCGCGACGGAGCAATACCGCAAGGGGCTGGGCTTGACCGTGCCGGAGGTTGCCGCCGCCATCCCGGGGTTTGCCCCGATGGAGAAGCTCGCCTTCAGCGCGTGTGGCGCCAGCGGTTTCGTCGCCGCCCTCGAGAGCAAGCAGATCTCGGATGCCGTGCTCTGCGGGATCGAGGCTCATGTGTGCGTAACGCAAACGTGCCTGGACCTGCTGGACAAGGGATTCCGAGTGTTCGTGGCGGCGGATGCGGTGTCCTCGCGGACGCCGGAGAATTATCGCTTCGGGCTGGAGCGCATGAGTGCCGCTGGGGCGGTGATCGTCTCGACGGAGATGGTGCTCTTTGAGCTGCTTGGGCAGGCGGGGACCGCTGAGTTCAAGCAGGTGCTCCCGCTGGTGAAGTGAAATAAGGGGGGGCGGGCCCTTTGCCTGAGCCTCTTCCCGAGTTGGGCATTATCGGACCCCTCACCCCTGCCCTCTCCCCTTCGGAAGGGGAGAGGGGGAATCGTCGGCAGCTCTCTGGCGAGCCGATGCTTAACTTAATGCCAGTGACGCTCGCCCTCCCCGACCGTTAAGCCAGCTCAGTCGAGCTTCTTGACGCGGATGTTCTTGTAGCGGATCACGCTGCCGGGGTCGTGCGCCTGCAGAGCGAAGGTGCCCTGGCTGATTTTGCGTTCGTATTCCTTACCGGGCTGGGCGCCAGCGGGCTCGACATACTCCAGCATCTTTTTGCCGTCCACCAGAACGGTGACAGTGTTGCCCTTGACCATGATCTCCTGGGTATACCACTTGTTATCCTCGGCGGCGCGGAGGCCGATGTTGACGATGCCCCACAGGCTGCCGGTCTTGATCCAGTCGCCCTGGGTTTGATTGACCTGGCATTCGAACCCGCCCCGGGGCCAGCTTTCCGCCTGATATTTGGTATGGAAGTAAATGCCGCCGTTCGAGTTGCGTTCGGTCATCACGTCCACCTTCAGATCGAAGTTCTTGAAGGGCTGCAGGTCGCCGACGTAAAACAGGTGGCAGGTCTTGCCACGCGTGACAAAGGCGCCATCCTCGATCTTCCAGGTGTCCTTATTGGACTCGGACGACTTCCAACCGTCGAAGGTCTTGCCGTCGCAGAGGGGGGTGAAGCCGGGCTCCACTTCGGCCGCAAGCCGCGGGGCAGATGCGGTAATGAGCACGGTGGATACTAGAGCATAAAAAAGAGTACGTTTCATGAGTGCCGACATTATACCGGCGCATCCAGTCTGCAAGCAAAAAGAGACAAGCCAGCCGAGCCCTAACTATGCAACTGGGTATCGAATTCCCCCGACCCCAACATCCAACATCCAATGGCTGCTAATGAAGCAATCATTGGATGTTGGATGTTCCCTCTTCTACTTCTTGGTGGCGAGCTGTTTGATGAGTTCGGCCTCCTGATCCAGCCTCGGCAACCAGACCCGTCCGGACTTTCGCTGCACCGCTTGCGCATTCAGTATCCATTTTTGGGCCTCGCCATAATTGTTCATGTTCCAGTGGCACACTCCGATGTTAAAGAGAGCGTGGGTCATGCCTTCGTCCCGGATCTCGGCGTAGGTGCTGATTTGGGCCATGGTCAGCGCGTTCTGGAACTCCGGGATTGCCTGGGCAAACTTGCCTTGGTTGACCAGCAACCGGCCGCGGCAGGTGAAGAGATTGGGGGCAATGAGCGTGCCGCGGCGCGCTGCTGACTCCTCGAATCGCTGCCATGCGAGGCTCCACAGTTGATCCCGGTAAGCAAGGGAGTTGGTTCTGGTGGGCTGGGCTTTCGTCCACTCGGATCGCAGCCGTTCCACCGCTGGCTCGTCACCGAGCACAGCCCGGGCAAAGCGAATTTCATTCGTCCATTGGGGTAACGCGCCGGTTTTGACGAAGCCGTCCATTTGGTCCCCGGCGTTCTGGTAAACTTCGCCTAGAAACTGCTGCACTTGTGAGTTGGGGGTTTTCAAGTGCGCGCCATACCAGACCGAGCGGGGGTCACGCCATTCCCCGACGTAATTCCAGGTCTTGGCGCCCCAGACTAAGCCGAGAGCCGCCAGCACGACCGGCGGCAACCATCTGGCGGAAGGTAATCGTTTCTCCCACCCGGCAGCGAGATCTGTCAGCAGCAGGCAGACGCCGACCGAAGGCAGGAACAGATACCGGTCCGTGATGGGGATCATGAAGGCCAGCAGCATTGGCGGCACCATTTGGATCAGGAACCAGTAACACAGCGTAGCGCGGAGCGGCCGCCGCGCCCATACGAACAGGAGAGGCAGCGCCCACACCAACACCGCGCTGATGACAAGCGCGAGCCGGGCCATCTGACTCCACGCTGCCGGGTCCGGCGCAGGGCGATACAGCACGTATTGGCCAAGCCCCGTAAGGAGCCATAGGTTAGTGAACTCGGTCTGCGCCAGCACAAAAGGGTGCAACGCCTGGTTCGTGCTCGGCTGGGCGTGCCAGGTCATCCAGCCAAAGAACAGGGTGACCAGGCCGAAAGGGACCTTGTCCAGGAACATCTGCCAGTTCCGGCGTTTCTCGACGAGGACATCCCACACCAGCATCACCGCCGGCAGCAAGAGGACGGATTGCTTACCGGCGCTGGCCAGCAGGAAGGCGAGCACGGCGCCGGCATACCACCAACTCCAGCCCCGGCCTTGACGCCGATAACGAAGGTAGGCTGTCATGGACAACGCGGCAAAGCCGGTGGCCACCAGGTCTTTGCGGCTCGAAATCCAAGCAACTACTTCCACATGGACCGGATGCAGGAGAAACAAAGCTGCTGCCGCCGCTGCGGTGAGGATTCGGGGCCGGATGGTGAAGGCAAGCAGGTAAACCGCGCATACGACGAACCCATGCCAGAGCACATTTGAGAGATGAATCGCCGCCGCGCTTTTGCCCTTCGCCAGCGCGACGTCCAGCGAGTAGCTCAGGAGGTTGATTGGCGCATAGTTTGCGCCATAGGGAGTCGTCAGGATGTGCGCCAGGTTAGTCGCACTGAAGTTCTCAATGTAGGGGTTGTTCTGGATGTAAACCGGGTCATCCACGGAGAGGAATCCAAGGTCAAACGTGCCGTGGTAGAGCGCGAGGTTGGCCAGCAGCAAGCCGAGCACGACCGCGGCGTGCGCCCACCAGGGAGTTGGGCTGGGGCCTGGCTCCGCCGGGCGGCCGGGCGCGACCGGTCGTGTATCCTTAGATTTCCTGGTGCGCTTACGCTTCATCGGTCTGGCAACTGCGAGCCTGTTTCCATACCTGCCCAGCGCGGCGAGGGCAATCCGAAAAAGCAGGGAAGCGGACGCTCGGGGAGAGCTTCTGCCTTGCCGCCGTCTCGACAACCCTCGGCCATGCGGGTTAAGCTGCTTGCCTATGCATGCGAACTATTCCTCGCAACCTCGAACGCTGTCAGGGTTTAGGCTGGCCGCGTTCTCACTCCCCGGTCTGACTGCTGCCCTGATCGGCTTCACCCTGGCGAACGCGTATGCGTGGGAAGCGCCGACGCTACCCGCACCGGAGGCGGTCCGGCTTGCCGGCCCTTGGGCGACGGCCCAGACCCTTAACGCCGAGCGAATGGCGGCGGCACCACTCGACAAGGCCGAGTTCATCCTGGACGACGTCGCCTTGAAGCAGCATCGCAAGTTCGCCGAATACAGCGGAGATATCTCGGGCCGCTGGATTGGCGCCGCGGCTTTTCTAGCGCCTCAGTTCCCCAAGGCCTTTGCCGCGTTCCCGGTGGTCATGGCCGGGTTCCCGCTTTATCAGAAGGCAGACGGCCATTTCGGTGCGGACCAGCAGTTGCCGAAGATCGAGCGCGGGCGCGACATGCCCATCCTGTGGGGCAACGGCCGGCTGTTGATCGGACTGGTGGAGGTCTATGACCGCTCGGGCGACACCAACGCGCTGGCGCTGGCAAAGCGGCTCGGGGATTACTTCATCACGACTGACTCGGTCTATGACAAGGCGGAGAATATCCGCAGCGTCGGCGGCAGCTATGCCGATGGCTTTGTCACCTGCTACTTCTCTTGCATCGAAGGCATGGTTGGCCTGGGCCGGGTGACGAAGGAGCAACGTTACGTGGAGGAGGCCAAACGCATCGCCGGACTAGCGGCCAGCGTCACCAATTTCGATAGCCTCCACAGCCACGGGCGGCTCTGCGCCGTGCGCGGCTTCGCCGACCTCTACGCCCTGACCGGCGAGCAGCGCTGGCGCGACTTCGCGGAGCGCGACTGGCACATTTTCGCAAGCCGTTACCTCCTGCCCACGGGCGGAGTCAAGGAGATGCTGGAAGACAAATACGAGCGGGACGAAGGCTGCGCCGAGGCGGACTGGCTGCGGCTGAACCTGTCGCTGTGGCGGTTGACGGGTCAGGACCGTTACCTGGACGCCGCCGAACGCGCCCTGAAGAACCATTTCATCTACCAGCAGTTTCCCAATGGCGGGGCAGGCCATCGCGTGCTGCACCAGGTGAACAACCAAACCGTGGCGTTCAAGGGGCTCAGCGAGGAAGCGTGGTGGTGCTGCGGCGAGCACTGGGCGCGCGCCATGGTGGACGTGGCGCGCACAGCCGTCGTCGGCAGCCGGCGGGGGCTGTTCATCAACCTGGCGGTTGACTGCGAGGCGACCGTCCCTGGCCCGGACGGGCTTTGGAAGACGGTAGTGCGCGAGACCGAGGACGGCTTCAGGATTCGCCTGGAACCGGCGAAGCCATTCAAAGCCGAGGTGCGAATTCATCGGATGCCCCTCCAGGGAGAAGCTGCGCAGCCAGGATCAATTGATGTGCCCAAGGGCCTGAAGGTGAGGGCAGAAGGGGATGCGTGGGTGGTCAGCGGCGTATGGAGCGCCACGCAGGATTTGCAGGTCCACTTGCCGAGTGCCCTGCGCGTGG
Organism: uncultured Verrucomicrobia subdivision 3 bacterium; assembly: GCA_903912925.1. GTDB lineage: Bacteria > Verrucomicrobiota > Verrucomicrobiia > Limisphaerales > UBA8199 > PALSA-1440. The sequence goes on along the minus strand of CAIWJG010000281.1, from coordinate 10,185 downwards.
AAACGGCCAGCGACGGCTCCGGCATTCTGCTGCGCGGATACGATTTGCTGGCTGCCCACCGTGTGCCGGCCAACGCGTGGCTAACCGACAAGCTCCCGGCGGTGCGTCCGGTGGTGCTGTGGTCGGAGCGGCTGCCGATGACCGGGGGCCGAGTGGTCGTTCCCGCATCATTGGCCGCTGATGCCGATCCGGGGAAGCCGGAACAGTGGCGTCCGCTGGAGCTCGCACTTCTGCGAGTACAGGGTGCAGCGCGAGAGTCCCAGACCGCGTGGTTTTCCTTTCAGCCTCGTGCGGCAAAGCCGGAGGTAATAGCGTCGCTGCTGAGCAAATAGCGCCCGTTAGGGGAGGGCCTGAGTGGTCAAGCCTAACTCCCGCCGCTTCGCCCACAACTGGCGCGGTTTCAGGATCCCCATCGGCGTGATAATGCCGGTGATTAACTCGGCTGGAGTGACGTCAAACCCGGGATTCAATGCCCCGCTGGTGGGGTTGGCGACGCGCACATACAGTGGGCGGGCTGATCTTGGTTTGCGCGTTGCCGACTTCGGATTCGCCACGACGCCCCACGCTCCAAGAACTTCGCTCTCGTGCCGCTCTTCGATCGGGATGTCGAAGCCTGACTTCAAATTCCAGTCGATCGTGGAAAGGGGGATGGCGACGTAGAATGGAATCCCATGCCGCCGGGCCAGAACCGCCTTGGTGTAGGTGCCGATCTTGTTGGCGACTTCGCCGGTGCGACCCAGCGTGCGATCGCTGCCCACAATCACCAGATCTATCTTCCCGCGCTGCATTAAGTGGCCGGCGGCATTGTCCGCGATCACTTGATGAGAGATCTTTTGCTGGGCCAGCTCCCAGGCCGTGAGGGTTGCCCCCTGGGAGCGCGGGCGCGTCTCATCGCAATAGACGTGGAACTTTCGTCCCTGCGCCTGCGCGGCATAAATGGGTGCGGTAGCCGACCCGACATCCACGAACGCGAGCCAGCCGGCATTGCAATGCGTGAGGATGTTCATGCCGTTGCGGATCAACTTCGCGCCGTGGCGGCCGATGTCCTCGCAATGCCTGACGTCTTCATCCGCAAATTCCTCTGCCGCTGCCAGGGCGAGGGCCTGCTGCTCCTCGACCGTCTGACCGGCGCGCATGGCCTGGCGGACGAACTTGATCGCGTTAAACGGATCGACCGCGGTAGGCCGCGCGGCTTTGAGGGTATCGCACACCCTTTCGACGTGCCCCAGGAACTTCGCCAGGTCCCGTCCGCGAAAGGCACGCGCACCCTGGGCGAGGCCATAGGCGGCCGTGGCGCCAATCGCGCCCGCGCCGCGCACCACCATGTCCTGGATCGCACGTGCGGTCTCCTGGAAGTTGAGCGCTGAGACCAATTGGAACGTGTGCGGCAAGAGCCGCTGCTCGATGAGCCGAACGGCGTTGTGCTGGGCGTCAAAGGTCACCGTCCGGAAGTGGCGGGCGCGGCTGTGGACGGTGACGTTCAAGGGATTTTCACTTTCATCTTGCGGATCCGGGTTTCGATATTGCGGTAGAGCGGATGCTGGCGGAGCTGGAGCAGATCCGGATCCTTGGCCAGCCACGTGAAATCGCGGTAGCCGAGCGCCAGGGCCTTTTCGAGGGCCTCCACCGCCCGATCAACCTCGCCGTTCAGAGCGTGATCGCAGGCGAGGTTGTAGAAGACCAGTGGGTTGTGCGGCTCCAGCCGGGCCAATTGCTGGTCCACCTTCAGACTGTGATCCGGTTTGCCGCGCTGGGCATAGTGATCTCCCAGCATCTGCAAGGTCTCGACGCATTCCGGGTCGCGGCGGACCAACCCCTCGAGGAAGGAGATCTGAACATCCAGATCCCGGGCTTGTTTCCGGGTCAGCCGCTTATTGTTGGTACCTGAATGTTCGGGCATACGACAATGTGGATTGTTTCCCAGCGCGGAGCGCAAGTCAAGTGCCTGCGCCGCTGCGCCGCTACGCCGCCGTCGGTCGCGAGACGACCGCGGGAAGGATCTGAGCCCTGGCCTGTGAATCGCAGGCTGGATTTCTGTTCCACTGGGCGCAAAAAGACTCTAAAATTATTGGCATGAACTGCTTCGTTACCGGCGCTTCAGGTTTCATCGGTGCAAACCTTGTGCATGAGTTGGTTACACGCGAGCACAAGGTGAAGGTGTTGCTCCGTCCGAGCAGCGACCTGCGGGGGCTGGGTGGGGCGGAGTTCGAACGGGAGGAGGGGGACTTAAGCGATGTGGTGAAGCTCAAGGGGGCGATGCGCGGGTGCGACTGGTGCTTTCACGTTGCCGCCAGCTATCACCTCTGGCTGCGCGATTACCGCTCTATGTACGCGACGAACGTCGAGGGTACGCGGAATGTGATTGAGGCCGCCGGCGCAGCCGGCTGCCGGCGGATCGTTTATACGAGCACGGTGGGGTGCATCGGTTTGCCGCAGCCGGTCGATGGCCGGCTCATTCCATCGGACGAAGCAACTCCGGTTTCCGAAAGCCAGATGGGGAATCATTACAAGCTCTCGAAATGGCAGGCGGAGCAGGTAGCCATCCGAATGGCGCGAGACGGCCTGCCGGTCGTCATCGTCAACCCAACTGCGCCCGTCGGCCCCCGCGATGTAAGACCGACCCCGACGGGTCATGTCATAGTGGATTTCCTCAACCGCAGGATGCCCGCATACCTTGATACCGGGCTCAACTGGGTTCACGTGCGGGATGTGGCCATTGGTCACATCCTGGCAGCGGAGAAGGGGTGTATCGGCGAACGATACATCCTGGGCCATGCGGCGGGGAACTGGTCGATGAAGCAAGCGTTTGCCGTTTTGGAGGAGCTCACGGGTATCCCCGCCCCTGGCTACCGAACTCCCTATTGGGTAGCGCTGGGTGCGGGATATGCCTGCGAGGCGCTTTCATCGTTCACGGGCCGAGCGCCCAGAGCACCGCTGGCCGGGGTGCGCATGGCCAAGCACAAAATGTATTTTAGCGCTGCCAAGGCGATTCGGGAACTGGGTCTGCCGCAAACGCCGCCCCGGCAGGCATTGGCGGACGCGGCGGAGTGGTTTCGCCGAAATGGATATGTGAAGTGAAGCCTCTGGTGCGAAGGCCGTCCCTGGCCAGCGACTCCCAGCCCGCGACGAATCACGGCTCGCCAACCAGCCCGGCACGATTCTTAGGCGCAAGCCGGAGGCCGGCAGGATGAAGGCAAAGGCCATGCTGGCGGGTGTGCTGGGCGTTTGCGCGGTGGGGCAAGTCGGTTCCGCTCTCGGTCAATTGCAGGCCGTTTCGCCATACGCCGGGATCTATCAGCGCGCGACGAATGAGTTTGCCGAGGCAGTATTCTACAAACCGGCGGAATCAGCAGCCAAAGATCTGTCTTTCTCCCTGGCGCCTTTAATCCTGCAGGAAGCCCCTGCCGCAAAGGAGCCTCTTTCACGGACTGACCGCTTCGGCACGCTGAGTGTTTCCACTGGGGCGCCAGTCCTCGACCGCTCACGCCCGGCGATCTACTGGGAAGCCGACGCCGTGCAGGTCAACGGCAAGGCGCTCGCGCGCTTCTCTTATGTGTGGTGTTACGCCCCGGATTCCCTCGAACCGGAGCGCGTGCAGGGGATGACAAACGCGGCCGCTGGCCCAGCCAAACCCGGGTTGCCGCTGCAGGGGATCCGGATCACGCTCAACTCCGCCGGCCAACCCGGAATCTGGGAGGTGCTGGCGGACAGCTCCAGGGCGAAGCTGTTCTTTGTCTCGCAGAACCTGGAAGCGGCGGCGATGGCCGAGTTCGGCAAACCGCTGCCCGGCCGGCGCTTTGCCGCCGAACGCAGCGAGGAGGCAGCTCCCGATGTGGTCGTCGCCCGGGTGATTGACGATAACACCGTGGCTGCAGGGCCAATTGTGTATCTGAGCGCCGGCACGCGGGCGATGAGCACGTTGATATGCCGATGTATGCCGGCGCAGGCTAAGAAACTCCTGGCCACCAGCACCTACGATCTGCTGCCATTCTACACCGCTTCCACGAACTCCCTCTTCAGGCAGGGCAGATTAGTGTTGCCGGAGCGAGCGGCCTTCTGGCCCGGCGAAGACTCGGACGGGACGAAGCTGGGGGCCTGCTTGCGATTACCCAAGGCTTTCTCCCACCCCCGGCGGTGATCCGCTGGCGGCTGCTTACCGCCAAGACCGCGGGATAGACGACACCGAGCAACCCCTCACCCCAGCCCTCTCCCCTTCTGAAGGGGCGAGGGAGAAGCCTCCGCAGCTTTGGATGTAGCGTATGCTGCGGGCTCCTCAGTAGGTGTGGGTTAGGTGTGGGTCAGATCTCCGGTCTGACGGTTCGCGGAGTCTCTGACTCCGTGGCCCTGGGGAGGGAGAAACTCCGGGCCAGAGGCCCGGCTAACCGTCAGGCTGGAGGTCTGACCCACGCGGTGCCGGCGATGGCCGGTGACTTTCCGCCTTGCACCACCCCGCTCTTTGCCCATTCTTTACGCGATGCCCGAAAACAAGATCTCAGAGGTGCTGGCGAAACCCGATGCCGCGTTGGAGATGACGCTGCGCCCGTCTCTGTTTTCTGAATTCACCGGCCAGCTTAAGGTAAAAGAGCGCCTCGAAATCACCGTCGCCGCGGCCAAACAGCGCGGAGAAGCCATCGACCACATCCTGTTTAGCGGCCCGCCCGGGCTGGGCAAGACCACCCTCGCTCACATCATGGCCAAGTCCATGGGCGCCAGCCTCAAGAGCACCAGCGGCCCCACGATCGAGAAAGCCGGTGATCTGGCCGGCCTGTTGACCAACCTGGAGGAGGGCGACGTCCTGTTCATTGACGAAATCCACCGGCTGCAGAAGACCATCGAGGAATACCTCTACCCTGCCATGGAGGACTTCAAGCTGGACATCATTATTGACCAGGGGCCGAATGCCCGCAGCGTCCGCCTTAATCTGCCCCGCTTCACGCTCATCGGAGCGACTACCCGCAGCGGCCTGCTGACCGCGCCGCTGCTCACGCGCTTCCCCATTCGTGAGCGGCTCGACTACTACCAGGCCGACCAACTCCAGCAAATCGTCGTCCGCTCGGCCCGGCTGTTAAACGTCGAGACGGAGGAACAAGGCGCGCGGGAAATCGCCCGCCGCAGCCGCGGCACACCGCGCATTGCCAACAACCTGCTTCGCCGCGTGCGCGATTATGCCCAGGTGCGGCACGGAGGCCGCATCACGGCGGACGTCGCCGACAAAGCGCTGGCCATGCTGGAGATTGACGAGAATGGCCTGGACGAAATGGACAAGCGCATTCTCGAAACCTTGATCATCAAGTTCGGTGGCGGCCCGGTCGGCATCAGCTCGCTGGCAGTAGCGGTGGGGGAGGAACCTGACACCCTGGAAGAAGTCTATGAGCCTTACCTCATCATGGAAGGCTACCTCAAGCGCACCCCGCAGGGCCGCGTCGCGACCGAGCTGAGTTACAAGAAACTCGGCTTGAAGATCGGCCAGAGCAGCCAGCCCGGTTTGCTCTAACCGGCCCATTGAACCGCAGTCCGGGTCCAGGTGCTGAGCTGATAGGCATTGGCTTTTTCGCACCCGCTCGTACTGAGGGCCGCGCGGGAAGGCAAGCTCTGGACGGCGATTTACACGGCGCGCGAGAACAAGATCAGAATCATCAGCGTGCGGCGGTCACGCGAGAACGAAAGAAACGCATACTATGAGCGGTAAGACCACGGCCCGGAATCTGGAATCCCGGTTTGATGCCGGAGAGGATGTGTTGGATTATTTCGACCTGTCCAAGGCGTCCCGTCCGCTGCTCAGGAAAGAGCGTATCAATCTCGATATTCCGCATTGGATGATTCTGAGGATTGACCAGATCGCCAACCGGAAGGGGATGGCCCGGCAATCGCAGATCAAGCAATGGCTGGCCGAAAAGCTCAAGGAAGAGCCGAAGCCGGCTTAGAATACTTTTTCGCCCAGCCGGCTCGGGGCGAGCCGGTTCCAGTTGATAAGTCAAAGTGTTTTCTCACTTCACTTTCTGCCGATGTGCCGGGCTAAGCTTCTTGCCCAATTGCCACGCTCGCATCGGGGCGCGGGTGATATTTGGATTGAGGGTTTATGAGGTTGCCCGCTAAACACGCGAAAGGACGCTAAAAGAGACACGGATTTCACTAATTTGCCCGGATGGAATACTGGGATTCCATCCGTGCAAATCCGTGTCCGGTTCGCGGTCGTCATTTCGCGTGTTTAGCAGGGGTGAGGGCACCCGGCGTTTCCATCTCGTCCATAATGAGAATTGCTGACTTCACAGGCTCGGCATTTGCCTGGTATGCTTCGCTGTGTTATGGGTAAACCTGCTTCTCCCTGGTTAACGGTGGTGGGCGCGCTGCTCGGAGCAGCCTCGCTGGTGGGCACGAGCGCCAGACTCAGCGCTGCGGTCTCACGCCCCAACATCCTCTTCGCTATCGCCGACGACATGGGCCATGCAAGCGCGTATGGGACGCGATGGGTCAAGACGCCGAACTTCGACCGCCTGGCCAGCAAGGGCATTCTGTTTCTGAATGCTTATACGCCCAATGCGAAGTGCTCGCCCTCCCGCGCCTGCATTCTGACGGGGCGCAACCCGTGGCAGCTCGAAGCAGCGGGGAATCACTGGCCGTATTACCCGCCCAAGTTCAAGAGCTGGATGGAGACACTCGGCGATAGCGGTTACTTCATCGGGTACACCGGCAAAGGCTGGGCGCCGGGCACACTGCCGCCGGAGCGGAAGAACATCACCGGCAAGGCCTATCAACAGCGGCAACTCAAGAAGTCCGCCTCCGGTATCAGCAACGTGGATTACGTCGCCAACTTCCGGGACTTCCTGGCGGACTGCCCGAAGGACGGGCCGTTTTGCTTCTGGTATGGCGGGCAAGAGCCGCATCGGCCTTACGAATACGGGTCGGGCGTGGCCAAGGGACACTACAAGCTGGAGGATGTGGGCCCCTTGCCATCGTATTGGCCCGACACCGAGTCCGTGCGCAACGATATGCTCGATTACGCGTTCGAGATCGCGCACTTCGACCGTCAGCTTGGCATGATGGTGGATCTGCTCGCCGAACAGGGGCTGCTGGAGAACACGCTCGTGGTGGCCACCTCGGACAACGGCCCCCCGTTCCCGCGCATGAAGGGTCACCCGTTTGAGGAGGCATGTCACCTGCCGCTGGCGATGATGTGGCCCAAGGGCATTGCGGCACCGGGGCGGAAGACCGACGCATTGGTCAGCTTCATTGACTTCGCGCCGACGTTCCTGGAGGTCGCGGGGGCAGACGGCGCAAAGGCCGGTATGCAGCCCATCACCGGCACCAGCCTGACTGAGCTTTTCGCTGATGGGAAAGTGATGGCGGACCGCTCCACGCTGCTGATGGGCCGTGAGCGCAACGACGTGCGCTGCCGCCCGGGCACGGAATCGGGGTTGGGCTACCCGGTGCGCGCGTTGCGGGAGGGGGACTTCCTATACCTGCACAACTTCGACCCGAGCCGGTGGCCTTGCGGCAATCCCGAACTGGAGTTGCTGGACACTGATGCGGGCCCGACCAAGACGGCGGTGGAGGCAGCGGGGGAATCCAGCCGCTATTGGCAGCTTTGCTTCGGCAAGCGCCCTGCCGCCGAGCTCTATAACCTCAAGACCGACATGGACTGCGTCAACAATTTGGCTGCCGACCCCGCGTATCAAAGGCAGGTCGAGGCCATGCGGGCGAAGCTGTTTTCCCGGCTGCGACAGCAGGGCGACCCCCGCATGGAGGGCAAGGGCGACGTGTTCGACAATTACCCCACGCCGAAACCTGGCCGTAGCCCGGCTGCGACGCCGCAGCCGTAAAGAACCTGCGCGGGTAGTGGGGCAGTTCTAAGGCTCTCCCGTTTCCAGGGAGCCGCTCCCTGTAGGCCGCGTGCCCCCACGCGGCGTTCGGGCTCAAATCCGAAGCCCGAAGCCCGAAGTCCGAAATCCGAAGGGCGTGCGGGCGGCTGGACCTTTTCGGTTTTCGGGTTTCGGTTTTCGGATTTCGGTTTTAGGGTGATCCCAACCGACTTCAGAGCGCCCCAGCCCGCCCCACTACTTGATGGCTGGCCGGGTTGTCTCCACCACAGGCCTCGGGTCAGCCAAGGCCTTCAGTTGGGCCATGTCAAAGGCTTCAAGCAGGCCGAAGCAAAACATCTCGGGCATGTCCTCGTATTTGTAGTTTTGCTGGAGCACGGTCTTGAGGCTTGGGAAGGGGTCCTGCAATTCGAGCTGGGCGATGGCCTGTTCCTCCAAGCCGGCGGCCACCAGGGCCACGGTGCTGGTCCGCGGGCCCACGGCGGAGAGGGTGAGCGGCTCGCCGGGGTACTCGGCCTGCAGCCAGCGCGCGACGGCAGCAACCTGGCTGGCTTGCAGCCCGAGCGGGCGGTCGCCAATCGTCGCTAGCGTCAACCCCCAGAGATAGTCGTGGGTCTTGGGTTTCCCTTCGCCGAAGTAGAACGGGTCCAGGGCCACCACGCGCTGGCCTGCCGCCAGCAGGCGCTCCACCTGGCTGGCGGTGCTCCGCCGGCCAGCGTCCGCAATCAGCAACGTGACGCCTTGCGGCTGACCGCGCGAAAGCTCGGTGGCGGGCAAGGTCCAGGCGCCGCCCGTGCGGAAGCGCCAATAGGTTGCCTTAACCCCGCCCTTCTCCTCGCGCGAGGCCGGAGTGGTCTGGCTGACGGCGTAGTCCTTCGCCTTTACCACCGCGCGCAGCTTGGCGCGCTGCTGCTGCTGCCACTTGCGCCGGGCGGCACCGCCGGCGGGGGCCGGCTTCACATGCGGCAGGTCCTGGCTCAACGCCAGGGCCAATGAATTGAAGTCCGCGTTCGTCTCGGGCAAAGGCACGTCCAGTTGCTCCCTGGTCTTGAACTCGGCATCGGAGGGGATCTCTTTCGCGTTAAAGCTGGCGTCGCCGGCATAGAAGTTGTCGCCTTCCATGCGGTAGAATGCCTCGCGGTTGTCTCGTTCGTAGTTATGTGTGCCGGGGTCGTAGTTGATGTGCGAGCGGAGGCGGCTCTCCTGTCCGAAGAGCTGGTAAACCGGCTGGGCAGCCGCGAGCAAGGTGGGCAAGACATAGCCAGCCTCGAAGCAGCATTCGTCATTGGCATTGTATGTCAGCAGCAGGGCGCGCGGAGCCATCATGGCGGTCAGGTGCAAGTAGTCCGCCACGGTCGCCAGGTCGCAAGGCGTCTGCTCGGGATCACCCAGATCTTTGAGGTGGCGGACGCGGACACGGAAACCTGAGTAGCCCGCGACCGGGTCGGACAGCGTCACCCGCGTATCGAGGCTGCTGATGAAGATGGTCTGCCATCCCCCGCCGGAATGGCCGGTGACCGCCACCCTCAAGGGGTCGGCATGTGGCAGGCCAAGCAGGACATCGAGGCCGTGCTTCATGGACAGGTAATAGGGCGACACACCGCTCGTGCCGCACAGATCAAGCTGATTCATGCGGCCATGCTGGTAGTTCGGTTTGGCGAGCTGCCCCATGCCGATCCATTCCACATTCAGCGCGAGCATGCCGCGCTTCGCCTGGTTGATGCAGAGCGCCTGCTTGTAGGGGGCGATCTTGCCGCTCGGGTCGTGGCCGTTGACGGCCAGCAACACGGGCATCTTGGCCGTGGCCACGTCCGGCTCATAGAGCAGCGCGGGGATCCAGAAGCCGGGCACGGCCTCATAGCGGAGCTTGCGGATGTGGTAGCCGGGGCCGCCGGGGATGGTTTCGAGCCACTCGACCTTTGAGGGCGTCGCGCTCCAGCGCGCCGCTTCGCCGCGCAGGACGACGCGCTTCAGGACATCCTCCCGCAGGCGAGTGGCTAAGCGGGTCCAGTCTTTGGCGGAGGTGAGGGGCGGCATCTCCGGCACCCGCGGCTCGATATAGTCCTGCACTTCACTTAGGACGAATGCTGGGCCAACAACCTCGTGGGCGAGGACGGCTTGGAGGTCCAGGGTATTGTTGTCCGGAGCCGCTTCGGCCGCACAGGTGAACCGTGCGAAAGGATTCAGCAGCAACAAAAGGAGAATGATTCGAGTATTCATGCTTGTGCTTGCGGGCTGCGCCCGGCGGTCGGTCACAGTCTGCTGACCGCCCCGAAACGGCCCGCTCGCTGCTATCAGAACTTGCTGGCCCAGCTTTGTCAAGGGATGTCAGATTGTGGACAGCAATTCTCATTATGGCCCTGTCACT
>CAIWJG010000280.1 GCA_903912925.1 uncultured Verrucomicrobia subdivision 3 bacterium | reverse complement strand
GGGGTTACAGGGCCATAATGAGAATTGCTGCGGTTTTGCCGCTTGATAAAGGCTGGAGGGGAAATTAGAGTTAAAACGTGCAGACATTGAACGCGCATTTTGACGGACAATTCATCGTGCTGGACGAGCCCGCACGGCTGAAGCCCAGCGCCAAGGTTACGGTCCTCGTGCCGGACGCGAACGATGATCTGGCCGGCGCCTGTGCGCGGCTGTCCGAATCCACCTTCCAAGAAGTCTGGGACAATCCGATGGATGCCGATTATGACCGGCTATGAGCGCGGCACCATCGTCCTGCTGCCGTTTCCTTTTCGGATCAATCCTCAGCAAAAATCCGCCCCGCGGTCGTGGTTAGCCCGCAGTATCCTTCGGATGATTTGCTCGTGGTGGCGGTGACTTCGGTGGGCGACGGGCTGCGTCCGGGGGAGTTCGCCCTCCAATTCTGGCGCGAGGCGGGGTTGATCCATCCTTCGTTTGCCAAACGGGCCGTGGCTTCGGTGGCGGGCCATCTGGTCAGGAAACAACTCGGCCAATTACGCGAATCTGACTTGGTAAAGCTCGACACTGCGCTCGCCTCTTGGTTCGGAGTGTGAGCCGTCACCGGGGTCGGTAGTTCCTAATGTGACGGAGCGTGAACGGGTCAATAGTATGGTGTTTTGCTGCTGCCTTTGCGCTGATGGGGTGTCTCACCCCGTGTGATACGCGCCACCGGAACCCAGCCGGATGCGGGAGGTTTTATCCCACGGGGCGAGCCGTTCAGACGCCGCCAATCTATTTACATCGTCCGAGACCGCTTTGAGCGAGGGCAGTTAATGAGATTGTCACATTTTCAGGACGCTTGGGTTGGTGGGCGCAGCGAGGCGGCTCTTTCAACGAAGCCGCCAGGGCCACGCTCTTGCCAGGGCGGATTCAAGCGGGCGTAGCCGCCGACGGCAGTCGGCGCTGATTTCGCGGCTGTAGTCGGACCAGTTAATGAGATTGTCACATTTTCAGGACGCTTGGGTTGGTGGGCGCAGCGAGGCGGCTCTTTCAACGAAGCCGCCAGGGCCACGCTCTTGCCAGGGCGGGTTCAAGCGGGCGTAGCCGCCGACGGCAGTCGGCGCTGATTTCGCGGCTGTAGTCGGTCCAGATGCCCTGTCCCCAGCAGCGGTAGCAACTGGTTTGCGAGCACAACAAGCAGGAACACGGCACCACCCGGGCGGTGATAAAACGGTTGCAGTTCCGGCTGAAGACCGGCATCACTGAGGTATGTGCAATTGCAGATGGCTGGGCGCGTTGCTGGGATTGACGGCGGCGCTTGTTGTAAATGGCTGCGCCAATCGCGGATCGCGCGTTGTGGCGCAGCGCCAAACTGGCGAGTCGGTCGTGCTGGTGGGTGAGGCGCCGGCGAACCTGGCCTTTGCGCCGCTGCGATCCGAGCCCATCCCCGTCCGCAGCACGTATCGGGACGGGCTCCCGCAGACAGTTCATTACCAGCCGGGGCAGGATTACCTGCTGGACGCGTCAGGGCAGATACGGCGGGCACCAGGTTCGCGCATCCCGGACTTCGGCACCAACATGCTTTACGGCAAAGAGGACTTTCGCCATGACCAGTTCCCCGGGTTTGGCAACCGGGGGTTCTTTGTCTATGTGGATTACGCGCATCGGGAGAAGTGGCAGCGTCCACCGGCGAATGCCGAGTTGGGCGTGGCGCGGCTGCCGAAGACGCGGCAAAAGCTGGAGGCGGGCGAGAAGGTGCGCATCGTGGCGTTTGGGGACAGCATCACGGCGGGCGGCGACGCCACGGAGCCTGGCTTGATCTTCTGGGAACGCTGGGCGGGGGCACTGCGCGTGAAGTATTCGCGCGCCAGTATCGAGATCACCAACGGCGCCACCGGCGGCGACGCGACCGTGCAGGGCCTGCAACGATTGCTGGAGAAAGTGCTCCAGCAGAAGCCCGACCTGGTCCTGATCGGGTTCGGCATGAACGACCACAACCGGGAAGGCTACGGCGTGCCATTAGACAAGTTTGCCGAGAATCTGCGCACGATGATTGGCCGCATCCGGGCCGACACCGGTGCCGAGATTGTCCTGTTCTCCGCCTTCCCGCCGAACCCGAAATGGCATTTCGGCTCGCATAACATGCAGGCCTACGCGGAGGCCACCGAGCGGGTAGCACGGGAAGAGCACTGCGCCTTTGCCGACGTCTATCACTACTGGATGTCCCTGGGCGCGCGGAAGAAACCGGAAGACCTGCTGGCCAACAACATCAATCACCCCAACGATTACGGCCACTGGATTTACTTCCAGGCGCTGCAAGCGATAGGACTGTAGGGCGGAGCGGGGTATCACTTCGTGGTGTGGCGGCGGGCATCTTGGCCGCCCCTGAGCCGGGGCTTTCACCCGACAACGTGTGCGGCTATTCCTTTCGCCTTCCTTCACTGCTAATCCATAGGCAGAATGAAGACCTATGAAATCGAATCTTAAGGTCAACCGTCGGGACTTCCTCAAGACCGCTTCAATGCTGGGCGCGGCGGCGCCGTTCGTGCTTCCGTCCAAAGTCTGGGGAGCCGACACCGCTCCGAGCAATCGCCTCACGATGGGCTTCATCGGTATGGGCAAGCAAGGGCGCTATTTGCTGAACAATTTCCTCAATCAGGAAACGCGGGTGCTCGCGGTCTGCGATGTGGATACCACCCGCCGAAACGACGTCAAACAGAAGGTGGATAAGCACTACGGGAACCAGGACTGCGCAGCTTACAATGACTTTCGTGAGATCATCGCCCGCAAAGATATTGACGCGGTCTTCATTGGCACCCCCGACCACTGGCACGCCATTCCAACGCTGGCGGCGCTGCGCAGCGGCAAGGATGTCTATTGCGAGAAACCGCTAACCCACAACATCCATGAGGCGGTCGAGGTGCTAAAGGCCGTTGATGCCAACGGGCGTGTTCTGCAGACCGGTTCCATGCAGCGCTCGTCGAACGAATTCCGCGTCGCGTGCGAGCTGGTGCGCAACGGCATTATTGGCGAGATTGAGAAAGTCGAATGCAGCTTTGGTGATCCGGTCCGCCTGTGCGACCTGCCGGAGGAATCGCCGGAGCCGGGCCTGGATTGGAACCTGTGGTGCGGACCGGCGCCAGTGCGCCCCTACAATTCTGCGCTCTGCCCGCGCGGCATTCCTGAGGGCTTTCCCGCGTGGCGCACGTATCTCGAATATGGCAGCGGCGGGGTGGGCGACTGGGGCGCGCATCACCTCGACATCGCGCAGTGGGGCCTCGGCATGGACGACAGCGGCCCGGTGGAGGTCATTCCGCCCGCAGACACCAACGCCCGGCGCGGAGCCAAACTGGTCTATGCCGGTGGCATCACCGTGGAACACAAAGATGGGTTCGGCATACACTTCTTCGGCAAGAAGGGCGAAGTGTTGGTCAACCGCGGCCAATTCGTGCTGGTCCTGGATGGCAAGACTGTCGCCAGTTTTACGGAGGAGCAGAAAAAGAAAGGCGCCTCGGGTGCGCCAGAAACCACCTGCTCCTTCGAGGTCCAGAAGGCCGAGCGCGCCTATCTCGCCAACGCGCCGATCAAGCTCTACGTGAGCCGGCAGCACATCACTGATTTCCTGGAGTGCGTCAAGAGCCGCAAGAAACCGATCACCAGCGAGCAGGTCGGCGCCCGCTCCGCGATCTGCTGTCATCTGTTCAACCAGAGCTACTACCACCATGCGCGGCTCAAGTGGGATCCGGCGAAGTTCGAGTTTATCGGCGGCACGGGCGACCCGAAATGGCTGACCCGCGATTACCGCAGCCCCTGGACGGTCTGATCTGACGCCGCACGCCTCACTGGTCGCGCTTGCCAAAGTTAGCTTGCCTTGCAGCGCATGGTTACCATATATTGCTGCAATGAGCACAAGAACTGGTGAGCCTGCTCGGCAGCAGCGGAGCCAACCAGGCCAGATGCCGGTGGGCGGACTGGCGGCGCCTGCCCGCGCTAAGCGGCGCAACCGGTCCCCGGCTGCTGCCGTGCGCGTGGTGGTCAAGGCCTCCGGGAATGGGGATCGGGGGTTATTGGAGGCCTTGCTCAGCTCGAAGCTCTTCCAGGAATACGAGCGCGCGTTCACTGAGGCGACGGGGCTGCCGATTGCGTTGCGGCCGGTGGACTCGTGGCAGCTTCCCCTCCACGGCAAACAGAACGAGGCGCCGTTTTGCGCGTTGATGGCCGAACGGAGCCGTGCTTGCGGCTCGTGTCTGGAGGTGCAGGAGAAACTGGCTAAAGCGGCTAACGGCGAGCCCGCCACCAGCGTCTGCCCCGCCGGCTTGAGCGATACGGTGGTGCCGGTGCGGTTGGGGGAGCGGCTGATCGGCTTCTTGCAGACCGGCCAGATCTTCCGCAAGCCGCCGACCCAGCAGCAGTTCGAGCGCACGGCCCAGCTTCTGGCGAAGTGGGGCGTCAACATGGACCGTGCGGTGCTGAGGCAGGCTTATTTTGCCACGCGGGTGGTGCCGGCCAAGCAGCATGAAGCGGTAATCAAGCTATTGAGCATCTTCGCGCAGCAACTCTCGGCTCTGAGCAACCAGATCCTCGTGAAGCAGGAGAACGCGGAACCGCCGATCATCACGCGCGCCAAGGCTTTCATCGCCGAGAACCAAACCGAAAGCTTGAGCCTTGGGCAGGTCGCCAAGGCGGTCAACAGCAGCCCGTTCTATTTCTGCAAGCTGTTTAAGAAGGCCACGGGCATCAACTTCACAGATTACCTCTCACGCATTCGCATCGAGCGGGCCAAGAACCTCCTGCTCAACCCCAATCTGCGGGTGAGCGAGATCGCCTTCGAGGTCGGGTTCCAATCGCTGACGCACTTCAACCGCGTGTTCAAGCACACCGTGGGGCAGTCGCCGACCCGGTATCGGGAGCAGTTAGTGGGGCGGTAGGCTGGCTCGAAATCCTCATTGCCAGCCAGGGGCTGTTGGCGCGATGATTTGGCTAAATGAACGCCAAGTCTCTTACTGTTATCGCACAGATCAAAGCCAAGCCGGGCAAGGAAAGCCAGGTCCGCCAAGAACTGCTGTCGCTGGTGGCTCCGAGCCGAAAGGATGCCGGGTGCCTGAATTATGACCTGCATCAGGCGCTGGATAATCCCACGCTGTTTGTGTTCCACGAGAACTGGACCAGCAAGGCGCACTTGGATCAGCACCTGCAGAAACCGGATTTGCAGGCGGTGCTGGGCAGGGTGGGGCAACTGGTTGCGGAGCCGCCCCAGATCACCCTTTGGGAGAAGATCGGCTGATTAACAGCGAAGGCGCGAAAGCGCGAGGCCGTTTTCCCCGAGCAGCGGCCGTCGGCCATCAACTGAACCCCAGTGTCGCCTGAGACCCATCTGCTGGCCAGTTGGATCATCGCTGCCAAGACCACGGACAACGCGCGCGATTGCCGGCTCGTTGCCTTGGCGGGCATCCTGCCGGATGCCGATGGGCTCGGTTTGATCGCCGACGCTCTCACCGGCTGGCTGGGAGGCAAGCCGACGCAGTTCTACGCACACTATCATCACTACCTCCTGCACGGGGCTCTGGGTGGAATCCTGATTGCGACCTTGATGGCGTGTTTCGCGCGTCATCGCTGGCGCGTAGCGCTGCTGGTGCTGCTGGTCTTCCACCTGCATCTGCTGTGCGACTTCGTGGGTTCTCGTGGGCCCGCGCCGGAAGATTTGTGGCCCATCTTCTACCTCGGACCGTTCGACAAGGATCCCATGTGGGTCTGGAAAGGCCAGTTGCGGCTGGACGGGTGGTTCAATCGCTGGCTGAGCGTGGTGCTGTTCGCCTGGGCGCTCTGGCTGCCGCTACGGCTCGGCTACTCCGTCGTGGGCGTGTTCAATCGGCGCGCTGACCAGGTCTTCGTCGGCGTCCTGCGCAAGTGGCGCGATGAGTGGGTGCAAAGAGGCCGGCCTCTGCGATAGCTCGGCTTGCCTGAGGCGCATTCGCTGGCTGCTGACATAGTTGCCTCAATCCGCGCCTGGCGGCCCTGCGGCTCAAGGATAGCCGAAGAGATTACGTCACCTTGAAGTTGCGTATCGCGCGCCGGAAGACACCCGGAAAGAAGCGGTGCAGCAACAAATAGCGCGTCTCCTTGCCGCCAACGACGATTTCGTCCTTACGCCGGTCGAGGCCGGCAAGGATTTGGGCGGCGCATTGCTCCGGCGCGATGCCCGCAGCCTGACTGGCATCCATCGAAGCATGTGGCGAGCCGTCGGCGGTTAGCGCATGAAGCGAAATATCCGTGCGGATAAAGCCGGGGCAGACCAGCATCACGTGCAGCCCTTCCGCATAAACCTCCGCGCGCAGGGCATCGAAGAAGCCGTGCAGCGCGTGTTTCGAGGCGGCGTAGGCCGAACGAAGCGGCGTGCTGAAGTGGCCGATCAAGCTGCTGATGACGACGATATCGCCGCTCCGGCGTGCCAGCATGGATGGCAGCACCGCCTTGGTAAGCGCCACGGCGCCGAAATAGTTGGTTTCCATGATACGGCGATCCACCTCCAGACAGGTGTCCTTGACCAGCGATCGCTGTGTAATGCCGCCATTGTTCACCAGGATGTCCACCCGGCCTTGCTGGCTGAGAACCGAATCGGCAGCGGTCGAAATCGCCGCCGTTTCCGTCAGATCCAGCGGCAGGATGCGATGGCGTTCCGCGTGGGCGCAGGCTGTGCGCACCGCCTCCAGGCGGTCCCCGCGCCGGGCCGAAAGCACGAGCGTCGCCTCGCGGGCTGCGAAGGCACTGGCCAATGCGGCTCCAATGCCGGATGAGGCACCCGTGATCCAGACTACCTTGTCTTTGTACGACTTGGGGTTGAGGCTCATGTGCGACATGCCATATTATGCCAGCATGCCAATATATCCCGGCTGGGGTCAAAGGCCGATTCCCAGTTTCTGGACAGGCACAGTGGCAGCATAAAACATTGCCCCCGCCCCTGGCCTCGCGTAAAACCTCCGCCGTGAAAAAGCAACCCGCACCGGCGGTGGAACCCGCCCTGTCAAGGCCCCTGCGCCGCTACTTGTATGTCACAGCGGCGACCACTGGTGCCGCGATCATGATTGTGGAGATTCTGGGCGCCAAGATGCTCTCGCCGTATATCGGCCTGTCGCACTTCGTCTGGACGGCGCAGATTGCGGTGACGCTGGTAGCGCTGGCCTGTGGCTATTACGTCGGCGGGAAGCTGGCCGACCAGTCGCAGCGGCTGGCGCGGCTCTACTGGGCCATTCTCGGCGCGGCCCTTTACCTCGCCTTGACGGTGCGGATATGCGAGCCGGTCGCCTATTGGTGCCTTGATTTCAACCTCGCCGTCGGCTCCCTGTTGGCGTCGGGGATCCTGTTCTTTCTCCCGTTGGCGTTGCTGGCAATGACAGGGCCGTACCTGGTGCGCGTGATTACCTCGTCGGTGGCTGGTGTGGGCGGCATTGTCGGACGGCTCACCTCCATCGGCACGCTTGGTAGCCTGGCCGGCACCCTGCTCATCGGCTATCTTCTGATCCCCCATCTGCCGAACTCGCTCACGATGTACTTCACCGCTCTGACGCTGATGCTGGTTTGCGCCGGCTATTTCCTCTTCGCCCGCCGCAAGGGGCTGGCAATCGTGATCCCGTTGCTGGCGCTGACTTCCGCGCTCGGCGCGAAGAGTTACCTGGACCCCTCGCACAGTTATACCTATGTTAAGCAGTTATTCCGAGGTAACTCGCACTTCGGCGAGCTCCAGGTCCTGGACTATAAGAACGGCGGCTACCGGTTGTACCTGAACGACGGGCTAACCCAGAACACCTACGACCCGAATCGCAAGCTCAGCGTCTCCCTCTTCACCTACGCGCTCTCGGGATTGGCCCGGGCCTATACCACCAACATCAATGACGTGCTCTGCATCGGAATGGGCGTGGGCATCGTGCCGATGGAGTTCGCTAACCGCGGGGCACGCGTGGACGTAGTGGAGATCAACCCTGCCGTGGTGCCCGTGGCCGTTCGGTTCTTCGACCTGCAGCCCAACCGGTTCAACCTGACATTGGACGACGGGCGCCATTTCCTGAACCGTTGCCAGAAGCAATACGACACCGTTATCCTTGACGCATTCCTGGGCGACTCTTCACCGTCGCATCTGCTCACACGGGAAGCCTTCACCTCCATCCGGCGCGTATTGCGCCCCGGCGGGACGCTGGTCATCAACAGCTTTGGCAACCTGAAAGCCGGTCGCGATTTCTTCACTGCCTCCCTGAACAAGACCTTGAAGTCCGTCTTCGGCTCCGTGCGCATGCATGCGCATGAGGATGAAGGCGGCATCTTCTTCGTCGCCTCGGCTCGTCCGGCGCTTGAATTTGCGCATCCGCCCGACCTGGCGAACGTCCATCCTTTAGTCCTCCGTGATACTGAAGCCACTTACGCTGGCGTCAAGGATACCGTCCCCGAAAACGGCCTTGTGCTTACGGATGACTACAACCCCGCTGAATTCTACGATGCCCGGAATCGTGAGGATGTCCGCCGCAGGCTGGCAACTTCCGCGAAGGAAATGTGACAGATCACGGGGAGCTCTCGATTACCCATTCGATGTCCCGCATAGTCTTCATCACCGGCACTGATACTGGCGTAGGGAAGACGTTGCTGACCGGCCTGTTGCTCCATTACCTGAGGCAGAGCGGTTGCCACGCGCTGGCCCTGAAGCCCTTCTGTTGCGGCAGTCGGGCAGATGTGGAATTTCTCGGCGCAGTTCAAGAACGTGAGTTGACACAGGACGAAATCAATCCCTTCTTCTTTGAGCTGCCCCTTGCTCCTCTGGTTGCCGCCAGGAAACAGCACGTTTCGATTCGATTACCCGCAGTGCTGCGACACATTTCTAACGTTGCCAAGCGTTGCGAGTGGCTGCTCATCGAGGGGATTGGCGGAGTGATGGTGCCGCTCGGGAAAGGGTTTACCGTGTTGGATTTGATCACGACTTTGAGCTGCGCAACGGTGGTTGTTTCACGTAATAAGTTGGGCACGCTTAACCAGACGATGCTCACGGTTGACGCGATGCAACATGCTGGCATTGAAAAGGTTAAGGTGGTGCTGATGGCGTCCCAAGAAAGGGATATCTCCACCGGCTCGAACGGTCAGATTCTGTCTGAACTGCTAGCGCCAACCCCGGTCGTTCAGATGCCATTTTTGGGCAGGAACGCGTTGCGATTTCCGGCTCTAAAACGGAGGGAAAATAAAATTAAGAAAACACTTGCGCAGATTCTGTCTTAAGATACTCTTTGAATATCGTTCTTTGGGAATCGTAAGTTTCGGTGGCGGAAAATAAGTGAAAATAGTTTTTGACAACCGCCGAAATGTTGGTAGATTGATGGAAGTTGCGAACAAGCAACACCGGAAATGAAGAAATAAAAGTCTTTGACGACCGGCGCGGCAGTGATAGACTGGCCGCGGAATAACAGAGCTCTGAGAGGCCGGGTTAAGTCTGATTAAATCGGCGCTCGGGTTTTTTGTCCCTTGGATGGGACGAGATAATGTCGGAAGAGTTCGACCAGAGCGATATGAATTTTCGGGTGATAACACCCGCTGCTCATTGAAAATTGAAATGTGCGATAAGTTAAGAGCCCCTTCAAGTGGAGCCCGTTAGTGGG
>CAIWJG010000279.1 GCA_903912925.1 uncultured Verrucomicrobia subdivision 3 bacterium | reverse complement strand
GGAGGTCTGCCCCACGTCCGACAAGCATGTCCGCCCGCCGCTGGGAAGCGGTTTACCGCTTCACCTGGGAAAGCCAGCTTACGAGCTCATCATCCGGGAGGCGGGCGGCCGCCACACGAAGCTTATCGCTCGCGCCTATCCCCTGGTAAGTCGAACGCAGTGCTTCGGTCGCAAAGGCCCCGCCGGTATTGTGGAGGAGGATGGGATGTGGGGCTGCAAGCATGGCGGCGCCCTCGAAGGCGCCAATATTTCGTATGCCCGGGCAGAATAGATCCGGTGCGAGCAGGGCCTCATCACTGGCAACATCCAATTGATCGCAGTCGGCGACGACGGTTCCCGCACCGGGAGCAGCCAACAGGGCCCAAAGACCGGCCCGGCCGCTGCCCCACAGAATCACCTCGCGATACCGCCGTCCGTGCGGGTCCGCGTTAGAACCAGCCGCGGCGCAAACCGCCAGCAGGTCGCGCACCCGCTCCTGGACTTCGGTGCGATTGTAGGTCGAATAGAAATTGGCGAACTGGTTGGTTGGGGTGCCAGTGCTGAAACGGTCCACTCGAAGCACCGCCAGGCCGCGCTCAAGCAGGGACGATGGCAAATTCGCTGGCTTTCCCTCGGCATCCGGCGACGCCGAAGCAGTGTCGCCACTGCAGAGGACCACAAGCTTGGTCACCGCCTTGCCGCGGGGTGCCCAATAACTCGCCTGGATAGCCGGAGCCCCTGCTGAGCGGCTGATCTGGAGCGTGGCGGCAGTGAACTCGCCGGATTCCCGCACATTCTCCGCCCGGCATTGCACCGCTGTGGGCGGTTGATAGATCTGCAGCGTATGACGCCACGCGGGCTCCATGACCTGCTTGAACTTCTCCATGCCACCCCGGCTCCGCACTGCCAGCGATTCCCACTGCGTCCGGTGACGGTTCTTCAGAGATTCGATGATCTGCGCCTCGGTCGCCGCGCCCTCCGGCAGCTTGCCGTCGGGAAATACCCACAAATCGGCGTCCGGCTCCTTTTGATAGGGCGCTTCTTTCAGGGAGGCGGGATCGGGATTCTTCAGCAGCCACTTGCCGAACCAGGCATAGACCGCCTCGCGGCTGGTCTGGTTGTAGTTGTGGCCGAAGTCAAAACGCACGTAGCGGAACTTATCCCCGGCGTTGAGGAGCTGGTAGATGTGTTCGATGGCCGGGCCCTCGACTGTCATCGTGGCCTTCGTCCAGTCCCCAGTCGCGGCGACCAGGATTTGCGGGCGCGCAGCGGCGGCAGCGGCGATTTCCATGTTCGAGTACTCCACGCGCAGGCCGGGCGCGTTTTCGCACTGGCAACCGCCCTGCATCGTATGCGAGACCATCACCACGGGGGCCTGCGCGGCCAGCCGGTCCTCCACGGAACCGAGCATAAAGGTCTGCGTGCCGCCACCGGATTCCCCGGTGCAGGCCAGCCGCTTCGTGTCCGCGTCGGGGAGGGAGGAGATGAAATCGAGCGCCCGGATGCTGTCCCAGGTTTGGAGCCCCATGAGGCTGATGTTCCAAAGGAGATTGTCCTTGCTGGTGGCAAAGCTGTGGTGGCGTTGGTAATGGTTCTGCGGCGTGGCGCCGGAGTAATCGCCGAAGACAGTGTCGTTATAGCCGACCATGTCATAGCAGAATGCGATCATCCCCTGGCGTGCGAAGCTGATGCACCGGCCCGAGGTGCTGCCGTCCTTGGTGTCCCCGAGCCGGCCCTCTTTCCAGTGCCCGTGCGGGTTCAGGATCGCGGGAAACGGCCCCTTGCCGCGACCGAGCGGGCGATACAGGTTACCGCCCAGGTAGAAGCCGGGCAGCGTCTCGATAGAGACCTTCTCCACGCTGTAACCATCCCGTTCGATCTTGCCGAAGATATGCGCTTGCACGGGGGTCTTCTCCGGCATTGGCCACAGGCCGCAACTGACGAGGACATGCTCGCGAATCTCTTTGGCCCGCGCCTGCCACTCCTTCCGCGAATCTATCTTCGGGAACTCACGGGGCGTGTTGAGGGTCTTGACTGCCGGCGGCTGCGCCGCGGCGCCCCCTTGCGGCTCAGCAGGCCGCGCGGTCTGATTCAGGAACACAACCCACAAGGACAAAACAAACACCGGCGGAACAAGGCTCCTCATAATGACGTTTTGGTTCAGGATTCCAGGCTTCAGATTTCAGTTTTTGCCGACCGTCATGTAATTCAGGTACTCGATGAGCCGCGGCTTCAGCTCTTTGCGGGGTACGATGGCGTCAATGAGACCGTGGTCGAGCAGAAACTCAGCGGTTTGGAAGCCGGGCGGCAGCTCCGCTTGCGTGGTATCCTTGATCACGCGGGGACCGGCGAACCCGATCATCGCTCCGGGCTCGGCAATGATGAGGTCCCCCACACTGGCGAAGCTGGCCATCACACCGGCCGTGGTCGGATGGGTTAGCACGCTGATATACGGCAACCGCGCCTTCGCGTGATAGGCCAGCGCGGCGCAGGTCTTGGCCATCTGCATCAGGCTGAACATGCCCTCATACATCCGCGCCCCGCCGCTGGTCGAGATGATGATCAGCGGAAGCGCTTTCTCGGTGCTCCGCTCGATCAGCCGCGTCAGCTTTTCGCCCACGACCGATCCCATCGAGCCGCCCAGGAAAGTGAAATCCATCACGCCCAGCCCCGCCCGGTGCTCGCCGATCTTGCAGATCCCGGTGATCACCGCATCCTTCAGGCCGGTCGATTTCTGGTAATCCTCCAGTTTGGAGATGTAGGAGGCCGTCCCCGTGAAGTTGAGTACGTCCACGCTCGTCATGCTCGCATCCATCTCCTCGAACGTGCAGGTTCCCACCAGAGAATGAATGCGCTCCCGGGCGCCGATGGGAAAATGATGCTGGCAGTGCGGGCAAACTTTCAGGTTCTCGTCCAACTCCTTGTCGAAGACCATCGTCGCGCACTTCGGGCACTTGGTCCACAGGCCCTCGGGAATGTCGCGCTTGCGGGATTTGCGGCTGGGGAGCTTCGGTTTCTTGACGAAGGTTGTGGGACTGGTCGCAGGCGGCGGCGTGACCGCCGGCTCCGGCGATTCCAACCCCAGGCTCTTCTTTGTGAAGGAACTTGTTGCCATGGTCAATAGGGGGACGGGTACAGGATTGAGGCTTCCGGGTCACCCGCCCGGCTTGCCCGATTCATGTTCACAGCAAATTTCATCATTCCAAGCGTCTGCCGGGTAATATTCAGACTCCCCGGGCGACTGTCCAGACGCAAACTTCGCCCGCGCCGGTGCCGGGCGCATTCGCGAGTTCCTGGTAAATGGGGGGGGATAAACGGGGACATCGTCCGATTGTTTTTGACGTGCTGCCCGGAGCACTGTGGCTCGCAGATCAGAGCGTCAGCCTGAGGTCAAGCAGCGGCGACATGCCAGCACTGCGGTTAGGGGTGGG
>CAIWJG010000278.1 GCA_903912925.1 uncultured Verrucomicrobia subdivision 3 bacterium | reverse complement strand
TCTTGTGCAGCAGGGGCAAGCGGGCTGACATGGGGATGACATATAGCTTTTATATAGGTAATAGTCAACCCCAAACATGCAAATAATTGCATCCCACTTCACTTTCTTTGAGGGGATGAGGAAATTAGGCGAGGATCAGGGATGGGTTACATGGGTTGCATGGGGTGTTGTAACGATGTAACTCTTGTAACGCTTGTAACGCTTGTAACTTTGCAACTCATTCACTCCGGACCGGCGGCGGGGCTGGGCGGTTTCCGGCTTACCACCCACCACGCCACCAGCGCCGCGGCGCCGCACACTACCGCGCCGATGGCAACCGCCGCCGGCACCCCGAGCCAGTGCGACAGGACACCGGCCTCTATGCCGCCCACCGGCATCATGCCGCCGAATACCAGCGCCCAAATGCCCATGACGCGCCCGCGCATGCCGTCGGCCACACCCAACTGGATCAAGGTGTTGGTGGTGGAGAAGTAGAGCAGCATGCCCCAGCCGGCGATCGCCAGGAAGATCAGCGCCAGGCAGTAATTCTGCGTCACCGCCAGCAACAGCAGCATCAGCGAGAAGAGTCCCAAGCCGCCGAATACCAACAACCGCCGGGGCAGGCCATCGCCATAAGTGGCTACGGTCAGTGCTCCGAACAGCGCGCCCATGCCGTTGGCGCTGAGCAGCATTCCGTATTCGCGGCTGCCGACGTGCAGCACATCTGTGGCAAACGCAGGCAACAGCACCGAATACGACCAGCCAAAAACGCCGACGATGGCGAACAGCAGCAACAGGGTGCGCACCCGCCGGTGCCTCGCCACGTAAGCAAACCCGTCCAAGGCATGTTGCCAGTTGGATTCCGGCTGGGTGGGCGGCAGGAACCGCGGCAACTGCATCATCAGGAGACCCGCCAGTACTGCCACGAAACTCAGTCCGTTCAGGACGAAGCACGCCGTCAGGCCCGCCTGCGCGATGAGGATCCCCGCTGCCGCCGGTCCGGCGACCCGCGCGCCGTTGACGATCGAGCTGTTGAGCGACAGCGCATTCATCAGGTCCTCGCGGCTGGTCATCTCGACCATGAATGCCTGGCGCGCCGGCATGTCGAACGCCATCGCCACTCCCCCGAGCGCTGCCAGGACCAGGATGTGCCAGGGCCGTACCAGCCCGCTCCAGACCAGCGCGGCGAACAAGAACGCTAGCACCATCATCGCGCTCTGCGTCCACAGCAGCACGGCCCGTTTGGGTTGCCGGTCCGCCACCGACCCGCCCCACAGCGAGAACAGCAGCATCGGCGCGGAACCCACGGCGGCGACGATGCCCAGCAGCAGCTTGGAACCCGTGAGCTGATAGACCAGCCAGCTTTGGGCCGTGTTCTGCATCCACGTGCCGGTCAGTGAAATCAACTGGCCAAAGAAGAAGAGCCGGAAATTGCGGTGCTTGAGCGCGGCGAACGTCTGCCGCCATGGCACCGCCTTGGCCACCACGCGGCGTGGCTGGCCGGTGATCTCCTCCGGCCCCGTGGTGACTTTGGCGGCCGCGTTCTCCGGTTGGGGCGGCATGGCTCATTAGCGCATTCGCGGCGGCCCGCCAAACGGACTCTGACCTGCCGGCGCTGGCGCAGCCGCCTGGGCCGCGGGCAGTTTGACCGAGGTGATGACTGGGTCCCCTTCTTTCAGGCCCTCGAGGACCTCGGTGTAAGAGCTGTCGGTGATGCCGAGCCTCACGCGCATCGCTTCAGGCTTGGAGACGGGGTCACCGCCGCCGGGCGGTGTGTTAGTGGACAGAACATAAGTGTTGCGCCAGGCAGGTGCTGACCGAGGCCGTGAACCGCCTCCGCCGCCCTGGCCAGTCCGCTGCAACGCGCCGCTCTGGTACAGCTCCCGCAGCTTAGCCTGTATAGCTGGCGGCGGCTGTTCTCCTCGATCCCGCATCTCGCGCACTCGGCGCGCTAATACCTCGGGCGGCTCATCGCCGGTAAGCGGCAGCGAGGCATTCCCCGCCGTCCCGGCTTGGTTGGTGCCTCCAGCTTTCGCGACCTCCATGACGTTCGTCGCCGCTGCCTTTGGCTCGTTGCCCAAACCAATTTTCGCCAGCAGTCGCGCCACCAGGGTCTGGTTGGTGGTCGGCTCCAGCGGCTTGAAGCGCAGCGCGACGTTCGGGATTTTTAACACGTTCGTGCGCTGGGCGGTTGTGATCGAGACGGTCGCCGTCATCCCGGGCTTGAGCTTGAAATCGGCATTGGTGACGCCGATGACGGTGTCGTAGGTGACGACGTTTTGCACCGTGAGGGGCGCATTGCGGATTTGGATGACCCGGCCGACAAAGGTGCGGCTGGGATACGCATCCACGGTGAAACTCACATTCTGTCCCTCCTCGACCGTGCCCACATCAGCCTCGGACACATTCGCATCGATCTGCATCTTGGCGAGATCGTTGGCGACTTGGAACAGCACCGGCGCGTTCATGCTGGCCGCGACGGTCTGGCCCACATCGACATTGCGCGAAATGACGATCCCGTCCACTGGCGCGTAAATGGTGCAGTGCGCCAAATCCAGTTGGGAGCGTTCCAAGGCCGCTTGCTTAATTTTTACCTGCGCCTCCGACTGGTGCAGGGTGGCGACCGCTTTGTCGTAGTCGGATTGCGAGAGGAGCTTGGCCTTGGAGAGCGCTTCGGAGCGCTTGGTTTCTGCTTCCTGCAGTTCGAGCCCGGCTTTGGCGTTGGCCAGGTCCCCCTCGGCCTGATGCACGCTGGCCTGGAAGATCGCCGGGTCCAGTTGGGCGACGACCTGATTGGATTTGACCAGGGAATTGTAGTCGGCGAACAGCTTGGCGATGTTGCCGGAAATCTGGCTCCCGACCTGCACGTTGAGGACCGGATTCAGCGTCCCGCTGGCGGTTACCACTTGTATCAGGTCGCCGCGGGTGACGGCGGCAGTTTGATACTGCGGCGCCTCGGTGTGGTCGTTCTTGAAGTACATCACGCCGCCGACCGCAGCACCGAGCACTACTAAGATCAATATCCACTTCGACCAACGGAACTTGCCGTCTTTTGCCATAATTCATTCAACCGGACAGGTTGTCTTTAATCAGACAGGTGTAGTCGCTCGCAGGTTACCTGATTTCTGTCCTCTGTCGATACTGGTCTCAGTGGATTTAGCGGGGAGCTGGGGAGGGAATGGCCGGTCGCTGCGCTAAGGTCCTCCCGTTTCCAGCGAGCAGCTCCCTCTAGGCCGCGTGCCCCCACGCGGCGTTCGGGCGCTCCCTGTAGGCCGCGTGCCCCCACGCGGCGTTCGGGCTCCCTGTAGACCGCGTGCCCCCACGCGGCGTTCGGGCGCAAATCCGAAAACCGAAAGCCGAACGAGGAGCGTAAGAGCGTGGAGCGTCGCAGCGCGTTCGAGGTCACCACGCTCTACGCTCAAACGCTTTACGCTCTCGGGGTGCTCGCGGGCCATAATGTTAGGATTACGCCTAAGGTCTGGAAG
>CAIWJG010000277.1 GCA_903912925.1 uncultured Verrucomicrobia subdivision 3 bacterium | reverse complement strand
GACCGGAGCGGACAGGAGTGTCAGCGCTCCCCTCGGGCTGACCGGAGCGGACAGGAGTGTCCGCGCTCCGCATTAAGCCGACACGAGAACTACGAGCGCTGCGGCTCGGGCAATTCCGCGAGTGAGATCTCCACAATCAGGTCTGCCGCAATCCGCTCGAGCTTCTGGCGGATCTCCGCTGCGTTGCACGATGAGGGGATGCTCAGCCGGGCGCGGGCCTTGAAGAGGGTTTCCCCGGACATGGCCGCGCTCGCGCACTCGGTTTGAAGCTCTTCGACGTTCACGCCGAAGCTGGCAAGCGCATGGGAGATCTCACGCACAATGCCAGGCCGGTCCTGGCCGACAATCTCCAGCACACTCTCGCTGGCAGGCGCCACCGATGGTTTGGGCTGGTCCGGATACACCACGATAGTGAGCCCCCGCGATTCCAGCTTCTTCAAACCCGCAGTCAGGGCCTGTTCTTTCTCGCCGGGGACCTCCACCCGCAGGATTCCGGCAAACTGCCCGCCCAAACGGGACATTCGGCTTTCCAGCCAATTGCCACCGTGCTCCGCCACCAAAGCGGCAACCGATTCCACCAGACCTGGCCGGTCCTGACCAATCACGGTCATCACAAGCAAACGTTGCATGGGTCATCTCGTACGCTGAGCTTCAGCTTCTGGCAAGCTAATCCGGGAAAGGACAGAGGCGACGGAAGGGGGTGGGCTAGCAAGAGCGCCAGCAGCAGGGAGATTGCCTCTGCGGTGGCTTGCAGCGCTTTTTGGCCTGGCTTTCACGCGGTTCGCCTCGCAGTGTTCCATCCCGGCCCCCGTCGCGCCTGACCGGGCGGTGTTTCCCAATTGCCCAGATTTCCCAAACTGCCGTATTGCCGACCCACAAGTCCACGAGTCTTGCAGACTCCGCACCCTGTCCACGTCTCTGGACGCCTGCGAGTTTGGAAACACGCGATACTGCACCTGGAAATCGGCCTTACAGCATTGGCCGCGTCATTCGTCCTTCTCGGCAGGCGGGGGCTTGGAGGGGGGCGGGGATGCTGGGGCGTTGGTCGCGGAACCTAAGGGCGCCGTCTCCTTGAGGAAGTGGTCCAGGATCGAGAGGTAGGCGCTGGAGGCAAACCCGGCATCCTCGCCCGACTCTCGCTGGAGGGTGCGGAGTTGGTCAACGGCGGACTTGGCTTCGGCCCGGATGTCATCCACGCTCAGCTTGCCGCTCATCAGGCCGCCGAGCAGTTCATTGAACTTGGTGTTCGCTTCGGGGCCGACACCGCTCAGGAACTGCTTCTGCACCTGCCGAATGAGGTTGGTGCTCGTGCTGAGTCCGGAAAGGGCCGGGGACGGATTCGAGGCCGCATTGGTGGGCGCTGCAGATAACGGGGGTGTCTGCGCAGTGGCCGCCAAGGGCAGACCAAGGGAGTTGGTAGTTGATCCAGGTCCCAGCGTGATGACCGCCACCTTGCTCCTGGGCAGGCGCAGGGTTCCCAGCACTTCGCTTTGCATTACCACGGCATTGCTATTAAGGGACAGCACATGGCCGACGTAGCGGTCGCCATTCTGCAGCTCGACCTGATCGGCCGAAAGGCGGCCAGCGGCGGCGAATAAAACCAAAGCAGCGCAAATCAGCGCACTCCCTGCTCCCCAAGCGCCGGATTTCGACCCGTGCCGCGTGCTGCCCGGATAAAACGCATCCCCCAAAAGCAGATTGAGGTCATGGAAGGCCAAGGTCAGGTGCCCATACGCATCCGCCGTTTCTTTGTCCAGCTCATGCTCCTTGAGCCGCCTGCTCGTGCGCCGGAAGCGGGCACTCAGGGGGAGTTGTTCATCGGCATCCCCCAGCGCGCGGAGCAGGCGGAGGACTTTATCGGCCCGCGCACGAGCGGTGCGAATGATGCGCCCGGCGGCGGCGGGTACTGTCTGGCCCGCTTTGACGCGCTTGAGAAGCACACATTCGAACTGGCGGCAGTACTTAGGACGGTCCGCGTAAACGCGGCACCGGCAGCCGTCGAACGCAGCGCACGGCTGCGTCAAGTGCGGCGGGCGCAAGGCAGAATGCGAATGGCGGACCGGCAAGCCAAGCGACCGCAGTCGCGCAGCAGAATCGCCCGGCTGCAGCGCGAGGTTGGCGAAGATGACCCCGTTGCAGCAGAGCCCGCACCTGGGGCAAAGCTGCTCGCTGACTGTCTCGTTGGATTTCGTTCGCACGCTCAAGCTACCGGGAAGCTAACGCCATGAGCGGCGCAAGGCAATGGCGCGAGAGCGGCAGGGCGGGAGTTTGGCCAATGGCAAGGAGAACACCGCCGGCCCGATGGAAATCCGAAGACCGAAACCCGAAAACCGAAAACCGAAAGAAGGCCGAAACCCGAAAACCGAAAGCCGAAGTAACGGAACTCGACGTTCTCCTGGCGTCCTTGAATCGGGGCGACTTCGGGTTTCGGACTTCGGATTTCATTCGGCCTTCGGTATTCGGATTTCGGGCTTCGCGGCGTCCCCACTTTATTATTGCCTGACGCGTTGTTCTCTTGCATGGTTCTGAAGCACAAACTGAAAGGACAACTTTATGAGCGCACAGCATAGCCATAGCAACTATCCCAAACTTCACAACGCCATGTGGCCCGGCCTGGTCGGCAAAGGCAGCCCCGGCGCCGAACCGTGCATTGACCTCGATACCATGCTCGACCTGACCGCCAAGGCGGAGGTGGATGGCATCAAATTCGACGGTGTGGACCTGTTCCTCTTCGACCCGCACGTCAGCATCGACATCGACGACGAGGGGCTCAAGCGCCTGGCCGACAAGGTCCGCTCAAAGGGCTTCGTCGTGGGCTCGGTCGTCGCGCCCGTGTGGCCGCCAACGGGCGGCGGTTCGGCGATGGGCAGCGATGAGGAGCGCAAGCAATTCGTCGGGCAAGTCAGCAAGGCTTGTCGCATCGCCCGGAAACTGCGCGAACTCGGAGTCCGGCCCTACGGCGTGGTGCGCATTGACTCGGCATCCGGCGTGGCGGATTGGACGAAGGACCCGGAAGCCAGCCAGAAAAAGATCGCCCGGACGTTCAACGAGGCGTGCGATGTGGCGGAGGATTTCGGCGAACGCCTGGCGGCGGAGGGAGAAATCTGCTGGGGTGGCATGCATAGCTGGAAGAAAATGGTGGACCTGCTGCAACGAGTGAATCGGCCCAAGACGCTGGGCTTCCAAGCCGATATGGCACATACCCTCCTCTACACCCTTGGCTTTAACGCCGAGGAAGACGCTATCCTGCCGCCGAATTGGGATTGGTCGGACCCACAACGGCTGAACGAGGCGATGCAGACGCTCACCAGCGCGCTGCGCCCCTGGACCATTGACTTCCATGTCGCCCAAAACGACGCGACTGTCCACGGCTCAGGCACGCACGATAAGACCGGCCATCATTGCCTGCCGGATGATCCGAATGGCAAGCTCACCATCGCCCACCACGCCGGCTACTGGCTGCATGGTGACGACGGCCGGTTGACCAAAGCATTCCGCCATATCTGCTGGGACGGCTGCATGTTCCCCAATGCCACCATGATGCAGCAGGAGACGTGGAACGATATCCTGCGGGCCATGCTTGCGGTGCGCGACGCGCACGGCTGGCACGAGGAAGCTGGTCCGCTGACCAAAGCCACGCCCCCCGCTGTTGCAATCAAGAGAACAAAAGCCGCCAAGCCTGCGCCCAAGCAGGCCCGGAAGGCGGTAGCTCAAGGTCCTGCGAAGAAAGCGGCGAAGAAGCCCACCCGCAAGCCCATAGCCAAACCAGTCCGCGCCAAAGCGCCGGTCAAAGCCAAATCCCGCAAAGTGGAAGTCGCCCGAAAGGCTCCTTCTAAGGCGAAGAAGCCCGCACGCAAGAAACCGGCTACGCGGAAGAAGTAGCGACGAGACAAGCGAGACCGCCCACCGCCGTCTGGAGCAAATCCGGGCGGAACTGGTCAGGTTTTTGCAGAACTGACGCAATCTGCCCCGCCGGAATATCATTGCCATCCGCGTCGGGCCGTATTCTCATGGCCGCATGAATATCCGCTACTTGACGGGCCCACATTGGATTCTGGCATTCCTGCTGGCCAGCACGGCGCTACTTTCGGCAGCCCCGGCCAATCAGCTTGCTGACGAGGAGAAGTCTGCCGGCTGGAAACTGCTGTTCGACGGCACCACCACGCAAGGCTGGCACACGTTCAAGAAACAGTCCTTCCCCGAGAAAGGCTGGGTGGTCGAAGAGGGTTGGCTACATTGTCTGGCCAAGGGCGGCGGCGACATCATCACGGACGCCGAGTTCGATGACTTCGAGCTGCAATGGGATTGGAGGCTCGCCCAGGCGGGCAACAGCGGCGTGAAGTATTTCGTGCTGGAGTCGCGTTCCCAGGTGCTCGGACACGAGTATCAGATGCTCGATGACGAGCGCGAGCCCGGCATCAAGAAAGGCAACCGCAAGCAGTTCACGGCGGCGTTCTATGACGTGCTCCCGCCAGGCCCTACGCGAGTCAAGCCGCCGGGGGAAATCAATTCCTCGCGGATTCTGGTCAAGGGCAACCATGTCGAGCATTGGCTCAACGGCGAGAAGGTCCTCGAATACGAGTGTGGCAGCGACGTGGTCAACGCAGCCGTGGCGGCGAGCAAGTTCAAGAACGCCGCAGGCTTCGGCAACAAGGTCAAGGCTCACCTCCTGCTCCAGGACCACGGGTGTGAAGTCTGGTTCCGCAATGTGAAACTGCGTGAGCTTCCCTCGCAAGCAGGCCGCTGACTTCGGCTTTAGCCCACTGCCACCCACGTGCAGCAATTCTCAGATAGCCACCCCGGCGGAGCTGCAGCCAATCGAATTAGGCCATTCTCGGAATTCGGATTTCGGCCTTCTTTCGGGTTTCGGCCTTCCTTGGCCCGTGAAATCTTCCTGCTACTTCACCGGGCGGTCTTCGGATTTCAGGGCTGCGGAACAAGATCTTCCCTCAACTGGCCGGACTTTGGCGCAGCCCTGGTCTCCATCTGCAGGCAGCAACTAGGGCTTGATGTGCAAGCCGGGAGCCGCTAAAGATTGGGCCGCAAATGATGACCGTCACCAATCACTAAATAGCACTAATAAGCCAGGCATCCCTTATGAAGAAACTCAACATCGGACTCATCGGCTGCGGCTTCATGGGCCGCACCCACTCCAACGCCTCACGCAAGGTCAACAATTTCTTTGACCTCGAATATCAGCCCGTTTTGAAGGCGGTCTGCGACCTCGACGAGGCCAGGGTCAAGGCCTTCGCGGCCACCTGGGGCTACGAATCCTGCGAAACGGATTGGCGCAAGCTCATTGCCCGCAAGGACATTGACCTCGTGGACATCACCCTCCCGAACCACATGCACCGGGAAGTCGCCATCGCCGCCGCCAAGGCCGGCAAGATGATCCTGTGCGAGAAACCGCTGGCGCGCAATGGACCGGAGGGCTTGAAGATGGTTCAGGCCATCGAGAAAGCCGGCGTGCCCAACATGGTGTCATACAATTACCGCCGCATCCCCGCCGTCACGCTGGCCAAACAGATCATTGATGAAGGCCGGCTCGGGCGCATCTTCCACTACCGCGCGAAGTTCCTGCAGGACTGGACAATGTCAAAGGATCTGCCCCAAGGCGGCCCGGGGTTGTGGCGCCTGGACGTGAAAGTCGCCGGCAGCGGCGTCACGGGCGACCTCCTGGCGCATTGCATTGATACTGCGCTGTGGCTCAACGGCAGCATTGACAAGGTGACGGCGATGACGGAGACGTTTATCAAGGAGCGCAAGCACACTGAGACCGGCAAAGTGGAGAAGGTCGGCATTGACGACGCCTGTTCTTTCCTTGCCCGGTTCAAGAACGGCTCACTGGCGACCTTTGAATCCACCCGCTATGCGCGCGGGCACAAGGCGCTCTACACCTTCGAGATCAACGGCGAGCACGCCTCAATCTTCTGGGACCTGCACGATCTGCATCGCCTCCAGTATTTCGAGCACCGCGATGAAGGACGATTGCGCGGTTGGCGCAACATCCATGTCACCGACGGCGATCACCCCTACATGGGCAAGTGGTGGGTGCCCGGCTTGCAGATCGGCTACGAGCACAGCTTTGTCCACCAGTTGGCGGACTTCATCGAGAGTCTCGGCACGAAGAAACCGGCCAGCCCGACCTTCCGCGATGCGTTGGAAACCCAATACGTCTGCGACGCGGTGCTCAAGTCCGCGAGGACCGACCGGTGGGAGCGAGTGGCGAACGCGAAGTAACCGCAGGACTCCTAACCCGCTTGGGTTTGGGGAGGCGTGGGATTTGACTGAGCCCATTTCCAGCTCAGGGCACCCATTCCCCCTCACCCTACCCTCTCCCCGGAGGAGAGGGAGAAGTATCCGACGCGCTACGACCAATTGTGGCGCTCCGGCATTCCCAGCGCCGGGCCTGGCACCCTCTCCTCTAGGGTGAGGGGGAACGCGCCTTACTCCAACCACACCCGCCAGGCCATTGCCGGAACCATCAAACCCTTCGAGTCCTCCGGCAGACGCGGAGGATTTACCTCTGGACTTAGCCTACGCTCATGCCGAGCAGGAACTCGATGTTGCTGCCCGTCTTCCTGAGCTTGCCCAACACCAGTTCCATCGCTTCAACGCACGGCACTCCGGTGAGCGCGCGGCGAAGAATGACCACCTTGTTGTATTCCTCCGGGTGGTAGAGCAATTCCTCTTTGCGGGTGCCGGAACGCTCGATGTTGATGGAGGGGAAAATACGGCGGTCCACCAGCGCACGGTCCAGGCAAATCTCCATGTTGCCCGTGCCCTTGAACTCTTCGAAGATCACCTCGTCCATGCGCGAACCGGTATCCACCAGCGCCGTCGCAATAATCGTCAGCGAACCGCCCTCCTCGATATTGCGGGCCGCGCCGAAAAACCGCTTCGGCTTGTGGAGCGCGTTGGCATCCACGCCGCCGGACAGAATCTTGCCCGAGTGCGGCTGCACCGTGTTGTAAGCGCGCGCCAGGCGCGTAATGGAGTCCAGCAGGATGACCACGTCCCGCTTGTGCTCGATCATGCGTCGGGCCTTCTCGATCACCATTTCCGCCACCTGCACATGCCGTTCCGGCGGTTCGTCGAACGTCGAGCTGATGACCTCGGCGCCGCGGCAGGAACGTTCCATGTCGGTGACTTCCTCGGGCCGCTCGTCAATCAGCAGGATGAACAGGTAGGTCTCTGGGTTGTTCTTCAGCATCGCGTTGGCGAGCTTCTGCATCAGCACGGTCTTGCCCGTGCGCGGCGGCGCGACGATCAGCCCACGCGACCCTTTGCCAATCGGGCACACCAGGTCCAGCACCCGCGTAGATAGCTCGTCGGGCGTGGTCTCCAAAATGAACCGCCGGTTGGGGAAGAGCGGCGTCAGGTTGTCGAAATGCGTCTTGTCCTTCGCCTTGTCGGGATCTTCCTGATCCACAGCCTCGACTTTCAGCAGCGCGAAGAATCGCTCCTTCTCTTTGGGGGGCCGGATCTGGCCCGCGATCAGGTTGCCGGTCTGCAAATCAAACCGGCGAATCTGAGAGGGCGAGACATAAATATCCTCGGGACAGGGAAGGTAATTGAAGCTCTGGGAGCGCAGGAAGCCGAAGCCTTCCGGCAGGACTTCCAGCACGCCCTCTGAAAACAGAATTCCGGCGCGCTCGGCATTCTTCTGCAGGATGTGGAAGATCACCTCGTGCTTACGCATCGTGCCGAAGTTTTCCACGCTCAGGTCGCGGGCCATCTGGTTCAACTCAGGCATGGACATCGCCTGCAGCTTGGCAATGTTGACGGAGGCCGGGGCGACCTGGTCCTTGTTGGCTTTTGGCGCGCCCTTGGCTGGGGCCTTTTCCGCTTCGCTAGTCTCGATCGGTTTAGTAGGCGGCTGGAGTGCTTCGGCAGATGGTTCGGCTACCGCCACGGCTGCCGGGGCGTCTGCCGGGGCGTCTGCCGGGGCGTCTGCCGGGGCGGATTCGGCTACGTTGCCGTCCACGTTCACTTCAACTCTTACTTTGCTTACTTTGCTTACTTTGGCCACCTTTGTTTTGGCCTTTTTAGGTCTTGGCATAGATCAATAATACTGGATTTTAAATTGTTACATCGGGGGAGACCACCTCGAGGCTGTTCAGCCAGCCCGGCTCCTCATTGGACGACAAACGTTTCGGTTAACTCAAATTGGAATGGCTACCAACTGGGAGCGTATTGCAAGGGTCTCGGCAATCCCTCGATTTGGCAAGGGAAATCTTACGCTGAACTCAGATACAACTTGGCGCAGATTGGCCACCCTGTCAACTCAAGACAAAGCAGAAATTGGGAAAACAGAAAGCAGAAATCCGCCCCTTCTTATTTCTGCTTTCTGCTTTCTCAAGAACGATCCGGCACTGGCGCGGGCACTGGACCTGCTGAAGGGGCTGGCCTTGGTGAAACGCTGAAACACTGAAATACTGTTTCTGCGTTTCCCCTCAGTAGGGCAGTGGGAACCGGGCGGTCAGCTCACGCACGCGCTGGCGCACCTTGGCGATGGCCTCCACATTCTTGAGGTCCAGCAACACTTCGCTGATCATGTCCGCCACCGCCGCCATCTCGGCCTCCGCCATCCCCCGCGTCGTCACCGCGGGCGTGCCCAACCGGATGCCGCTCGCCTGGAAGGGGGACCGGGTCTCGAATGGAATCGTGTTCTTGTTCACGGTGATGCCGGCCAGATCGAGAGCCGCCTGGCATTCCTTGCCAGTCACGCCGCGCGCGCCCACATCTACCAGCATCAGATGATTGTCGGTGCCCCCGCTCACGAGCCGGAAGCCGTTGCGCTTCATCCCGTCCGCCAGGGCCACCGCGTTCAGCAGGATTTGCTTCTGATAAACCTTGAACGAAGGCAGCATCGCTTCATGCAGGCAAACGGCCTTGGCCGCGATCACGTGCATGAGCGGCCCGCCTTGAATCCCGGGGAACGCCTGCGAATCAATCTCCTTCGCATACTTCTCCTTGCACAACACCAGCCCGCCGCGGGGGCCGCGCAGGGTCTTATGCGTCGTCGTCGTCACGAAATCCGCATGGGACACCGGGCTGGGATGCAGCCCCGCGGCCACCAATCCCGCGATGTGCGCGATGTCCGCCAGCAGATAAGCTCCCACCTCGCGGGAAATCTGGCCCATCCGCTCGAAGTCAATGATGCGCGGGTAGGCGCTGGCGCCGACCGTGATCATCTTCGGCTGATGCTCACGCGCCATCTGCGCCAGTTGTTCGTAATCAATGCGCTCGTCCTCTTTGCGAACGCCGTAGTGGACGAACTCGAAGAACTTGCCGGAGAAATTGGCCTTGTTCCCGTGCGTCAGATGGCCGCCGTGCGTCAGGTCCATGGTCAGCATCTTGTCGCCCGGTTTGAGGAAGGCGAAATAGACCGCCATGTTGGCACCGCTGCCGGAGTGCGGCTGCACGTTGGCATGTTCGGCGCCGAACAGCGCCTTCGCCCGATCAATGGCGAGCTGCTCGATCACGTCCACGTTCTCGCAGCCGCCGTACCAGCGCTTCTTCGGGTAGCCCTCGGCGTATTTATTGGTCAGCACCGAGCCTTGCGCCTCCATGACGGCGGGGCTGGTGAAATTCTCGCTGGCGATCAGCTCGATATTCTCCTGCTGGCGCAGGCGCTCGTGCTCGATGACCTCGGCCACTTCGGGGTCAACCGCTTGCAGACGATAGTCAGTGGGAATGATTCGAGTTTCCATTGTGTGTTGTTTATGTTCATTGCCGCCTCCGCCGCCGCCGCTGGCGGCCGTAGCCGACCGGGTGCCCGCTGAAGCCGCCGCCATCTGGCACTGTTCGAGGAACCGCAGCAGCGACACGATCCCCTGCTCTATTTGATCCCGGCAGCTAAGATACACTTCGTAGGACCCGCCGATCGGGTCACTGATGTCCTTGTCGAACGCATCGAGCGTCTCATCGAATTCGCGCAGCAGGAAGATCTTTTCCGCTGCCTGCGGATACAACATCGCCACCGTGTCCAGGTGGCTGTGGGTCATGCCGAAGATGTAATTTGCCTGCTTTACCAGCTCGGCGGTCAGCATGCGGCTGCGCAGGCCAGATATGTCAATGCCCAGCTCCTTGACCGCCCGCACCGCGTAAGCGCTGGGGGGCTGGCCTTCGGCCGCGCCTAGCCCAGCCGACAGCACCCGGTAGTCTCCGCATCCCCGCACGGCCTGGCGAAAGATGCCCTCCGCCATCGGGCTGCGGCATACGTTTCCGGTGCAAACAAATAGGACGGTCTTCATATGGGAAAAAGCAGAAATTGGGAAAGCAGAAAGCAGAAATAAGCAGAGGCGGAAAGCAAAACGAGCAGCTTCGGATTTCTGCTTTCTGCTTTCCCAATTTCTGCTTTGTCTTCCTGCTTTGTCTTCATGTTTCAGCGTCTCACCAAGGCCAGCCCTTTCAGCAGATCCAGCGCCCGCGCCAGGGCTGGGTCGTTCACCAGCGCCCGCTCCGGATCGCGCTCCCGCAGAGCCGTCATATCCGCCTCGCTGATGCCTTCCCGGCGCTCGCGCACCAGCTCGGCTTCGTTGAAGCGCGGACGCCGCGCCGGGCGGTTGGTTCCGCTCGCCGAGTTGGTCAGCCCGGGACCGCCCCCGGTCAACAGCTCCGCCCGGCTCAGGACTTTGTATGCGTCGGCGTAAAACGTGCGCTCGTCGGCCGGCGTCACTTCCACCGCAATGTCCGGTTTGAGCCCCTGCCCCGACAATGCCGAGCCGTCGCCCAATTGGATCGGCGCCGTCGCAATGCGCAGCCGCTCGCCGTTCTTGAGGGGAAACTCCTGTGCGATCATCGCCTGGCCCGCTGTGGTACTCCCCAGGATCAGACCCGACCCCGTTTCACGCAGGACGGCCGCCAGGGCTTCCGCCGCGCCCATGGTCTGCCGATTCACCAGCACCGCCACCGGCACGGACAAGACCTCGCTGTTGTCCTTGGACCGCACCATGCCGTTACCCCAGTTCAGCAGCGCCTGAGCCTTTTTGACGAACAGCTCAGCCGTCGCGACCGCGCTCGCGTAGTCGCCGCCGGCCGTGTAGCGCAAATCGAGGATCACCCCGGCCAATTTGTTCGTCGCGGCCAGCTTGTTGCACGCCTCGCGCACCGCGCTCGCCAGCCCGTCCCCGACCTGCTCAATCCGTATGTAGCCGATGTCGCCATCAAACACGCTCGACTTGCTCACCAACGGCGCGCCCGCCTGAGCTTTAGCCGCCGCCCCGTTCGTTACCAGCGAGACCCGGGAGCCAAAGCCAGAGACCAGCGCCTGCACCGCCGCCTGGTTCAATTGCGCCTCGCTCATCCCCGCCAGATGCGCGCGGACAAGGTCATAGACTTCCTTGAAGTCCGGCCCGGCTGCCTCTTCGGTCTTCGCCTGTGCCCACAGCAAGTCCGGCTGCGCGCCAAACAGCACCAGCCAAACCGTCAGGAAACATCTGATCCCTATGCGTATCATGTCCGGCTACAATGCGCGATTCAGTGCCGAAAGTAAAGCCAAGCGGGAATGCAGAAGGAAGAAACTTGTTTGGGCAACACCCCCTCGCGTCGGCTGCTACCATTCGAGCGGGCGGCCAAGAGTCAGTCCGGCAACGGACACCCTTTCGCCCACTCCTGGTTGGGCGCGGGGCCGAGTTCCAGCTCCAACCGTCCGCCTTGCAGGATGTCCTTCTGCCGAATCCACCACTGGTTCAGCGGCTTGCCGTTGAGCCGGGCGGACTGGATGAACTTGTTCTCTTTGGAGGCATTCCTGGCGACGAGCGTGAAGGTCTTGCCTCCAAACCGTAGATTGGAATTCCAGTTGTGCGCCTGGTTCGTCAACCCTCCCGGGTTTGCGTTGGTGTTGCCCACGGGCCAAACGATAAAGCACGGGCTTAGCCCCTTTGGCCGTGCCAATCTGCAGTCGCGCGGCAATCCACTTGATGGGCAGAGTGGTTTCCGGCCTCAGCCGCGCAGCGATGGCCACCTTCCCCGGGTCGCTTCTCCTGCGAGCGGTCAAATCAGACTCCTGCCAGCCCAACCGTGAAAGTTCCTCGCAGATAATGCGGTTGGCCTTTTGCTCGGCGGTTTCCCGGTGGAGTTCCCCGGAGTGGTTTTCCCCGAGCTTGCCCTCCATCAGCTCCAGCATCTTCTGCCGGAACAGCTCGCTGCCCAGGCACCAGCCGCGCCGCAGCGCCTTGATCTCTTCCTCGTCCGCCTCCTCCAGCCGACGGGCCTCCATTTGCCGCTCGAATTCCTGCCGCCCTGCCGGCGAGTCCTGCTGAATACCGTGCTCACCCAACAAGCGGTCAACCCGCACCCAGCCGGGCCGGTGCTCCGGTGCCGCCAGATACCAACCAAAGCTGCTCCACGGGTAGGCCAGCAGTCGCTCATCCGTGCCCCGCAGGTGCGCCTGCACTGGGTTGAGATGCACGTAATCGAACGCCGTCTTCGATAACCGCTGCCGCTGCCCTCGACAATCAGCGCCTTTCTGGCCACCGTTCACCAATCACTGATTAACGGCCACATCTGTACTCCGATTTCAGCTTTCAGCTTCCTACTTTCTGCTTTTGCCTTGCTTCAGGTCGAAGCGCCTCACCTTCAGCCCCGCGGCGGATGCCAAAGCCCCTTGCTCGGCGTCACAGGTCCAGAACTCGTCCAAGCCAGAGAGCAGATGCAAGCGCCGCGCGGCTGCCACATGCAGAAAGTCGGCGCTTCCGGCTTTCGACGCCAGCGCGGATTGGGCGCTCAATTCGTCCGCGGCTTCGATCACGAACTCAGTGCGCAAATCGCTTTGCCAGCGCAGTCGGGCGTGGGTGCGCTCCCCCGCCCGCAGCGCTTTCCAAGCCACCTCACCGTCCGAGTCCGTGCGGCTCTGGCGCAGATTGTGCCGCAGCTCATAGCGCAGAAACGACCAATAGACAAAGTCCGGCAAGCTCTGCAAGACTGCATCCGTGACCACCTGAGAGAACTCGTCCCGCGGATGGAAGAAAGCAAACAGCGCGGAGGTGTCAGCGTAAACGAGCGGCATAGTTGCGGGCCTTTCGTTCCTTAAGAATGGGATTCTCCCGGACGGACTTGACTTGCTTGCGCGCGGCCATTACCTCAGCCATGATCTCAGGCCATTCTGGGTCAATGGCTTCTTCCACCGGCACCATCAATGCTTCCGGCTCACCATCCCGTAATACCCGGAACCGCTCCCCACGACGAAGCCGATCCAGCACCTGTCCCGTCTTCTCGTGCAATGTCTTCGACGTGATATTCGTAATCATGGTATCAAGGGACACCAAAACAGTGTCGCCGTCAAGCCTTCCCCCCTCTATAACCCCCTCGTAAAGGGGCCGAAGGCAGACCAGCATTTCAGTGTTCAAGCGTGTCAGCTTTTTCCCCTTTTCCCACTTCTGCGTTTAGCCTTCAGCCTTTAGCTTTTCCCCCGCATCGGTGGCCCCGGCGGTCAACTCCCAAAAGCAAATCCGCGAACCATGCTATGGGCTGACCCGTTTATTGTATCCGCAACGGCCGGGCCATGAACAAACCGGTTACTCGACCGGCCTGCCAGTATCAATAGTGAGGAGTGACACTTGCACGGAGCCCACCGCAGCCGCTTGGTGAGGAAAACATGGCAATCTCATTAACCCCGTTCTGAGCCGGCTTGGGCCAGCTCCGTAGGAGCGACATGTTTATAGTGACCACCACGCCCCCGATCTTTTCCGCAAGCCCCGGAGGGGCGGCATGGCCTGTGCGAGATGGCACCATGCCGCCCCTACGGGGCTTGCGGAGATTTCGGTTGGGGCGGGCTATAAACATGTCGCCCCGTTGGGGCTGGTGAGCTTTGGCGGCCGGTCCCCCAGCCCAACGTGAAGCTCACTGGCTGAACCGGCTGCTCCCGGTCCAGTGCAGCGAAAAGTTAGCCCGGCCGGTTTCACGGATGGTTGTTTGTTAAGGCAAATGGCCTGGACACGATGTTGACGTTTTGGGTTGGCTTTAACGGCACCATCCTTGAGCGCAGAAGGGCTGCCCCGCTTCCCACCCTCACAACTTTGCCCCCCACCACCGCGGAGAAATCCCAATCCAATGCATCCCCGCTCCCGTGACGATAGCCGAGGAGATAAACAGAGTCCAGGGCGACAACTACCGCCACGGCGGCGAGCGTTCCAAACAGAATCCTTTTTGTCTTGCTGGTCATACCCTATAGACACCGATGCTGCCATTTTTGTGCAATCGCTGGCTAACGATCACCATCAGCGGTGCGAGCCAGCGGCCCAGAGCGTCGGTACTGTGACTGAGTTGGACGGCTGGCTCGCATCCGCTGCATGGTGGTGTTGACCGGGTCATTGCGGTGCCCAATTCGACGTGATGTAGACTAAATCCGGAGCCCCGTTGTTATAGTCCGGGATGAGGGGGATGCGTCCGGTGATCTCCACGAGCTGTTGCTTGAGCGAGCGCCGAATACCGCCAACATTCAATCTCCAGGGTTCTCGATTGGTTGGAGCTTCGGCAGCGACGATACAACGTTGGCCCCCGCGGAGTCTTAAAGGGTCAGGGTAAAGATGCACATCATACGAGCGCCAAGCATTACTCACAATATTAGCACCAGCAAACTCGACTGTACCGCTGTTGGCGAACTGGATGGCACAAGTGTCGATATTGGTCACGGAAAACAAGGCGTAACGTTTGCCGCTCGGACTATTGCTGTAGCTCTGGAAAGAAAGCTCCAGTTCCTTACCCACCAACGCGGGCGAACGACTGTTCAACATCACCGCGCCCGTGACGCTAATGAGAACGCAAGCCAGCAGAACCCGCATTGCAGTGCGCCAGCGCATACGGCCTCGTCTAACCAGTGATTATACAGATCTGGATAACATCCCATTCTGGGGTGTTATCCAAACGCCCGCCCTCCTGAAATGAAGGATTTGTCTTCATCAAGGCCGTTTTACGTCTCCCGGCACCCCGTGTAAAGGTGATTTTAACGACTTTTTGACCTTACGACCATCCGGGCGCGTGGGCTACCCTCCGCAGCCTCGGGTCATGAATTGGCGGGATCATCCTTCCATCTAGCGATGCAACAGGTTGCCACAGAGACTCGCGTAGCCTACGAGCGGCGGCTGGAGCGAGCTCAAGTCCCAGCCGCGCAACGTCCCCACTACCATAGGCGGGGGGTGAGAGGCCAAGAGTCCCTTGGATCTCGACCCGAGCCTGGCCCAAGCTACCTTAAGGCCACTTCAGTGAAATGCCGGAGTTGACTTTCGGCGCAGGGACTGCTTTCCTAGGCAGGTATGAAGATTCTTGATGTGCCGCAATCAGGGAGCGTCGGCGAGACTGTCACCTACCAAAGCCGTTATGGGCTCATCCGCCGCCGGAAGGTCATCCCGCGCGACCCCCGCACCGCCTCGCAGATTGACTGCCGGATCGCCTTCCAGCAGGCCCGCGCGTTCTGGAGCACCCTAACCGACGAGCAGTACCTCGCCTGGAACACCTTGGCCCGCACCCGCCAGACCCACCCGGTCCTCGGCGAGTCCGGTGTCCTGTCGGGCTACGAACTGGCCGTCAAGATCAACATGCAACTGGCCACGTTCGGCTTGCCCATGACGCCGACCCCGAGCCCCGTCCCCATCTTCCCGGATAACCCGGTGTCGGGCCTCAGTATTACCAGCGCCGGCAGCGCCGTCTCGCTCCAACTGGCGCTCTCGGCCCAACCGGTCCAGTTCATCGTCGTCCTCGGCACCAGGGCCCAGAACCCCGGCGTCTCCTATGTGGACCACTACAAAATCCTGGGCCTGCTTCCCGACCCGCAAGGCGGCCTGAGCGACATCACCGAGCTCTACCTGGACGCGTTCAAGCTGCTGCCCGCCGGCAAGCGCGTCTTTATCCGAACCGTGCAACAAATCAACGGCTGGCGCGACCTGCCCAAAACCATCTCCGCCCGCATCCCCGCCCAGTAAGCCGAGCGGCTCATCCAGCCAGCGCCAACCCGCCGGTTTCCAGCCCATCCCCTCCATTTGCGCGCCCTGCCCTCGCCATATCCCATTCTAAACCCCCACTATACCCCTGGTATACCCCCTCTAAACCCCTTCTATTCTAATAGAGGGGGTTTACTGGGTGTTTACTGGGGGAGTAGTGGGGGATATGGCGCAAGGGCGTTGGGTGCTGCGGTGGAGCCGTAGCCGTCGCACTTCGCGCTCAGCCACGCAGCTTGAGCGGCCTCCCCGGCATAAATCCTGAAGGCCGCAGTTGAACAGCGAAGACGCGAAGACGCGAAGGCTGAAAACAAGGCAATGCCTGTCATTTCACCACCGTCGGGAACCTTCGCCTGGCAGGTGAATCCAATTCCCCACCCGGACTTGCCGTTTCCCAGCTCTTTCTTCGCGTCTTCGCGCCTTTGTTGTTCACTTCCAATTGCGGAGTTTAGGTTAATTCGGCAACGGACAGCCCTTCGCCCATTCCAGGTTTGGAGTGGGACCCAGGACCATGTCCAGGTGGCCGCCCGCGAGGATGTCTTTTTGGGCTATCCACCACTGGTTCAGAGGCTTGCCGTTGAGCCGGGCGGATTGGATGAACTTGTTCTCTTTGGAGGCGTTCTGCGCCGTGATCGTGAAGGTCTTGCCGCCGTAGTGCTGCTTGGAGAGATGGATGGTCACCTTCGGGTAAAGCGGGCTGCCGAGCTCGTAGATCGGATTCACGCGGCAGCCGCCGTCGGTCTGGAACAGGCCGAGCGACGACATCACAAACCAGGAACTCATCTGCCCCTGGTCTTCGTCGCCGAGGTAGGCATCGGCCGGGCCGTGGCCGTAGTAGGCGCCGAGGATGGCGCGCGTCCACTGCTGGCTGAGCCAGGGCGCACCGGCCCAATTGAACAGCCACCCGACATGCATCGTCGGCTGGTTGCCCTGGTTGATCGGAAAGTCGGCAAAGCGCTCGCCAGCGGCGTTGAAGCGCGTGGGAGCCGACTTTTCAAACGCCTCGGTCAGCCGGCTAACGAATCGCTCGCGCCCCATGGCGTCCACTAAGCCCGGCACATCCTGCGGCACAAACCAGGTGTATTGCCAGGCATTGCCCTCGACAAAGCTTGGCGTGTGGTAGGGATCGAACGGCGTTACCCAATCCCCGTTCGCCTTGCGCGGACGGGCGAATCCGGTCGTCGGGTCAAACACGTTCCGCCAGCTCTGCGAACGCTTCAGGAATTGCTCGGCCAGGTCCTTGCGCCCGAGCGACAGCGCAAGCTGCGCCACGCACCAATCGTCGTAAGCGTATTCGTAGGTGTTGGAACACCACGCCTTCCGCCATTCACCCTTGACAGGCCCTTTCACCACGGGGCCGTCTTCGGCGACATACCCGTACTTGAGGTAGTTCTCCAGGTTCTCGTTACCGACCGCACCCCCGTGGGGATACAACTGCGGCAGCGTGGTCTGCATTTTGACTGCCGCCTCCAGCACCTTGTTGCGGTCCACGCCTTTGACGCCGTGTTGGCAGGCGGCGACCATGAGCGGGATTTCGTGCTCGGCCACCATAACGCTGATGTACTTCAAGCCGCCCGGGCCCTTCGACAGCCAGCCGCATTTGTCATAAAGCTGCAGCTCCGAATTCACCCAGCGCGCGGCCCATTCAGGGGCCAGGAGGTCCATCACCTGGTTCATATTCCAGAACGTGGTCCACAATGCGTCGGACCCGAGCATGACGTCATCCGGCTTCGCCACCTTCTGCGTGCGCCCGTCGGGGTCAATCCACTCGCCGTTCACATCGCTCCAGGTGTTCCGGCCCGACAATGAGCGATAAAGATTGGAGTAAAAGCGGCTCTTCTCGCGGGCGTCGGGCGTCTCGATGTCCACGCGCTGGAAGATCTCGTTCCAGGCGCGCCGTTGGCCCTGGACCACCGCGGCGAAGTTCCACCCGAACGGCTTGGCCATTTCCCGCTCCAGGTTCAAGCGCGCGTTGGCCACGCTCACCAGCGAGATGCCGGTGCGCACCAGAACCTTCTCGCCAGCCCGCGTCTTGAACTCTACGAACGCGCCGCAGTCGCCCGATGCTTTCAAGGCCGGTGCGTTCGATTGAATCTCATCGCCTTGCCAGCCGCCCAGCCGGTCAAACGGCCGGCTGAACTGCGCCACGAAATGAAGATTGTAGCGCTGATCGCCATTGTAATGGACCTCCGGAACATCGGTCTGAATGGTGCCCTCAAGCTCCGCTGGGCCGGTGCGCCGCACCTGGGCGTCGAGCACGTGAATCTTGTACTCGGTCGGAATATCGAAA
The DNA here is from genome assembly GCA_903912925.1 of uncultured Verrucomicrobia subdivision 3 bacterium. Taxonomy (GTDB): domain Bacteria; phylum Verrucomicrobiota; class Verrucomicrobiia; order Limisphaerales; family UBA8199; genus PALSA-1440. Next base: position 1,283 of record CAIWJG010000277.1, on the reverse strand, counting down.
TCCAGTATCACCCGCGCCTGGTCGCTGGCCGGGAAGGTGTATTCCTGCAAGCTGGCGCGCCGGGTGGCAGTCAGCGCCACATGAATCCCCGTGTCCTTGAGCAGCACCTCGTAGAAGCCGATGCCGCCACGCTCAGTCGCCTTGTCGAAGCGCGAGCTGTAGCCGGTCCCGTCGAGACCCGGTTGCGTCCGCAGCGGCCCGAGGGTCGGCATCATCCCCAGCCCGGCCATTGTCCATTCGTGAACGTGACTGAAGCAATCCACCTGCTCGATGCTGTACTCGTAGCCGGAGCACCACCCCGCCGTCTGGTTGTCCGGCGAAATCTTCACCATACTGTTGGGGAGCCACGGACCAGGGCCAATCATCCAGCGTGAATGGGCGGTGCCACGGATGGGCTCCACGTAATCCGCCAACGTGGCGGGTGGGGAAGCCGGCAAGCTCACTCCCGTCTCGCACAGGACCCGGCCTTCGGCGCTCAGCTCAACGCGGGTGTTGTGGCCAGAAGCCGACGCGGATGCCGACACTTCGAGAACCTGCAAGCCCGGTGCAGTCTCCAATTCCCGCGTGCCGCCGTTCTCGATGGCCACCTTGAGCTTCCCGGGCCCGCCGGCGCGGAAGAGTTCGATGCGGAGCGTCGCCGGAGTCTTCCTGCTGCTGGACACCGCATACGGTGCGGCGGTGACGGAGCGTATCACGGTGTTGGCCGGCGGCGCCAGTCTGACTCCGGCGGGCGCCTCCAACCGCAGATCGTCAAACACCATCCAACTCCCCTTCGTGCTCCGCAGTGCGATCTCGTTGTAGCCGGCGCGCAACAAAGTGGCCGGAAACTCCACTTGCAACGACTGTGCCTTGCCGGCCAGCCACTCCCCGCGGAAAGAATCCTCGCTGCCGCCCGCGTCCAGGTCGCGGTCGAAAGACTGGCCGTTGACCGTCACGCGCAGCCGCGGCGGGCGGCCCGGGCGCGTGTCGCACAGATCAATGATGAGGGCGCACTGGCCGGCGGTCGGCGCTTGCGCCAGTGTGAATCCGACCGGCAACGTGTTCATTTGATCCCAGCGCCCGTTGCCGCTGCTGCCGCCCCAGCCGTCCAGCGGTCCGGGCAGGAGATAAGGCCAATCGCTCTCCGGTTTGGAGAGCCCTATGTAGTGTCTGAGAAAGAACTATCCCTGGGTGCGCAGGGCAAGGGTTTATCTCGCTCTGGATAGGCTGAATGTTTGGCCTCGTTGGTGGTTGGCTTGTTGAAAAACCTCAAGAAACAGTAGTCTGAGCCTCAAAGATTCGCT
>CAIWJG010000276.1 GCA_903912925.1 uncultured Verrucomicrobia subdivision 3 bacterium | reverse complement strand
TCTTGTGCAGCAGGGGCAAGCGGGCTGACATGGGGATGACATATAGCTTTTATATAGGTAATAGTCAACCCCAAACATGCAAATAATTGCATCCCACTTCACTTTCTTTGAGGGGATGAGGAAATTAGGCGAGGATCAGGGGCCAGTGAACGCGGTTGCGCCCGCGGCCAGGGCAGAGTAATAAAGGAACTGACGACGGGTGAGCGGGCGGGAGCCAGACGAGGTTTTGCGCATGGCCCCTTCCTACGCTTGTCATGCCGGCAGGACAAGCATATTCTTGGGCGCTTGGTTGACTAAACGTCTGGCTGACCGGGTAAGTTCTGCTAAGCGGCCCGTGTTCGGGGGCTGCAAACTGACTTTCGTGTATGGCAACAAATGCGGAGGCGGCGAAACCGCCGTCATGGCTGCTCCGAGTGCTTATCGGGCGCAACCCGAGGCGCACCCTTGTGCGCATCGCGGTGCTCGTGGTCCTCTGCTTTGTCGTCTTCAAGTTTGTGCTCGTGCCTGTTCACGTGGATGGCGGCAGCATGCTGCCGACCTATCGGGAAAATGGTGTCAACTTCGTTAATCGCCTGGCTTACCTGTGCCACGAACCGCGCCGCGGAGACGTGGTGGCGATCGGGCTGCAGGCCGGCGAGCATGTGATGTATATGAAGCGCATTGTCGGCCTGCCGGGAGAGGCAGTGGCTTTCCATAAAGGCCGCCTCTTTATCAATGGGAAGCCTCTGGACGAGTCGTACGTGAAACTTCCCTGTGAGTGGGAGCACGAACCGGAGCAGGTCGGGTCGGACCAGTACTATGTGGTCGGCGACAACCGTGAAATGTCCTGGGAGGACCACACGCACGGCCGGGCGTCGCGCAACCGCATCATGGGCAAGATCCTTTTATGAAGAAGTGGTTGGCCCGCGGCATAGTGGTTGGTGTGCTCGCTGCCCTGGGATTCTGGGGCTGGCGCGTGTTCTTCCCCAGCCCGGAAGAAATGATTCGCAAGCGCCTGGGCGAAGTTGCCAAGGCTGCCTCTTCTTCTTCCAAGGAAGGATTGCTGGCCAAGGCGTTGAACGCCAGTGCGTTGGGAGAGTTCTTCACCCTCGACGTGCAAATCACGATCGATGTTCCCGGGACGCAACATGCCATCAATGGACGGGACGAACTGATGCAGGCGGTCGTCGGCGCGCGGTCGCAGGGTGGCAGCCTGAGCATCGAATTCCCTGACATTAAGGTCGCTGTGTCGCCCGATGGGAACTCTGCGGTTGTCAATCTCACCGCCAAGGCCAAGGTCTCACGCCCACAGGAAACCTACTTTCAGGAGCTGCGGGTGCGCATGACCAGAGTCAAGCGCGACTGGCTCATCAACCAGGTCGAGACGGTGAAGACGATTTCCCTGCGGTTGAAGGGGCTTCCCCCAATTGCCTCACAGATCCGGAGCCCGTGGAAACGACGTGAGCCGAATTCCCCCTCACCCTACCCTCTCCCCAGAGGAGAGGGTGCCTGGCCCGTCGCTGGGAATGTGGAAGCGCCACAATGGGTCATAGCGCGGCGGATACTTCGCCCTCTCCTCTGGGGAGAGGGTGGGGTGAGGGGGAATGGGTGCCCCGAGTTGG
>CAIWJG010000275.1 GCA_903912925.1 uncultured Verrucomicrobia subdivision 3 bacterium | reverse complement strand
TCAGCGGTTTACGGTGGTGGGTAAACCGCTGAAGCGGTTCCGACGCCGAGACCATCGCCCACACCCCACTCAAGTGGGGTGTTAATGAGAGGCAGGCCGCGTTGTATCTAGGAAGCGATATACGGAAGGCCCGGATTTGCAGGGTGAAATCACCCCGAGAAGAATCCAGTCTTGCGCCCCGAAGGGACTCGCGGAATCTTCCGGCATAACGGATGGCGTGGCAAAAAGCGTTGAATGCCTCCCGGCTTCTGCTACAACGCCGTATCATGAATCTCAATAGACGGAACTTTCTTAAGGCTGCCGGGCTGGGAATCGGCGGGCTTGGCCTGCAGGCGACTCTTTCCTCGGATGCGGCTGCGGCCGATAGTTCTAGTTTCCTGGTCCGCCGCCCGACCATGCACTTGGGTCTGGTGACTTATAACCTGGCCGCCGACTGGGATATCGCGACCATTATCAAGAACTGTGAGGCGGCGAAGTTCGAGGGGGTGGAGTTGCGCACCTCCCACGCCCACAAGGTGGAGGTCAACCTGTCCAAGGAGGAACGGAAGGCAGTCAGGCAACGCTTCGCGGACTCAAAGGTGCAGTTGATGGGACTGGGCAGCACCTTCGACTACCACACACCCGATCAGGCGAAGCTGCGCAAGGATATCGAGGGCACCAAGGAATACATCATTCTGGCTGAGGACGTCGGCGCGACCGGCGTGAAGGTGCGCCCGAATGGGTTTCCCAAAGAGGTGCCCCAGGAGAAGACGCTGGAACAGATCGGGCACGCGTTGCACGAGGTCGGCGACTTTGCCCGCGATCACGGGCAGGTCATCCGGCTGGAGGTTCACGGCACGGGCACTTCTTTCCCGCCGAACATCAAGAAGATACTCGACGTGGCTGACCATCCGAGTGTGGGCGCGTGCTGGAATTCGAATGCGTCTGATCTCTCGGGTCAGGGCTGGGATTACAACTTCGGCCTGCTCAAGAACAAGATAGTCTCCGCGCACATAACGGACCTGTTCCAGGAGGACTATCCGTATCGTAAGCTGCTAACGGGTTTGAACGAGGTCAACTTCAAGGGCTTCTGCCTGGCGGAGATACCGGCCAGCACGGACCCCGTGCGGGTGATGAAATACTACCGGGCCCTGTGGCTCGCCTACCAGGGCCTGCTGTAGCCTTGCGCGGATTGCTTAGCTGCGGCTGACGGGAACGACCTTCCCGGTCTTCACCGACTTGGCTTCCGCCTCGCAAATCTCCACGGCGCTCAAGCCATCCTGCGCCGTCACGACCGTTGGTGCCTTGCCGCTTCGAATCGCTTCGAGCATGTAGCTGATTTCCCCGCCGTAGCCGTCTCCGCCCGCGGACTTGATGACGCGTCCCGCTTTGCCCTGCTCGGTCACGATCAGGGCATCGGCACCCCGCGACAAATCGAAGTCCAGGGTCGCCCGCTCGCAGAGCACGGTGTAGGACATGTTGAAGTTCCCGAAGAGCAGCCAGCCGCCCTCCGCATAGACGGCCGGGCCGCCAGGGTAATTATACTGGGTCACCACGTGGTCGATCGAATCCTTGCTGCCCTGGACCCCGGCAGAAAATACGCTCTGTGGCCGGCCAAAGAGGAATTGCACGAAGTCCGTGTCGTGGATATGCAAGTCAAGCAGGGCGCCGCCGGACAGCTTCCCGCTGCTGTAAGTCGCCTTGCTCCAGGTCGGCATGGACGACATGCGGCGGAACCGCGCGGCCTGGATCTTGCCGTAGGGCTTCTTGGCCACGACTTCTTTCAGGCAGGACCACCCTGGCCAAAACCTCATGCACATCGCGGGCATGAAGAAGCCCTTGGCGGATTGCGCCGCCTGCACAATCTTGCGCGCCTGGGCCGAGTTGAGGGCCAGCGGCTTCTCGCAGAGCACATGTTTGCCCGCCTTGAGCGCTGCGATGGCCTGCTCCGGATGCACCACGGTCGGCACGCAGAGGTCCACCAAATCCACCTCGGGATCGGCCAGCACGTCCGCCAGCTCGCGATACACCTTCACGTCCCTGCCGAGGTCAAGCGCGCCCGAGCCCGTGATGTTGCCCTCGACGCCCGGCAGTATGCCGTTGACCGGCAGGCGCACGGCGTCGCACACCGCGACAATCTTTGCCGCCTTCATCTGCTGGTAGGTTTTGATGTGGGTCACGCCCATGAACCCAAGGCCCACGACGGCGACATTCACCTTCCGATTCGAACTGTTGGACTTCATTTTCTTCATAAGCTGCTAAACGGTGTTATTGCTATCAACTCATTCAACTGGTGCTACGGCGGTAACCTATCGCGTCATTACGCGAGTCGGGTCACTACTTCCTTGGCCGCGCAGATGTCCGCCACGCGCTGGTTGCCCCATTCGCGCTCAATGGAGAAGTTCCCCGTGTACTTCTGCTCCCGGAGCGTTGCAAAGAACGCCGGCCAATCCACCTCGCCCGTGCCAACGATTGCTTCCTCGCCCCAGGTGCCCGGCACCTTCGTCCGCTTTGCGTCCTTGATGTGCAGCGAGCGGATGCACGGCCCGAGGGTGCGCAGCGCGGCGATGGGATTGCCCTTATCGTAAAGGATCATGTTGGCGGGGTCGAAGTTCACGCCCACATTCGGGCGCTGGAGCTGCTGCAAGAGGTGCAGCAGGTCCGGCGCCGTCTCCTGCCCCGTCTCCAATGCCAGCTCGATGTTCGCGGCCTTAAAGACATCCGCTATACTGGATAGCCGCCCCAGCATCTTGACGAACTGCGGGTCCTTCTCATCGTGCGGCAGAAAGCCCGCGTGGAACATGACCAGCTTCAGCCCAAGCTGCTGCGCCAGTGCGGCGGTGGCCTGGATATTCTTCCAGTTCTGCTCCCACGTGGCGTCCGGCGCGATGCCGCCGGTGACCCGGATCGTGTCCAGCGTCGAGTAATCTTCCCCGACACAGCCGAACATGCCCGAGATGATGGTGATGCCGTTCTGGCGGAACAAGGCCGGCGTCTCGCCCCAAACGCCGGGCGATTCGCGCAGCGGGTCAAGCGCAAGCTGGACCCGGCTGATGCCGGTCCCCTGCAATTTAGTGATTAGGTCCTGTGGACTTGTGGGTTGCAGCGACCAACTGCACACCGCCAGCCGATCAGAAGTAGAGTTGTTATTCATCGGACCAGAAGCTTAGCGGCAACCGTGATGACCGCCAGCATAAACTCGCGCCCGATAGGAGACTTGGCGCTCCTGGGCACTGCCCTTGCAGGGTAGTAGCGTAAGCCTCCGGCTTGCGTTGTCCCAACAAGCCTCTGGCTTGCTGGGCCCAGCCGCGCACTTAGCGCCCACCCCGCCAACCCAGAGGGTTGGCGGACTTGGCAAGCCGGAGGCTTACCCCACTATTGCATGGCGGCACCGCATGGATACGGCGGATGATAGCAGGTTGCGCGTCTGGGGCGCCGAAAGGGGCGGAGCGGTTCCAAACTGGGTATGAGGCGCTGGGCCGGGGAAGGCTGCCCCAGCGCTGAAACTGGATGCCTATCTGCAAATGACTACCGCTGAGCGTTTTCCGCCTTAGTTAAGCGCCACTCAGGTCATGGCATACTTTAGCGCGGGCCAGAAGGGCTGCCCCCATCACACCTTCACGGCGGAGGCTGAAGATGAGTGCTTGTGAAACTCGCGCTGGGAAGAACGTTGACGCTGAAGTCAGAATAATATAGGAACGTTTAGATTGGTGCCAGGATTCAGGTCGTAAGTGTCCGGAGTCGGTGCGACTCCGGAGGTTATGTGAGCTATGAAGACGGCAAATTGGACCCCTCCGTTGTTAGGCGGCATGCGCGACGCATGTCGCACGTCATCCAGATAACACCCGCAAGCCTTCCAAAACTATGCGCAAGATAATTGTCGTTTCCGCAACGTTACTACTGCTGTTCGCGATTTGGTTTTTCCACCTGAGAAGCCCTGGCGGTGCGGGGCCAGAATTCAATTCGGGGGGTCGTTTGGCTCCGGTTGAGGCTTCGGCTGCCGGATCGGCTGCCAAAGCTGATGTCCCCAGCCGGAACACCCCAGCCCTTGCGAACCAGCCCGGCACCAACCCCGCACCGACGCCAACGACTGCCTCCGCGCACACGCCGGGCTCAAACGTGGCCCTCGGGAAGATTAGTGAATCGGCGTTGCGGCAAATCGAGGCACTGGCGGCAGAAAAGGCGACGCGATCCCCAAGTCAGAACAAGGTTGACTCGCAATTGCTCTATGCGCGGAAGTTGAGTCGCAACGAGCCGATCGCTGAGGGGTTGAACACACTCCGGGTCGAACTGGATCGAGACCAGGCCGACCGGGTGTTGGTGGATATCAGGGCCGGGGTTTCTGAGGAACTTCTGGCCGACATCCGGCAGCACGGCGGGGATATTCTCAACAGCTTCGCCCAACACGAGGCGATTCGCGCGCGCGTGCCGCTCGCCGAAATCGAGGGCCTGGCGGCGCGCCCCGAGGTCGTTTTCATCGGACCGGCGGTGAAGGTGTCCGTGAACACCGGGAGCGTCAACTCGGAGGGGGACGTGGCGGAGAAGGCCAACGTGGCGCGGGCCACGTTCGGCGTCACCGGCGCGGGGGTGAAGGTCGGGGTGATCTCAGACAGCGTGGATTACCTGACCAATTCCCAGGCGCTTGGAGATTTGGGGGCCGTGACAGTGCTGAGCGGACAAAGCGGCATACCGGGCACCGGCGAAGGGACGGCGATGCTCGAGATCATCCACGACATCGCCCCGGGCGCGACGCTCTATTTCTCCACCGGCAATGGTGGTCCAGCCAACTTCGCCAACAACATCCGTCAACTGCGGGCCGCCGGGTGTGACATCATCGTTGATGACCTGGAGTATTACAACGAGTCACCCTTTCAGGACGCCGTCATCGCGCAGGCGGTGAACGAAGTGACGGCGGGTGGCGCGCTGTATTTCTCGTCGGCAAGCAATTCGGGGAATAAAGATGATGGAACCTCCGCCACGTGGGAAGGGGATTTCCTCGAGAGCGGACAAACGGCCAACACAGGCAAGAGCGTCGGCAAGCTGCACAGTTTCGGCTCCGGAGTTGTGAACCTGGCTACCAGCTCGTCTCAATCTGAAACCGCCAACTTTTTCTGGGCGGACCCGCTGGGCCATTCGTCCAATGACTATGACATTTTCATTCTCGATGCTTCGGGCGCAAACCTGGTAGCCGCTTCCACGACGACTCAAAACGGCACCCAGGATCCGTACGAGATGGTGAAGGTAAACAACGGCGAGCAGATTGTCCTCGTGCTTTCCGCTGGGACGGGGCGCTTCCTGCATCTGGAGAATGGTCGCGGCCGGCTCTCGGTCAGCACAGCCGGCCGCACCAAGGGCCATGCTTGCGCCGCCGACGCCTTCGGGGTTGCAGCCGTCAGCGCCCATAGCGTCACTACACCCTTCACCGCTGCCGCTAAAGTCGAGACCTTCAGTTCCGACGGCCCCCGACAGGTGTTCTACTATGCGAACGGCACTGCCATCACGCCGGGCAACTTCTCCTCGACCGGAGGGACTGTGCGCCAGAAGCCGGACCTGGCGGCGGCCGACGGCGTAGCTACCGCCGTCCCGCATTTCCAGCCTTTCTACGGCACGTCCGCAGCGGCCCCGCACGCCGGGGCCATCGCGGCGCTGCTCAAGGCCCGCAACCCGAGTTTGACGACGAGCGAAGCGCGCGCCGCGTTGACGACCGGGGTGCTGGATATCGAGGCCGCCGGGAGGGATCGGGACTCCGGCGTCGGCTTGCTCATGGCCGACCTGGTGCTGCAATCGGTCGGGATCGCCCAGGCGCCAACCATTACCGGCTTCGCCCCGACAGCCGGCCCCGTGGGCACCACCGTCACCCTCTCGGGCACCAAGTTCTCCGGCGCGACCGCCGTGAGATTCAACGGGGTGAGCGCGGTGTTTACGGTCATTTCGACGACGAATATTTCAGCGACGGTGCCCACCGGCGCAGCCACGGGGTCAATTGCGGTAACGACGCCGGACGGCACAGCCACCAGCGCGGGCAGCTTCGTCGTCTCGGTCGCTCCGGCCATTACCGGTTTCACACCCGCCAGCGGGAACATCGGCACCATCGTTACCCTCACCGGGGCGAATTTCACCGGCAGCACCGCCGTGAGCTTTGGCGGCGTCTCGGCATCGTTCGCGGTGAACAACTCGGCACAAATTACCGCCACGGTTCCGGCCGGCGCGGTTACAGGCAAGATTCGCGTGACCAGCCCAAGCGGTGCGGGTGAGAGCGCGGCGCTGTTCACCGTCGCCACCGGTCCGGTCATCAGCGGGTTTACTCCGGCCAGCGGTCCGGTCGGCAGCAGTGTGACCATCATTGGCGCGAACTTCGTCAGCGTCAACGGCGTCACCTTTAACGGCGTCTCCGCCGTGAGCCCGGCGGTCAATTCGTCGGCCCAGATCACGGCCACAGTGCCGGCGAGCGCCACCACAGGTCCGATCAGCGTCACCACCGCCAGCGGTACAGCCCAGAGCGCCGGCAGTTTCACGGTGGTGGCGGTGCCGACCATTACCAGCTTCACACCCGCCAGCGGCAGCGCCGGCACGGTCGTGACCATCAACGGCACGAGTTTCAACGGCGCCACCGCCGTCACCTTCAACGCCTTGAACGCAGCGTCCTTCAGCGTTAGTTCAGCCAGCCAGATTATCGCCACTGCGGCCGCGGGGGTGACGACGGGCCCGCTCCGCGTGACCACGCCCGGGGGCACAGCAACCAGCGGGACATCCTTCAGCGCGCTGAGCGCTCCGGCCAACAATAACTTCGCGGCGGCCCAGGCCATCGCCAACAGTTCGGGCAGCACCTCGGGGAACAACACTCTGGCCAGCAAAGAGACGGGCGAACCCGACCATGCGGGCAATCCGGGCGGCAAATCCGTCTGGTATGCCTGGACGGCTCCCAGCAGTGGGACCTGGAGTTTCGACACCATCGGGAGCGCATTCGACACGCTGCTGGCGGTTTACACAGGCAGCACCGTCAGCAACCTGACGTTGGTCGCGGCCAACGACGATCTGGTTGCCCGGGTGGTGACCAACAGCCGGGTCGCGTTCGTTGCCTCGGCCGGCCTCATCTACCGCATCGCGGTGGACGGTTTCTCCGCCGGGTCACAAAGTGGCACGCCCGCCGCTTCCGGCGTCATCGCGCTCAACTGGGGACCGGCGGCCACCGTGCCGGCGATCTCCGGCATTGCCCCCGCGAGCGCAGCGGTCGGTGCCAGTGTGGTGATCACCGGCGCCAACTTGAGCGGGGTCACCAATGTCTCGTTCAACGGCGCGAGCGCCGGCTTCACCGTGAATTCGGCCACGCAGATCACCGCGACGGTGCCCGCCGGGGCGACCGTTGGCCCGATCACAGTGGCCGCGCCCGGCGGCACGGCGGCGAGCGCCGCAGTGTTCACGCCCGCCAGCGGCATGAACAACGACAACTTCGCCAATGCGTTTGTGCTGGCCGGCAGTTCTGGCAGCACCAACTCGAGCAACCTGGGGACCACCAAAGAGGCCGGAGAACCCGCTCATGCCGGCAACGCTGGCGGCAAGTCCGTCTGGTTCAAGTGGACCGCGACCGCTTCGGGGTATTGGACCTTTAACACTGTCGGCAGCGGTTTCGACACGCTACTGGCGGTTTACACGGGGAGCACCGTCAGCGGGCTCACTGCGATTGCCAGCAATGACGACGCGAATGGCACGGTGACCAGCCAGGTCTCGTTCAATGCCGCCGTCGGCACCGTTTACCGCCTGGCCGTTGATGGCTACAACGGCGCCAGTGGCAGCATTGTGCTCAACTGGAGTTCCACCCCCAGCCAGCCGCTCATCACGAGCTTCACGCCAACCAACGGCAACGTCGGCGCCAGCGTTACGATCAACGGTCAGAACCTCGGTGGCGCTTTGGCCGTGCAGTTTCATGGCGTGAACTCGACGTCATTCACGAACACCTCCTCCTCGCAAGTCACAGCCATCGTCCCCGCTGGCGCGAGCACGGGCCCGATCAGCGTGCTGACCTCCAATGGCACGGCTCAAAGCACCAGCGTCTTTGCCGTCACCGGCAACCCGCCGGCCAACGACAACTTCAGCAGCCGCGTTGCGATTGTTGGCGCGGTGAAGACCGTGACCGGCTCCAACGTCAGCGCGACCAAGCAGACGGGCGAGCCGAACCACGCCGGCCTCGCCGGCGGCGCTTCGGTGTGGTGGACGTGGACCGCGCCCAGCAACGGCACCTATACCGTCAGCACTCGGGGGAGCAGTTTCGACACCCTGCTGGGGGTTTATACCGGTTCAAGTGTGGGATCACTGGTGACAGTGGCCTCCGATGATGATGGCCTGAACATGGGCACCGCCAGCCTGGTCTCCTTCCTCGCCACCAGTGGCACCGCCTACCAGATCGCCGTAGATGGGTACAGCGGCGCCAGTGGCAACATCCTCCTGAGCATCTATCCTGCGGCCGCCGGGACCAGTATCTACTACACCGGCTTCGAATCCTACGAAAGCCCGCCCTTCTATTACGGCTACAACCTCTCAGGCCAGGGCGGCTGGACCAATGCCGGGCCGGGCCAGAACCTCGTGGTGAACAATGCGTTCTATTATTACGGCCAGCAAGCTGGCGTGGGTTACTACTCGCCAAGCGCCGGCGCGAGCACCTTCGTCTGGCACCCGCTCAATTACACGCCCAACACCAACACCCTGCCGGTGGTGGTCTTCTCCACCTACATGGAGATCGTGGATTCAAGCTACTCCGCTTACGATGATTTTGGATGGAATGTGTTTAACCGAGCCGGGGACTGGCTGTTCTTCCTGGACTTCGACAACTCCGACCTGGGCATCTACTACCAGCTCAACGATGGCAGCGGCTATCACTACAGTGGACAGAGCTTCCAAAATGGCCAGATCTACTACCTGGAAATGGTCATGGACTTCGGCCGGAACGCTTGGAATGCCAGCCTGAATGGGGTCTCGATTGTGCAAGGCCAGCCGATCTCGGCGACGAACACCGTCGCCCGGAACCTCGGCGACATTGACGCGACCTGGCTCCAGAGCAGCGGCACCTATGGCAACAATTACATGCTGTTCGACGATTACTATGTGGCAGCGCAACCGAGCCAGGCGCCCCGCATCATCACCCCGCCGCAAGACCAGACCGTCACGGCGGGCAACAGCGCCACGTTCCTGGTGGCGGTGGACAGCTCCCTGCCCGTCACCTACCAATGGCGCTTCAATGGTTTGAGTCTCGCCGGGGCCACGGATGCTTTGCTCCTTCTCAATAACGTCACTTTTGGTCAGGCGGGCAGCTACAGCGTCGTGGTCAGCAGCTCCGCCGGCAGCGTCACCAACACCGCCGTGCTCACCGTGGCCCTGCCGAATCTGGCTCCCTATAAGCCTGCCGGATGGTCGGACAAGATTGTCGCCGGCACCAATTCAAGCAGCACCCTGGATGCGGGGATCATCTACAGCCACCAGGATGTTTATGTCTCGTGGGCCGCGATCAACAACTCGGCCAATGGCGACATCGGCTCGCGCTTCTACGTCGCTTTGTACCTGGACGGCCTGCTGAACCAGACCTGGTCTTGCGACGGACTCGCTGCCGGCTATTATGTGTATGTCGCGAGCTACAATCTGAGCAAGCTGGCGGTGGGGCCGCATACGCTTCGCATCGAAGCGGACACCACTGGCGCGGTCTCGGAGAGCAGTAAGAATGACAACAGCTATACCAAGACCCTCATCGTCAGCTCGACCAACAGCGCACCCCCGCTACTCATTTCGCCGTCGCGCACCGCCAACGGCCCATTCCAGTTCACGCTGACCGGCATTCCGCTGCGCAGATACGAGATTTGGGCCTCCACCAACCTGACGAACTGGCAAGTGCTGAGCACGCTGGTAAACACGAACGGAAACGGGGCGCTGCAATACACCGATCCCGGCGCAACAAATGTGCCCAGGCGCTTTTATCGTGGCCGCCTGCTAAACCCCTAACTGAGTGAGCGGGGAGCGGCTGGGGATTTACGATTTACGCCCCGTTTGCCACTCCGCACGTATATCGTAAATGGCAGGACCTTATGAGAAACTGTATCTGTCTAACCTGCTGGCTGCTCTCCGGCAGCCTGTGTTCGAGTGCTTTTGCCGCAACGCTCTATGTCACCACCGGCGGCAACGATGCCAACAACGGGCTAACGTGGCCCGCGGCCAAGCGAACCGTCACGGGCGCGCTGGCGGGGGCCTCTGCCGGGGACCAAATCCATGTTGCCATGGGGACGTATCCGGAGAGCATCACGTTGAAGGCGGGCGTCGCCCTGTATGGCGGTTATGCGGGAGTCGGAGACCAGAGGGATTATCGCAATAACCCAACGGTCCTGGATGGCCGGGGGACAAACGTCGTCGTGAGTTGTAGCGGCGCTGGCGTCGGCGCAGACACCCGCCTGGATGGGTTTGTCGTCCAGCACGGCTGCAACGGCATTTACCTGACGGCCTGCGCTCCCACCATCGCCAACAATGAGATCCAGAACAATACTTCCACCGGGGAAGGGGCGGGGATCTGTTGCGTCAACGGAGCCAATGCGATCATCATCGGCAACATTATTCACGACAACACGGCAGAGGATACTTACGGTGACGGCGCCGGCATCTGTTGCATCATGGACCACGGCCACAACCCGATGGGAACCCCCTCCAATCCGCAGATTCTTGGCAACACAATTTATTACAACGTGGCGAACCAGGATGGCGGCGGCGTCTGCTCCAAACACGGCAGTTGCCCGCTGATCGCCGGCAACACCATTACCATGAACATCGCCGGGCTAGTGCCTTCCTGTGATACGCCTTACGGCATGCGCACCAGTTATGGCGCCGGCGGCATCGGCTGCGTGGATGGGGGCACCGCGACGATTCGGGACAACCTGGTTACGGCCAACGCTGGGCTGCACGGCGGGGGCATCCTGATCTTTGGTGACAATGATTACACGAACCGGACCGTGCCGATCCTCAACAACACCATCGTGGGGAACAGCCCGAATGGAGTGCGCTGGGCCAACCCGAATGTGCTGCCGATCATCGTCAACAATATCATTCAGGGGAACGGTGTGGGCGTTTCCCGAATGACGCAGGCTGGAAGCGCCGGCGGCACCCCAGTGCTCTCGCACAACTGCATCTCGGGCAATGCGATGGCCTTCGACGGCTGGGCTGACCCGGGCTGGGCCAATGGCAACCTGCCGACGGATGCCCGTTTGGCCGGCGCCGGCTGCAATAACTTTCATCTCCAGCCCACTTCGCCGTGTCGCAACGCGGGTGATCTCACCTATCTGGTCCCGAACGAAACGGATGCCTACGGCAAGCCCCGCACCCGCGGCGGCCAAGTTGATATCGGCGCGGACGAGTGCGACGGCACGCTGTGGAATGTCGCGCCGGCTGTCATTCGTGTCAGCATAGCCGGCAACGACGGCAACAATGGCTCGACTTGGCCGCTGGCCAAGCGGCACGTCGCTACGGCGCTGGCGGCGGCCGAGGCTGCCGGCGGAGCACAAGTCTGGGTGGCCCAGGGGACCTATGCGGAAAGCGGCCTGTTGCTGCGGCCATTTGTTTATCTCTACGGCGGTTTTGCCGGAAACGAAGCCAGCCTGGGCGGCCGGAATGTTGCCGCGCATCCCACCACACTGGATGGTGCGAATACCGACAACTATGTCCTTCGGGCCGTTGGCGCTTACCAATTGAGCGCGATAGACGGCTTCACGATCACTCGATCGAGGGTGCTGGAAACCAGAGGTGGGGGCCTCAGCAGTTTCCTGAGCGGCGCCATCATTCAGAGCAACACCATTGCCTATAACAATGCTCCGCTGGGGGCCGGCCTGGCGCTCTACGGCTCAACCTCGCTGATCCAGAACAACCTCATCGTCAGCAACACCGCCGCCTTTGACGGACAGGGAGTAGGGGCGGGGATCTACGGAGAGTGGTCCACCCCATGCATCCAGAATAATAATATCGCCCACAACACGGCCTCGGACGGCGGCGGGCTATACCTTACCTACTCGAAGCCTGCCATTATTAACAACTGCATCCACGATAACGCCGGGAACGGAATCAACGGCCAGAACGCCTACTTTTGCGAGTGGATGAACCTCGATTCGACCTTGATCGCCAACAACTTGATCTATCGCAACCAGGTGACCTCCGCGGGCGGCGGCGGGATGAGCCTGCTCTACTGCGCCGGCGTTGTTGCCAACAACCTCATCGCTTACAATTGGACCTCCGGGGTGCAGGGTGGCGGACTCTTTGTTACCCACGGTGCTGACTTCGACGGCCTCCTCATCGCCGTGAACAACACGCTGGTCGGCAACTTGTGCAACCTTTACGGTATGATCTCCGAAGGGGCCGGGATCTTCAGCTACCTGGTCCAGAATCCGACGCTGGTGCTGGAGAACAATATCATCGCCTACAACCAAAGCGGCCTCTTCAACCTCAGCGCCTACCCGAGCCCCGTCGTCAGCCCGGCGCTGACCAACAACGACGTCTATGGTAATATCTTTTTGGGCAATAACTGCAACTACCAGACCAACTACATCACGAGCGGTCCCATCAACCACCCGACGGACATCTCCCTCGAGCCAGGCTTTGTTGATGCCATCAACTACGACTACCACTTGCGGAGCGGCGTTTCGCCCTGCATTGGCGCCGCCGCTACCACTTGGCTGCCTGCCACCGACATCGAAGGCGTCCCGCGGGCCACGCCGGATATGGGCGCCTTTGAACATTACAACACGAGCCTCACGGCGCCCGCCGGCCTCGCCGCCAGCGGGGCTTTTCCCGATCACATCCACCTGACCTGGGCCACGGTGCCCAACGCCAACAGCTACGAAGTCTGGCGTCGGCCAGCCGAAACCCCCGGCGCCCAATCGAATCTCGTGTATGAAGCGACGGGCCAAACCAATAATGCCTTTGACGATTTCGCCGTCTCATCGAGTCCGACGAACACCTATTTCCTTAAAGCCAAATTGACGGTTAATCGGGTGGTCATCACCACCACCGGGGGTGAAATGAACTATGCCTTCCAACCGGTGGTTTATTACAGCCCGCCGAGTACGCCGGTGAATGGCAGCGTCACCCCGGTGCCGCCTTACCAGCAATGGCGTCAAAGCCAATTCACCCTGCTGCAGATCACCAACAGCAGCATCAGCGGAAACCTGGCCGACCCGGACCATGATGGCCTGCCTAACATTTGGAAATACGCGATGGGACTGAATCCCTGGATGGCACCCGGCCCCGGCCTCGTGCGGGCCGACCTCTTGCATACCAACAGCGCAGTCTATGCTACGATGACCTATCGGCTGGCCAAGCCGGCTCCCGCGGACCTCACCCTCTTCGTGGATTGCACAACCAACCTGGCCAGCCTGAATTGGACCACGAATGGCGTGACCACGCTCGGCACTGTGGACTGGGGAACTTACCTGGAAACCACTGTGCGAGCGCCCTGGGCCGTTTCGGAGCGCAAGCAGGGTTTCCTGCGCCTGCGCCTCAATGAGCCAAGTCCTTAGGCAAGCAGATCCGGCTAAAAAAAGCAGTTGGAACCACGGATTTCGCGGACAACGCGGATAAAGAAGGGATTGCGGTGCAAGGGGTGTTCACCCGGCGGGTGGCTGCGAAAGAGGTTCTCGACCATGACCAAGCCCGTTCTCATCCGTGGTTTCTGAACTGCCGGATTTAGGTTCAAGCCAAAGCATGTGCGCAGCTCGAATTCAAATCTACGGCTGACCCCGGTTTGACCTTTTGGGGCATGCGACTCTCACGCCGTCTGCAACTGGCGGCGCAGCGGGACGCATCGGATTTGGACGCGCTTGGAGACCACCGCCGCGACCCGCTGCAGCCATAGGAGGTAGTTGGTTTCGATGGCGGCTTCTTCCAGGTCGGCCACGAATCCAGGGGCGACGCCCAGCCGCCGCGCAAGTTGCGCCTGGGTCAGGCCGGCGGCTTCGCGCAAGGACCGTACGCGGCGGCCGAGTTCATCTTCCAGTCGCGCCTGCTCCAGTCCGGCGAGGCGGTCGGGGTGGCCGTCGTAGAGTGTTTGGTGGAGAAGTTCCAAGGCGTCGGGGGCGGGTTTGGGTGTCGGTTTCATAGGTTGGCGGTACCAGCGGTGTGCTGGCGCGGATTGGCGTTGAACTTGGTCTGCCGTTGCCGGGCCAGATCAATCTCCCGGGCGGGCACGGTGTCTTCCTTGGCCAGCCCGTGGGAGACGACTGCGGCAATGCGGTCGTGGAAGAAATAGAGCATCCGGTAGTTCACGGTGCCCAGGCGGACGCGGAGTTCGTAGATGCCGTCGCGGAGGTAGTCGGCTTCGGGGCGGCGGAGTTCGTGGCCACATTCATGGAGGCGCTCCAGGCGTACGCGGCATTTGTCGCGCGCCTTGGCGGGCAGCGCACCCAGCCAGCCCAGCACGGGCACAGAACTGTCGTCGTCGCGGTAAAAGATGAGCGGGGTCTGCGGCATACGCGATCCACGAGGTCTATGAGCAAGGCGGGGGCGTCAGATCAAGGGCGGGCATCAGACGATCACCTCCACATGGCGGGTTTCGATGGTCAGCGGCAGGTTACTCTCGGCCTGGACTTCCATGCAGAGCGCGATTGCTTCCTTGATGTTGTCCATCGCGTCTTGCCTGGTTTTACCCTAGCTGACACAGCCTGGGATGGACGGGCACTCAGCTACCCACATTCCGTCCTCGTCGCTTTCAAGAGTCGCAGCGATCTTCATCGTCATAACTTTAGCCGCCGAGAGTCGCCTTTTCAAGCCTTTCCTTGGCCGTAATAGGATCCGGGAATTCGGAATAGCTCCACAACTCACCGGCCTGTGAACCTTAGAGTAGGAGAAGACGCCTTGCAAATCTGGAGCTAGCCTCCATAATTGCATAGATGTTACCAAGACGCCTCAGCACACGCCTCAATCACCTGCTCACGCATTCTCCGGCGGTTGTTCTGCTGGGGCCGCGACAGGCTGGCAAAACGACGCTTGCCTTGGAAATCGCTGAAAAACGGCCGGCGGTCTATTTGGACCTTGAAGACGAGGCCGACCGGGCCAAGCTGTCCGTTCCTGTCCGCTACTTTGCCGATCACGAACGCGAGTTGGTGATTCTCGACGAGGTTCACCGGTTGCCTGAATTATTCCAATGCCTGCGCGGGGTCATTGATCGGGGCCGGCGGCACGGAAAACCGAATGGGCAATTTCTGCTCCTTGGGTCAGCGGCCATGGACTTGCTCAAGCAGTCCGGCGAAAGTCTGGCCGGTCGCATTTCCTATTTGGAACTTGGCCCGTTTGACGCATTGGAGGTGGCACCGGCCAAACTCGAAACCCTTTGGGTTCGCGGTGGCTTTCCGCGCAGCTTCCTCGCCGAAAATGACGATCTGAGTATGGAATGGCGGCGGGACTTTATTCGCACCTATTTGGAGCGGGATATTCCGCAATTCGGCTCACGAATATCCGCCGAAACCCTGCGGCGTTTCTGGACGATGCTGGCGCATAATCAATCGCAGATGCTCAACGCCGCCACTCTGGCGCGTGGATTGGGCGTTGATGGCAAGACAGTCGCCAGTTATCTCGACCTGTTGGCGGACGTTTTGCTCGTGCGCCGTTTACCGGCGTGGCATCGCAACGTGGGAAAACGGCTGGTCAAGTCGCCAAAGGTGTATGTGCGCGACAGCGGCATTGCCCATGCGCTGCTAGGCATCCGCGACAAGGAATCTCTGCTCGGTCATCCCGTCGCCGGGCAAAGCTGGGAAAGCTTCGTCACGGAAACGCTGATCGCCGCTGCCCCTGACGGAACCGAGGCGCATTATTATCGCACCTCGACCGGAACTGAGGTTGATATTGTCCTGACATTGCCGGGTGGCAAATTATGGGCCATTGAAATCAAGCGCAGTTCCGCGCCCAAAGTAGAAAGCGACTTTCACATTGCTGGCGCCGATTTGAAACCGAGCAAACGGTTCGTCGTCTATTCGGGCACAGAGCGTTTCCCGCTCAATGCCGACACCGATGCGATTGGGCTGTGTGAACTTGGACGAGCGTTACAGGCGGCAAAATAAGGTCCTCGTCAATCAGATGGCTGTTCTGATGGAGGCGCTTGCCCGCCTCGTTGCCGCGCTGGCAACCTTCATGATCGCGTTCCGCCGCTGTCGCCGTAAGGCGATGGTACGGTAATTTCCCTGGAATGAAGGCGGAAGCGTGGTTCTGTTTCACTTGATGGCATCGCCGATTGCATCGCCATCGGCATTGGACATCAGGAGCGATAGCGATTAGGGTCGAGGGCTGTGAAGCCGGAAATGAAAGTGGTTGGCAGACGGCGCGGGTCGCCAGGTGGCCTGACGGCAGCGGACGGCTTTCTAAAGCTGATCGGCGTGTTGCGCGCCGGGCGGCCGTTTATTCCGCGCGGGGTGCATCGTTTTCGCACGCATGAGGAAAAGGACGCATGGACCCTGAAGATGCTCACCCGCTAGAATCGCGCCCGCCCACCCGAGACGACCTGTTGCTCATCTGCCGCAGCTTGAACGGGCACGGGGCGCAGTATCTGGTCATCGGTGGTTTTGCTATCATCGCCCAAGGTTTTACACGGGCGACGGAGGACATTGACCTGCTGATCGAGGGCTCTTCCGCCAATCTGGAGAAGGTGCGCGTGGCGCTTCAGGTGCTGCCGGACAAGGCCGTTCGCGAGGTTACCGACGAGGATTTGCGCGAGTTCATTGTGGTCCGCGTGGCGGACGAAGTGGTGGTGGACTTGATGTTGCGCGCCTGTGGCGTTTCCTTTGCGGAGGCCGAGAGCGAAATCGAATACCGTGAAATCGGAGGCGTAAACATCCCGTTCGCCTCCGCTCGATTACTCTGGCGAACCAAACAAACGCACCGGGAAAAGGATGAATTGGACCTGCACTTCCTCAAAACCAAGCTGGGGGCGAACCCTGCTTGAGCGCAGGAAATCCGAGCGAGGCGCCAACATGGGATAAGGTTCAGTCCCGGAATGCGCCTATTCGTGCCTCCACTTCTGCATTGTGGATTCCATAGACCTGCTCCCGTCGCCTTCTCAGTCGCTCCAATTCCGACCACCCTTTCCGCTTCAGCCGGCCAATGGCCTGCGTCACTCGTTATGAATCTCGTGCCGCGAATTATAGCGCTGGGTGTAGCTGCTCTGTGCATCCATTTCATCCTAAGAACAGCAGAGTGTCCGGTGGTCGTGTCCCCTGCCGCCCCTAAACGACCACCGGCTACCGGCTGTTAACCCTGCCGGGTTGGACTGGTCAACCGAGTGGAATGGAAAACCTAAAAACAGCAGTTGGAACCACGAATTTCGCGGATAACACGGATTAAGAAGGGATTGCGGTGCAAGGGGTGTTCACCCGGCGGGTGGCCGCGAAAGAGGTTCTCGACCATGACTTTCATCTGACCACGCATTCCTACTGCCAGGCCGCATCGAAGGCGCTCTTGCACTTGATGCAGGCGTCGTAGGGATCGGGCACTTCCCACTCGTCAACCATTAGCCACCCGTGGAAGCCGCCGTCCTTGAGAATCCGCAGGGACTTCGCGCAGTCCACCCGGCCATCGCCGCAGCCGAGGTGCTTGGATGTGCCGCCGTCGCGTAGGGTGCTGTCGGTGTCGCAGAACTGCACGTAACCGATATTCTTCACCCCCACGCGCAGCAGCATTTCCTCCGGTTTGCCGGTGGCGCCGTTCATCTGGTCGAAGTGGCTGGGGTCGTAAATGCCCTTCAGGGCCGGGTGATCTGCACCGTGCAGGATGCGCAGGTAGTGGTCCTCCTTGTTGAAGACGAACACCGGCTCGATCTCGAAACAGGCCAGCAGTCCCAGGTCGCCTGCGATCTTACCTGCTTCGTGGAACGTCTGGGCGAGCGTGGTAATGGCCTGATCAATCGTTTGGCCGCGAAGCCCGCCGCCCGGCCACATGCCGACGCAATCGCAGCCCAGCGCCTTAGCGAGCTGCGCGTGGTCGCGGAACTGCTCCAGCCACGCTTTTCGCCCCGCCTCGCCCGGATCGAAGGCTCCGTCGGCGCCGAGTTGGATCGAGAAGATGCGCAGCCCGAACGAATCATAGAGCCGCCGAAGCGCGCGGACTCGTTCCGTCTCTTTGGCGGAGGGATACCCGCCGCTGGGCCAGTCGCCGACCAACTCCACGCCGTTGAACCCGTGCCGCGACGCGAAGTCCAGCACCTCCCAGATCGGGTAATTCTTGTGATACTTGCGCGAACCGGACTGGAATCCATTTAGTCCGATGGCGGTCTTCCACTTCTGTTCCGACGCCTGGCCGAGTGCCGCGAATGGCAGGGCCGATGCGGCAAACGACGCGGCTACGGAACTGGCCAGGACCTTCAGGGCGCTGCGGCGATTGATAGAGGAGTTCACGGCTGGAGAGGGATTGAAAGGGAATTGGCTTTGTGCTTGGCTCATGGCACTCTTATGTCTCTGAGCCGGCGGCAAGGCAAGCTCATTTTCGAGAACTTCCCTGATCCTCGCCTAATTTCCTCATCCCCTCAAAGAAAGTGAAGTGGGATGCAATTATTTGCATGTTTGGGGTTGACTATTACCTATAGAAAAGCTATATGTCATCCCCATGTCAGCCCGCTTGCCCCTGCTGCACAAG
>CAIWJG010000274.1 GCA_903912925.1 uncultured Verrucomicrobia subdivision 3 bacterium | reverse complement strand
GATTGTCATATTCTTCGCAGTCGTTGGTTGGCGGGGGCGGCGGGCTGGCTCTTGCCCCGTTGCTGCAGCAACCGCGCCAGATGACCTCGGGTGCCCAGGTTCAGCCGCTCCGCAACCCAGGCCAGCGGCAGCGTCGTCTGCGACCGCAACTCCGAGGCTGAATCCACTTGTCTCGGCTCGCCCTTCCGCTGGGCTCTCAGGTCCGCCTCGCTCCAGACCATCCGCTTCAGCCACTCAATCACCAATCGCTCGGTTTCACCGCTTCCGCCTCCTGCACCACCTCCCCCCAAATGCACGTAATCACACACCGTCTTGAGATACCCGTGGCCGCTCCCAGCCACGATCAGCACCTTATACCGTCCGCTAAACAAGCGCCCAAATTCCTTGTGCCGCCGGTGATAGCGGCTGGTTTACTGCCAAGACCGCGGGATAGACGACACCGAGCAACCCCTCACCCCTGCCCTCTCCCCTTCGGAAGGGGAGAGGGAGCAGCCTCGGCAGCTTTGGGTGTAGTGTATGCTGCGGACAGCTCAGTAGCTTCCAGCGAGAAGGGGGCGGGGGTGACCTTCCGCTCGCAACTGACGGATACGGATATCAGGCAGTTTGAGACAGGACCTTGGCAAGGGACCCCGCCAGCGTAGCGGCGGCGCTGAAGCGCTGGTCTTTTTGCAGGGCGGTATTGATGGCGCTCAGGTCTGCCTGTAAATAGGCAACGGTCTTGTCGTCCGGAAAGCCTACGGTGATTGTCGCGGCGGCGCGATGCGCGGCGGCGAAGGCATCGCCAGCCTCCGCCAGCGCAACAAAGGTCATTTTCACCGTCTCGCTCAATTGCAGCTCGAAATGGAGTGAGCGGAGGTAGCTGATCAGCAAGTTCCAGGAGGCATCGTCGGGGCCTGGCGGCGGATAGTCCAGGAGGTCAATCTGGCCGTCCAAATTAGCCAGGGCGACGTCGGTGATGGCTTGGGTCAAAGACCATTGGGCATTCGTGAGCGACATGGCAGGGGTGCTAGGGAGTTGACACTGCCGCTGGGCTGGCGGCGTTGGTGGACTTCATGAGGTCATAAGCCGCGATTCCGACTTTGAGGGCATTCTCCAATTGATCGAGCGCGTTGGTGCGAACACTCAAGGTAGCCAAATACTTGCGAGACTCGACCAGGTGGTTTTTCTGTTGTTCGATGTCGGCCAATTTGGCGGAGAGCGCCGTGACCAGCTCGCGCTGACGCTTCAGGTAGCCGAGGTAATCGCTCTGTTCCTGCGTCACGCCATTATCGGCATAATCCAACATGGCCCGCATGGCTTCGGGTTTGTCGGCCACGACGATCTTTTCGGCTACGAGGCGGGCCTCGCGCTCCGCCCGCGTGCGGATCCGTAAATAGGGCAAGCTCTGCGTGACATCCCATTCGTTAGTGGCTGCGCCTTGGCCGGTAATGATCATGCTCCCGCCCAGCGTTTGGCGGAGCCGCAGCAGTTCATCCACATAGAAGGTCTTTTCCGCGTTCACCTTCGCATCCACTTCGTGCTCATAAGCGATGCTAGCCTGGCCAATGTCGGCCGCCAGTTTGGCCGCCTTTTGGCTGCTGGCGCAGCCACACAAGATCAACGTTGAAATGCCGGCGGTAGTACAACGGAGCCAGTTCATAGGTTGCGATCAGTTAACTTGCCACGCGATGGCGGCGAGGGCGGCAGCCTCGGCGAAACGGAAGAGGTTCGCCAGGTCCTCCTTTGTGGCGCCGCCCTGGTGATAGGCGGATAATCCCGCCAGGGCGCTCTGGAACAGAGCCCGTTGCGCGGCGTCAGCGATCGCCGAGTCCGCGATGGAGTTTTGATGTTCGAGGCGGGCAAGGGTTAAGGGGAACTGAGCGCGATTACGCATGACAATGCTCTCCGCGATGACCGTCTTGCGGATCACAACGAGAGCGTCGGCGATGCCGTTCTCCGCAGAAAGCAAATTCCCGCCATAGGTAGCAGTACCGGGCGCGTTGGTTTGGACGTAGGACTTATTTTGGAGCGCCTCGGTGAGTCGTCGGCCATCCGCCCAGGAATCAGTGGCCTCCACGAATATATTCTGGTGGTCCGGATAGCTCGCCGGCGACAGGGTTTGCTCCGCTTCTTTGAGGAACTGTGAAGCCAGGCGCATCGCCGCGTACGCGTCTTCGAGCAAGTTGGCGCGGGCCGTCAATTGGGACCGCTGTTGCTCGGCCAGGTTCTTTCTGGCCTGAACGATGTCCAGCGTGAGATTCGCCATCACCAAGCCGATCCCCGGGGCATCCGGGAACAAGGTCCGGCCCGGGGAATTGGTCCCGTGGGCGGTAATGGCGCTCACGATGCCGCGAGCGGTATTGCCAAGGATCGCGCTGACGGTCTGGTTCGTAGCGCGGCCGTTCGCATCAGAATACTTGACTTGATTCGTGCCGACGTTGGCTTCCAGCGAAGCCAGCAGCTCGAGGGTGGCGCCTTGCTTTGCCGCACTCAGGTTCTCCGCGGATTTCGCGATGCCTAACTGAAACGCGCCGACCGTGGCATTCCACGCCGCAACCGCAGCCTTCGCCGCAGTGACCTTCGCCCTGGCGGCTGCCAGGGCACGGTTCACATCCTGAAGCTTTGCACGCAAGTCCTGGGAGGATTCCTGGAACGACTTCGCCTCGCGGGCGACCTGGTCGGCGAAGAGCGCGACGTTCGTGGTCTGGGCGCCAATCTCAGTCCGCAGCTTTCCCCAGGTCATACTCGGCAACTTAGTTGCCAGCGCGGTTTCGTGAACCGCCCCCAGTTCGCTGGTCACGTAATCCTCTTCCGCCTTGAAGAGTTCGAGGTTAGCCGACATCGCCCCGTAAATAGCTGGCGCATTGGACGAGAAGGCCGCCATTGCATCCTCGGCTTTCTTCGCCGTCTGCGCATTGGTGTCGTCATGAATATGCGACGGAACAACGGCGCAACCGGTCAGAAAGGCGCTGACTAGCAGCCAGGACAAGGCCCCAGGGAACCTGATGGCGCCGAGACGCCCGGCGGCGCGCCCCAGGCAGGGCAAGAGCAGCGTCGGTGCCGCGGGGAACCTCCCCCATATCCTGCTGATTGTGCTCATTAGTTATTGACCCTAAACTATACCACGTCAGAAAAAGGGTCAACCGTAGATTGGCAAGCACTTGCCTTTTGCGCGCCCGGCCTATGGGCAGCGGGCCGATGCCCCGGCAACGAGCGATGCCTGACTGGCGCCCAGCACGGCCTGGACCAGCGTTTCGGTTTCTGGTTGCACGGAGGGCAAGGCTTGCTGCTCCGTCGTCTGGTTTCGGTTGTTGCGCTTGTAAGTTTGTTTTATCACTGGGGGGTCAGGTTGCGGAATTCCTCCCAGCCGGACCACCCCATGTTATCTTTCAGGCTCGAGCAAGCTGCGCACTGGGCTTGGCCACAGGAACAAACGGTTCAGCCTTCACCCCATTGAGAAAACGAGCGCGGACGGCTTCGAGAATCTCCTTTTCCACCGCCTTGCCCCGGCCGAGAGCAGCGAGGGCGTCAATCTCCGCCACGCTGTCGAGGGCATAGTCGCCCGGGCGGGTCTCGCAATCCACGCGCAGGAACCGCTCGCGTCCCACCAGGAGCATCGCCTGCTTCCACGCCGCCTCATCCTGGGCATTCATCAGCAGGCGCACGATCCGCGTGCCCCAGCCCAGAAAGCCCGACCCCGCCAGTTCGCGCACCGAATCCGGCGCGTAGGTGGTGCCGAGGCTCAGCACGTCCATCCGCTCCAGCGGCACTTTGAGGAAATGCACCGCCTCGACCACCCCGGCGAGCGCGGGGTTGTTCGCCCACACCCCGCCGTCCACGTAACCGGCCCCTTCGTGCTGCCTGATGCGCGCGGCTTGGAAGTAGGTGGGAGCCGCCGCCGTGGCCAACGCCACGTCCGCCGCCGGGATGTCCAAATCGTAGCGGAAGCGTTCGTGGTGGGCCGTCTTGAACAGGAAGATGCGGCCCCGGATTGTGTCGTAGGCGGGGATCAGCAGCCGGCAGCGAGACTCGCCAAAGAGCCGTTCCCGCCCATCCGTAGCACCAAATGCTTCCGCCAGGGCCGCCCGCAACACCGCCTGCGAAAACTTCGGACGGAAGAGCTGCCGGATTGTGTGCGTGAACCGGCGGGTGAAGCGGGTGATCGGGAAGATGCGGGGCCCCTGCTCGCGGTAGAATTGCAGGATGCGTTCCGCGGGCAACCCCAGCCCGAGCCCAATGGCCAGGATGCCGCCCGTGGACGTACCAGTGATAAGGTCAAAATGCTCGCACACCCGCCGCCCGCTGTCCTTCTCCCACGCCGCTAAAGCTGCCGCAGTGAATGTGCCCTTGATGCCCCCGCCATCGAGGGCGAGGATGCGGAAAGGCCTAATTGGTATCGGGTTCATGTCTGGTGTTGTTCGATGCCTGTTGCGCACACGCCCTTGGTCATGGCTGCTTTGCTGCGGCCTGGGTCAGATGTTGGAGCTCCGCGATAGCGTCAGTGATCTGTGGGCGCTTTGGGGGTAGTTCGAGCGAATGAGCGTCAAAGCCCGGGATGCCAGGCGAGTTCACCTGCTCAACGAATTTCCAGACATCGCCGCCGAACTTGCGCGGTGTCCTCTTCTCCAATTCCGTCAGCACAAGTTTCTGGGCCTCACCGACGCAGAAAGGCCACTTCAGAACCTCGATGAGTTCATTTGTGGTCAGAAGCGAATAGACGTTCGTAAGCGTGGTCCGGACTTGATCTCCATCTGGCCTGAGCAATAGAAACGATACTGCCGCAAGTTGCGTTTGCTTTGCTGTCGGGATCTGTGCGGCCAGCGCCGCCAGCGCTTCGCCCAAACTGGACAGGCGGTAGAAATCCTGCTCTTGCGTGTTCTCCAGCGCCTTGGCGATGCGCTCGGCCACGGGGGCGGCGTTGGTGGCGTCCATCCGCCCGGCCAGCGCCGCCAGCGCTTCGCCCAACCTGGACAGGCGGAAGGAATCCTTCTCCTGCGGGTTCTCCAGCGCCTTGGCGATGCGCTCGGCCACGGGGGCGGCGTTCGTGGCATCCATCCGCCCGGCCAGCGCCGCCAGCGCTCCGCCCAACCTTTGCAGGTGGAAGTAATCCTTCTCCTGCGGGTTCTCTAGCGCCTTGGCGAGAACCACGGCTCCGCGTTCGGCCACGGGGGCGGCGTTGGTAGCGTCCATCCGCCCGATCAGCACCGCCAGCGCTTCGCCCAAACTCAACAGGCGGAAGGAATCCTTCTCCTGCGGGCTCTCCAGCGCCTTGGCGAGAACCACGGCTCCGCGCTCGGCCACGGGGGCGGCGTTCGTGGCGTCCATCCGCCCGATCAGCACCGCCAGCGCTTCGCCCAAACTCAACAGGCGGAAGGAATCCTTCTCCTGCGAGTTCTCCAGCGCCTTGGCGATGCGCTCGGCCACGGGGGCGGCGTTCGTGGCGTCCATCCGCCCGGCCAGCGCCGCCAGCACTTCGCCCAAACTGGACAGGCGGTCGAAATCCTTC
>CAIWJG010000273.1 GCA_903912925.1 uncultured Verrucomicrobia subdivision 3 bacterium | reverse complement strand
GGTGTTCTCGGCGTCGAGGATGACGGTGGCGTTGGGCATGAACTGAACGCTTGGGTGGTGCGCCGCGTAGAGCGCCAGCCAACCGTGGATGATGCCGTCAGGAATTGCGTGATTAGTGCTGACTGGAGAACCCATATAGACGACTCCTTCGATCAACTCGGCCTTTTTGACCCGCGGCATGCGCTCGTAGCGGCGCAGGAATTCGCGGGAATGCATGAACTCACCGCTTTCCAACGGCAGCGGTCGGCTGGGGGAACTCCCGGACGCACTCGGTTTAGCTGCAACGGCTAACATAACTGTATTAATCTAGCCGGGTTGTAACCGGCTGGCAAGGCGAGCTTTTTGGCGCCGCTATTCTTCGTTGCGCCGTGGTAGCCGGGCCGGGGCGGTTTGGCAGAAAGTACAAAGTGGAGAGCAGAAAGCAGAAACCGCGGGACCCGGACCCCGATTACTGATTACTGATGACTGATTACTGTCCCCGTCCGGCCTCGACCCCGCCGGAGCCGGAATGCACCCCGCTGGCACCAACGTCAGCCCTTGGCCGGCGGCTTGTCCCTCAATGCCAGGGCCGATCCCTCAGCGGCCAAACGCGTAAGCTCCTGGGCGTTACGCACGACCGGACCGTCGTAGGGATGTGCTACGGACCACGCTCGCAGTTGGGCGAAGAATCGGTCCACGTCATAACCCGCCTCCGCGGCAAGTTGATCTTTGACCCGCCAGACTTCTTCCAGAATAGGGTTCGCTTTCATAGGCTTAATCTCCCGCAAGATCAACGGGTGTGCAAATCTCTGGCAAAACCAGCCCGTGCCAACAACGTTGGAAAAATCTAAGATGCGCACAAAGCCGACTCGGGGGGCGAATCAGCCCTTGACGGCGCGCAGTGCGGAAATAGACTGCGGGGCATGGTCACTTTCATGGGCAGATTCTCGGCGGGCCTCTCGTTACTGGCGCTTCTCAGCTTCGGCCAAAGGGCCTGCGGCGAGGCGGGCACGATCACCTACGCACCGGGGGATGGCCCGGGCCAGGGCAAACATATCGCCTTCGTTTGCGGCGAATGGGAGTACCGCTGCGAGGAGAGCCTGCCGATGCTGGCCAAGATCCTGGCGGAGCGGCACGGGTTCAAAAGCACCGTCCTGTTCTCGATGAACCCGGCGGATGGCACGGTGGACCCCAGCGTAAAGACCAATATCCCCGGGATGAGCGTGCTCCAGAGCGCCGACATGATGGTCGTCTTCGCGATGGATCTTGAACTGCCCGATGCTCAGATGAAGCACTTCGCGGAGTTCCTTCAAACCGGCAAGCCCGTCTTAGGCATTCGTTGCTCGCTCCTTTCTTTCCGCTACGAGGCTAACAAGAAGTCACCTTACGCCACCTTCGATTTCCGCAACCCGGACGGGGGCTATGCCACGGCCTTGTTCGGTGAAGGCTGGAAAGGTCATTATGGATCGCACGGCAAGGAAAGCACCCGGGGACTGCGCGCCGGAATGAACGAGACGGACCCGATCCTCCGCGGGGTGTATAATGTGTGGGGGCCGACCGACGTTTACCGGGTCACCAAACTCCCGCCGGATGCCAGAGTCTTCCTCTATGGCCAGGTGCTCACCGGCATGAAGCCCGACGACCCGCCGAACCTGCAAATGTCTATCATGCCGATGTTCTGGACGCGCGAGATCAGGCGCGATTCCGGCCAGGTTTCCCGCGTCGTCATGAGCACGATCGGCGCGGCCCCGGACATGGAGAGCGAAGACCTCCGGCGCCTCTATGTGAACGCAATTTACTGGGCTGTCGGCCTGGAATCGAAGATTCCCAAGAAGGCCGATGTGCGTTATGTCGGCGGAGACTGGAAAGCCTCACCCTTCGGTGGCGAGAAGTTCCACCACGGCTTGAAGCCGGAGGACTTTGCCATCAAGAAGCAGTAGCGCAAGGATGACCTGTTGAGTTCAGCCTAAAAACGGCCCTTGGGATTAACCGCAAAGAACACAAAGATCGCAAAGAATGTAACTTGTGATGATTCCGAGCCAAAGAACTGATTCACCTGCCG
>CAIWJG010000272.1 GCA_903912925.1 uncultured Verrucomicrobia subdivision 3 bacterium | reverse complement strand
TTCTTGTCCCCCTTTGCGTGATGGTCAACCCGAAAGCCCAGCGGCGGACAAGAATGTCCGCGCTCCAGAAAAACGTGAGCGGCGCAGGACCGCTCACCCCGGCAGGGCCGCTGCGGCAGCCACGGCTTCCTCCTCCGTCACGCAGATCTTCAGCAACTGCTGAAAGCCGGAGATAGTAATTACATTGAGCACGATCGGCGTTAGACCGCACAGCACCAGGCAGCCGTTGACGGCTTGCGCCTTCTTCGCCACGACCAGCAAAGACCTCAGACCGGCGCTGCTGATGTAACCCACGCCGGCCAAATCCAGCACCAGGCGCAACTCACCCGCGCTGAGGCACTGTTGCGCGTAAGTTTCCAGGACGGCAGATCCTTGCACGTCCAGCCGGCCCTCGATACGACCGACACTCACGCCGTTTGTAACCGCATGGCCAATCTTCATTTCACTCATAAGTAGGTTTCCCTTAACAGCGCGGCCGCCGTCTCGTCAAGCATTTCCCGCCGGCGCAGATCCTCGAATCTGGCCAGCAAATCGTTCGCGCCCAGCCGCTGCTTGTCCGCGCCGGTGAAACGGTAGGCCACCGCGCCTTTGTGCATGATCACGATTCGGTCGCCGAGATTCGCGGCCTGTTGCATCGAGTGGGTGACCATCAGCGTGGTCAACCGGTGGCGGGTGATGATCTCCTCCGTCACGCGGAGGACCAGGTCGGCACTCTTGGGGTCGAGCGCGGCCGTGTGTTCGTCCAGGAGCAAGAGCGCGGGTTTGAGCCAGGTGGCCATTAAGAGCGTCAGGGCCTGGCGCTGCCCGCCCGAGAGAGTGCCGATGGCATTGTCGAGCCGGTCTTCCAAACTCATCTTGAGCTGGCTCACGCGGTCGCGCAACTCATCCATCAGGTTGCGGGGGAGCGCCCAGCCAAGTTTTCGCCTCTGGCCGCGCCGCGCCGCCAGCGCGAGATTTTCGGCGATGGACATGGTGGGCGCGGTGCCGGTAAAAGGATTCTGAAACACCCGGCCAATCAGCCGTGCGCGCCGATGTTCCGGCCAGCGCGTCACCTTCTGGCCGGCCAGGTGTATCTCCCCCGCGTCCAGCCTGAAGCTGCCGGCCACCGCGTTGAGGAGCGTCGATTTGCCCGAACCGTTACCACCCAGGATGACCAGGAAGGCGCCTTCCGGAAGCTCGAGGCTGACGCCGCGCAGGGCGCGGACTTCGTTGACCGTGCCGACGTTAAAAGTCTTGCGGAGGTTGCTGACGGTGAGCATGGTTTTCCTTCCGGCTAACGATGGGGTGTGGCTGGCGCTTCGTGTTTCACGTTTCACGTTTCACGTTTGCCCCGTCGTTGCAGCCATTGCGGTAGCACCAGGGCAGCGAATACGAACAGGGCGGTGACCAGCTTCAGGTCGTTCGGGTTGAGTCCCCAGCGCAGGGCGATGGCCACCAGCAAGCGGAACAACACGGAGCCGGCGATGGCGCCGTAGATCGCCAAACCCAGGCTGCGCGAGCCGATGAGCGACTCGCCAATGATCACGCTGGCCAGTCCCCAAACGACCATGCCAATGCCCATCTGTGCGTCGGCGAAACCCTGGTACTGCGCCAGCAACGCTCCTGAGAGGGCGACCAGGCCGTTGGAAAGCGCCAGCCCCAGGATGCGGTAGCGTTCCACGTTGACGCCCAGAGCGCGGATCATTTGCGGGTTATCGCCTGAAGCGCGCATGGCGGTGCCCAGTTCGGTGCGGAAGAACCAATAGAGTGCCAGGCAAACGGTGACGACCATGCCGAGCGCCAGCAGCAGCGTCACCAGGTCGCGCGCGCTGATGAGCCAGCCCAACAGGTTGACCTCGGGCTTGCCGAACCACGCTCGCCCAAGCTGTTCGGCCCAGGTGGAGAACGTCCTGCCGGTCAGGAGCGGCACATTGCTTTTGCCCATCACATGCAGGTTAACCGAGTAGAGGCTCGTCATGACCAGAATCCCCGACAAGAGCGGGTTGAGCTTGAACTTGGCCTGCAAGATGCCAGTCACGGCGCCCGCGGCCAGGCCGCCGCCGAAGGCCGCCAGCGTGGCGAGCATCGGATGGGTTCCTTTAACGATCAACACCGCGCAGATCGCCGCGCCAAAGGTGATCGAACCGTCCACCGTGATGTCAGCCACGTCGAAGACGCGGTAGCTGATGTAGATCCCCAGTGCCAGCAGCGACAGGATCAGTCCGATGGTGAGTGCTCCGAGGAAGAGTGTCATGGTTGGCGCTTCACGAGTTCGGGTTCACGTTTCACGCTTGGAACGTCAAGGGTGAGCACCAGCAGGCGCCGCGCTGGAAACGGCTTTCGCCCGCGCCACTGAGTTCGCGCCAGTCGTTCAGCAGGTGGATGAGGCCGAGCACCTGTTCGCTCTCGAATAAGGGCTGGATGGTGTGGGCCAGGTCCACCTTGCCTTTGCGCAGCGGGCGATAAGGAAATGCCGCGGCGTGGAAATGACCGTAGAGTTCGCCGGATCGGACCAGGGGTTTGAGCAGGCGCAGGCTGGCTCCGACCCCTTTGGCGGCGGCAAAGCCGACGATCAGGCAGGTGGAGTTCACAAAGGCGGCCTCGGCGGTGAAGCTGAGCCAGTCGCGAATCTCCGGAAAGGCAAAAATATCCTGCGCCGGGCTCGCGGCGGGCTGGCCGCCCGGTGCTTTCTGGAGGGAGGCGCCGATGAGTGAAGCGGTCTCTGCCACCACGACCAGGCCGGCAGCCTCGGTGCCGAGAGTGTCCAGGCAAGCTCGCGCCAACGTGCTCAGCGGCAGGCTCGGTTGTTGCGGGCCTTTGTCAAAGCGCAGCAAACGGCGGAAGCCCCCGCGGCCTACCATGCCGTAGGCAACCTTCATAGTGGGTATCAGCGACCCTTGCAGCAACATGTAGTCCGGCTTGTTGGAACCGTCCGCGGGTTGGCAGACGGCGGCGCCCGCGGCGGCGAGGAACTCGCCAAAAGGCTGGGTGTTCGCGGCGTCGCCGGAACCCAGGGCGCCCAGGCCCAGGCCGATGACATTGGCAGGAAACTCGACCGTTGCGGAGGCTTCCGTTTGCGCACGGCCCTCGAACCAGGCGGCTGAGTTGCCGGGCCAATCCGCGCAAAGCGTAGCTTTGGGGTCCAACTCGAAGACCTCGGCGGTCGCGCCGGCCTCCGACAGCACCACCCGGCCCGGGGAAACTCCAGCGGGCGAGGCAGGTGCAGTCGCCGGGCCCGCGTGGGCCAACAGCAGCCCATCGAGCCCCGCAAGCTCCAACACCTTCCGAACACTGCTGGAGGCGTTGATCACGCCGAAGCGCCCCTGGATCTTATTGAGCTGGCGGGCGTGAAGCACCAGGATGCGTATGCCAGCCGAGCTGATGTAATCCACCTCCGCCATGTCCACCAGAATGACGTGCTGGCCGGACTGCACGCACTCGGCCAGCGCGCGAGCCACGTGGTCGCTCCAGGTGGCGTCCATCCGTCCCTTGAGCTTAATCTCGAAATGTGCGGCGCGAGCCGTGCGGGTGATTTCCATAAGCGGGCGCGGGTCAGCGTTGGGAGGGGGCGGTCACTTGCTTCGCCTCGCGCAACAGCGCGTCGGGAATGTGCAGACCACTCTCCTGGGCCTGCTTCAGGTTCACGAGCTTCTGCGTCGTAACGGGTGGCGAGAAAGGGATTCGGGCCGGGCTCTCGCCGCGCATGATCCGCACTGCTTTGAGCGCCGTCTCACGCCCGGCATCGAAATAGTCGCGCGCCAGCACCACTGCGGCCCCTTGCCTGGCGGCGGCGCCTTGGCAGGCAAAGACCGGCAGGCGTGCTTGCGCCGCGGCGTGGGCGATCGCGGGAAAGCCCGCCGCGGTGAGGTTGTCGATCACCTGGACCACCGCGTCGAGCTGGCGGCTGCACAGCGC
>CAIWJG010000271.1 GCA_903912925.1 uncultured Verrucomicrobia subdivision 3 bacterium | reverse complement strand
TAACCCCGACCCACCACGGACTACACTTTAGAATCTTTACCCGCCTCCTCGCCCCCTCCACCAAGCAAATCCCAACCGCACCAGCTATCGAGCACTGCCAAAATGAGAACTGCTGCGGCCTGGGTGGCCATGGCTTCGATGACGATCCGAGCTTGCATCGGGATGTCTTCCGCGGTGTGCGAGGCTAGGTTCAGCGCGCCGATGACTCTCCGATTATGCGAAAGCGGGATTATGGCAATGGCGCGGAGGCCCTCGTGGAGCCCGGCCGCAGATCGAGCCGCAGGCAGATTCCGAAACGCGGTGAAGACGGACTGGCCTTGCAGCACCAGTTTCGTCTCGGGGTCGCCGGCAGAGTAGTGAGTTACCGCCTTTACGAAGGCGTCGGATAAGCCGTAGTGCGCGGCCAACTCCATAGCTTGCGTGGCGGGCTTAAGGCGGTACAACCCACCGCAGTCCAGACCAGCCACCTGCACCGCGACTTCCAGGAAGCGCTTCAGGGCCACCGTGATATCGCTCGTCAGACTCAAGCCGACCCCCACATCGCGCTGCGCTCGCAGGAGAGCGTCGGCCCGCTGGCGCTCAGAGATGTCGAGGAGCCCGAAGAGCAAGTGCGGCTGGCCGTGGCTGACAAAGGGAGTCACATGGCAGTCCGCGGCCAAGGTCTTGCCGAAGCGGGTGGTGCCGAAAATCTCGATCGAACGAGCCTGCCCCAGGCTTAGCACCTGGTCTGCGATCTGCACGAGACCGGATTCCTGCCAGAACTCCAGCCGGCGGAAATCGCCCCCATGCACTTCGCTAAGGCTTCCGCCCACCATCCGGGCCAAGGTTTCATTGGCAAAGACGCATTCGCCGGAAGCTTTGTAGGCCGCAATGCCCACGGTGGACGATGCGATCATCTTCTGGTTCAGATCCAAAGCCTCGGCCAACTGCTGCTCGGCGCGCTTGCGCTCCGTGATGTCCCGGCTGATGCCGAGCACGCCGATAAGTGTGCCGTCGGGCCCCCGATAAGGCGTCTTGAGGGTGTCAACCAGCAT
Source organism: uncultured Verrucomicrobia subdivision 3 bacterium (assembly GCA_903912925.1). GTDB lineage: Bacteria > Verrucomicrobiota > Verrucomicrobiia > Limisphaerales > UBA8199 > PALSA-1440. Next base: position 8,701 of record CAIWJG010000271.1, on the reverse strand, counting down.
TTTCCGGCCATCGGGATAGGTGATCCACTCCTCGTTGTGCCGCGCCTGGCATGACTCGAGCATGTGCTGGTCGTGTTCTCGAAAGAAGTCCGCGATTCGCTTATCGAAGAGGTCGTAATCGGTCCGGCCAATGATTTCATCCCTGGATCGCCCGACAAACTGAGCGAAGGGAGGGTTGCAGCCCAGGTAAACGCCATTGACATCTTTGAAGAAGACGATGTCGGGAATAGAATCGAGCAGGGAACTGATCAAACCCGACTGCCGATTGATTTCCGCCTCGACCCGCTTGCGTTCGCCGATGTCCCGGACAAAGCCGAAGATCCGCCCCTGGCTGCCAAGCACGTGGGAAGTGCAAATCTCGATATGAATCTCCCTCCCATCCTTGCGGCGGTGGCGGGTTTCAAACCGGTCGCCTCGGGCCTGGATGATTTTCTGAGAGTGACGCACCACGTCCGCGGGACTTTCCGCGGCCTCAAGGTCGGTAATCCGCATCTGGAGCAGTTCCTCGCTGCTGTAGCCAGTCAGGCGACAGAAGGCCTCATTGACATCCACGATCGCGCCCCGGGGATCGGCGGCAAAATCCAGCGCATAATATCCGTCCATCGCCGTGGCCAGAATCGCGCGGCTCATCTCCTCACGTTGCCGGAGAGCCTCCTCGGCGAGGAAGCGAGCGAACGCTCCAGCGCAATAGTCCGCCAGGACCTGGAGGGTGCGCAAGTGTTCCTGCGTAAAGGCATTTGGGGTGTAGCTCTGGATCGAGAGGACGCCGACAGTCTTGCTCTCGGCGCGCATCGGGGCGCACATGATTGAAGCCGGACGGCGGGCCGCGTTTCCGAATGGGACGAAGTCGCACCCTGGTGAATCACCGGGTTTGCGCAGAGTCAGCTCCGCTCCCGCGTCCATGATCCGTCGGATTCCGGCGGCAGCAGGGCCTGCCGCCAGGCCCGGGACTAGTTCACACCGTTGCCCGTCCACCAGGTCGCAGGCCAGCACGGTCTCGACGTGTCCCGAGTCCGGCAGCCAAAGGACCACGGCGCCCGCATCCCATTTCCACAGCGAGTCGGCGGCGGCATAGATGGCCCGAGCCGCCTCCGGGGAACTGCGGGTGGCACTGAGCCTGGCCCCGAGCGCTAGAAGCGCTTGCTGAGTCCGCTCGGCCCGCTTGCGCTGGGCAATGGCCGTGGCGGCGGCGGGCGGTGGATTCTGAAGCCTTCCGGAGCGGTTTTCATTCCTGGCTTTCATACGGTGCAAGACTACCAAGCTCCCGGCCAGAGGTTAAGCTCCAATCGCCGCGAGCCAGTTGCTCCCGTGTTGCTCCCGTATTGCTCCCGTGTTGTTCCATAGGTATTCCATAGGAACTCCATAGGATCTCCATAGGAACTTCGAAGGGACTGTGCAGGAACCGCAAAGGGACCTGTTTCTCCTCCCCCTGCCCTTCACAACCCTACCCCCTCGGCCTCATGGTGGGCTGGGCGCACAAGGTTGCATCTTTTTCCGTCGCCTAAGCCAATGTGCCGAACTACCTTGCACGCGTGATTGCTCTGATTGACTACGGCTCCGGCAATTTGCGCAGCGTCCACAAGGCCCTGCTCAAGGTCGGAGCGGAAGTGCGTGTCGCTCAGCGGCCGGAGGAAATAACCGGCGCGCGAGCAATGGTGCTGCCCGGGGTCGGCGCGTTTGACGATTGCATCCAGGCACTTGGCAAGCAGGGGCTGCTCGAAGCCGCACGCCAATTCATCCAGACCGGGCGGCCGTTTCTGGGCATCTGCGTCGGCTACCAGGCGCTGTTCGAGAAGAGCGAGGAATTCAACAGTTGCGCGGCGGGGTTGGGCATTTTCCAGGGGAAGGTGGTGCGCTTCCCGGCGGAGCACGGGCTGAAGATACCACAGATTGGGTGGAACCAGCTTGAGGTGGTAAAGCCTGAGTGTCCGCTCTTCCGCGGGGTCCCCAGCGGCAGCTACGTCTATTTCGTGCACAGCTTTTTCCCCCAGCCGGCCGATGCTTCCATCGTGGCCACGCAAACGACCTACGGGGAGACCTTCGCATCTTCGGTGTGGCGGGACAACGTGTTCGCTACGCAGTTTCACCCCGAGAAGAGCCAGAAGGTGGGCCTGCAGTTGCTGAAGAACTTCGTCGAGCTGGCCGCGGGGTAAACGGAGGAAATCCGAAATCCGAGGACCGAAAGCCGAAGGAAACCCGAAATCCGAAAGCCGAAATCCGAAGAAACCGGCTGCTGATAGCAATTCGGCCCTCGGATTTCGAGCTTCTTTCGGCACTGAAGGTTAGATCGAACTCACGTTCGATGCTACGTCCATTCGGATCTCGGATTTCGGCCTTCGGGTTTCGGATTTCACTCCCGTCCCCTTGACACTGGTACAGACGTGCTATGTTGCTGGGTCTGTAAACGTTACCCAAAAAGAACGAAAGGGCGTTAGACTAAGACGATAAATCAAACACATCAGGAAAACTATGGCATACGAACTACCTCCGCTTCCATATCCCAAGGACGCGCTCGAGCCTTATATCGACGCGCAGACCATGGAGATTCATCACGACAAGCACCACGCGGCTTACGTCACCAACGTCAACAAGGCGATCAGTGGCAAGGCCGACCTCGAGGGAAAATCCGTCGAGGACCTCATCCGCAATCTCGATGCGGTGCCGGCGGACATCCGCGGCGCCGTGCGCAATAATGGCGGCGGCCATGCGAACCATTCCATGTTCTGGAAATTGCTCGGTCCGAAAGCGGGCGGCGTGCCCTCAGGCAAGCTGGGCGAAGACATTAAGGCCGCCTTCGGCAGCTTCGACGCCTTCAAGGAAAAGTTCGAGGCCGCGGGCATAGGCCGTTTCGGCAGCGGCTGGGCGTGGCTGGTCGTCAACAACGGCAAGCTGGAAATCGTCTCCACCGCCAACCAGGACAACCCGATCATGGGCAAAGGAGTGGCAGGCGTGGAGGGCACGCCAGTACTCGGCTGCGACGTTTGGGAGCACGCCTACTATCTGAAGTACCAGAACCGCCGGGCGGAGTACCTCAAGGCCTTCTGGAGCGTCGTCAACTGGGCGGCAGCGGCGAGTTACTACGAGGCGGCGGCGAGGTAGGCGTCTTTCAGAGAACCTGAGCCCGTGGAAACGACGTGAGCCCCATTCCCCCTCACCCTACCCTCTCCCCAAAGGAGAGGGTGCCTGGCCCCAGGAGTGGAAATGCAGAATGCAGAATGAAAACCGCCGGCTGAACGGGAGCCATTCCCCTTTCTGCATTCTTCCTTCTGCATTCACTTCTTGTCAAGAGCCTTGGCCACGGCCTGATCCAGGGCTTCAGCCCGCAGGTCGTGGCCGATAATGGTTCCCTGGCCGTCGAGCAGGAAGGTGGCGGGGACACTGTTGATGCCGTATTTGACCGCCAGCTTATTCTGCCAGACGAGCCCGTCGAAGTATTGCGGCCAGGCCATGTTCTTCTCTTTGGTGAAGCTGGCGAGCTTCTTCTCGTCCTGATCCAGGCTGATGCCAATGATCTCGAAGCCCTTCTTGTGATAGGCCTCATAGGCCTTAATCACATTGGGTAGTTCGCGGACGCACGGCCCACACCAGGTCGCCCAGAAATCGAGCAGCACCACCTTACCCTTGTAATTGGCGATGGAAAGCGGCTTGCCCGCAGTGTCTTTGACATCGAAATCGGGGAACTTGGCCCCATCCGCGAGGGAGGCTCGAAGCTTCTTTGTGGCTTCCTGCTGCTTCATCATCTTGGCCTGCTTCGAGTCCGGGTAGTCCTTCTGGAGCTGTTCCATCAGGGCGCCGCCTTTCGCCTGATCATTCAGGACCTGCTGGTAGACCAGGGCTTTCATCAACAGGATCTGCGCCACGTCGTCGGTCTTCTCGTCCTTGTGCTTGGCGAGCAAGGCGTCCAACTCTTTGAGTTCCGGCGCCAAGGCAGCCTCGGTCTTTGCGCCTGCGCCGAGCTTGGCTCGGATTTTGGCGATTAGAGCCTCGAGCTCGACGGCGGTGCCACTTGTGTCCGCGGCAAAGGCGGTTTGTAGGGACAGTGACAACGCGAAAATCAAAAGGGCAGCCAGGAACTTGAATTTCATTATGGGAGCGGAGTTCGGATGATTGTTCATATTGTGCAGACGTGAGCAAAGCATGGCTGCCAGAGGGCCGAATGTCAAACTGGAACCATGTGGTCTGATCTGAAACGTGAAACGTGAAACGTGAAACGTGCTGCTAGCGGGCCGAATGTCAAACTGCAACCATGCAGTGGACTGCCCGGCTAGCGCTTCTGCGCTTCCCTGGCCCAGTTGTCCTTCAGCGTGATGGTCCGGTTGAGCACCAGCTTGCCGGGCGCGCTATTCTTATCGAGCGTGAAGTAGGCCAGGCGCTCAAACTGATAGCAGATTTCGGGCTGCGCGTCCTGGAGGCTTGGCTCGCATTTGGCGGCCACGACCTCCAGCGAGTGCGGGTTCAGATGCTGCTTGAAATCGCCAGTGGCATCAGGCTCCGCCACGGTGAACAGGCGGTCGTAAAGACGCACCTCGGCCTCAATGGCGTGCGCGGCGCTGACCCAATGAATGGTCCCTTTGACCTTGCGGCCGGCAGTGGTACCGCCGGTCTTGCTGTCCAGGTCGGCGGTGCAGCGCAGTTCGACCACCTGGCCGGCAGCGTCCTTGATGACCTCGTCGCACTTGATGATGTAGGCGTACTTGAGGCGCACTTCACCGCCGGGGCGCAGCCGGAAATACTTGGGCGGCGGCACTTCCTTGAAATCATCGTGTTCGATGAACAGCTCGCGGCTGAAGGGAAGCTTGCGCTTGCCGGCGTTCGGGTCCTCGGGATTATTGACGGCCTCGAGTTCCTCGACCTGGCCGGCGGGGTAGTTGGTGATGACGACTTTGAGGGGTCGCAGCACCGCCAGCCGGCGCAGACCACGCCGGTTGAGGTCTTCGCGGATGCAATACTCCAGCACGGCAACGTCGGTAATGCCGTTATACTTGGTGATGCCGATGTTATAGGCGAAGTCGCGCAGGGCCTGCGGGGTTACGCCGCGGCGGCGCAGGCCACTGATGGTTGGCATACGGGGGTCGTCCCAACCGGAGACAAGCCCCTCCTGGACAAGCTGCATGAGCTTGCGCTTGCTCATCACGGTGTAGCCGAGGCTCAGCCGGGCAAACTCGTACTGATGCGGCAGAGGGCGAGGCAGGTCGAGCCGTTGGAGGATCCAATCATAGAGGGGGCGGTGCACCTCGAACTCCAGCGTGCAGATCGAGTGCGTGATGCCTTCAATGTAATCGCTCAGGCAGTGCGCGAAGTCGTACATCGGGTAGATGCACCACTGGCCGCCGGTGTGATGGTGTTCCGAGTGGCGGATGCGGTAGAGGATCGGGTCCCGCATCCAGATATTGGGCGAGGCCATGTCAAGCTTCGCGCGCAGTGTGCGCGCGCCGTCCGGGAACTCGCCATTCTTCATGCGGGTGAAGAGGTCGAGATTCTCCTCGATCGAGCGGGTGCGGAACGGACTCTCCTTGCCTGGGTGGTCGGGTGAGCCGCGATAGGTATCGGTGTCTTCGGCTGAAAGATCGTCCACGTAGGCGACGTCTTTCCTGATGAGCTGCACGGCGTATTCGTAGATCTGGCTAAAGTAGTCCGAGGCGTAGAAAGGCTCCAGGGAGGTTGATGGTTGAGGGCTGAGAGTTGACAGCTTCGGCGGCAGATAGAAATCCGGCTTGCCGTTGACCTGCTGAGCTTCAAGCGTCATGCCCTTCGGCTTTAGCCCGAGCCGGTCGTCAGCCCAGCCGCTGATGAGCCATTTAACATCCTCCGTGATGGAGTCCACGTACTCGACGTCCTCCTTGGTCGGGTTGGTGTCGTCCATGCGGAGGTTGCAGACGCCCCCGAACTCGCGGGCGATGCCGAAGTTCAGGCAAATGGACTTCGCGTGGCCGATATGCAGATAGCCGTTCGGCTCGGGCGGGAAGCGGGTGTGGATTTGGGGATACTTCTTCTCAGAAACGTGGGCGGCGACAATGTCCCGGATGAAATCGGAGGGAGCAGGTGCGGGCGCGGCAGGGGCCTCGGGTCCAGAAGGTTTGTTTTCCATAATCATCGAATACAGCGCGCAGGCTAGCAGCCCCGCCGGCCAATGTCCAACACCGGCGGAGCGATTACTCCAAAAACGGCAGTCAACACAGTGCAAAGACGCCAAGAGGCAAAGGCCCGGTGAAGTATAGGAAAAACTTCACAGGCCAAGGCGCCGAGGAACGCAGAGAAGCGTATGATACTCCGCAATGCCAGGGAACAAAATCACTCGCGCAGGCGAGGGTGTTCAACTCCGCAGGAGTGCCATGTTTATAGTCAGTATTGTTGACCGCCCATCTCTCACCATACGCGCCGCCTCAGCCCAGCTCGAAAGTGGTCACGCCATAAATCCAGTCCAGGTTCACTTTGGGAAACGGCCCGGTGTACATTCTGGCGGTGGCAAATACTTCCGACATGCCGTAGCGCCTGACCAGGCCCAATGCCTTGCAGTTGGGCTCGGCGACATCCAATACAAAGGCGTCGCCAGTCGGTATCCGGTCGATCAAGCCACAGAAAATGGCCTCCGCCGTCTCCGGATCCCTCGCAAACAAAGGGCCGATCTTCCATCCCATGAAGCACTGGCGAATAACGCCGTATCCTCGCAAGCTCGGCCTGCCGTCCGGTTCTGCTATCGCCAACCCGTGGGCCTCAGGCTGGTGGATCCAGGCGGCAAGAAATGATCGCCGCGGGGCAGGAAAACAGGCGCGGTCCAGTTCTTCAATCAGCGGCAGGTTAACTTCCCGAAGGTCCACCATGGCGGCGCCCCGGCGCCAGTCGGTCGTTTGCTTTCTGCCCTCGTAGCGGGCGTTGCGATAGGCATAAGCACGACCGATCTGCTTGTATTTCTCCACGTTCGCCAGCACCCCGTCGCCGCCCTGCGTGCAATCCTTCAAGCGGGCCCGTGCGGCTTCGTGGATCGCCAGGCCATAGCCCCGACCACGAAAAGCTTCCTGCACCAGGTAGCAGCCCATGAACCCGAACGAGTCGTCATAACGCACGCCACTGACACACGCAATCGGTTGGCCGTCCAATTCTCCGACCAGAAACCCCTGCGGATCAGCGCAGATATACGTCTCGCAGTCATGCCGGCCGGGATTCCAGCCAGCCTCGCGCATCCAGGGAATATGCACTTTGTCGAGCACGGTGGCATCCGCCTGGCGAATGACATACTGACCACTCGCGAGTTGACGTGCCGCGGGTGACTGAGGATCAAGAAGCTTCATCGAACGCAGGCTAATTCCAAGTTGCGTTCAAAATGACACGAACTGCCCCTCACCCCGTCCCTCTCCCCATCGGATGGGGAGAGGGTGTCCGCAGGACGGGTGAGGGGTTGGTTTGTGGTATTGCTGGTCGAGTTAGTCTCAGATTGCACGCGGGCTAGAATAACAACCAGAGGAAGCATTGCAAATCCGGTGAGTACACTGTGGAAAGGCTTCCTCGGTCGTCAGGAGAGCACCAGTTTGCGCTCGGCGGCAGTGAGGATTTTCCAGCCTCCGAGCAAGAGGCTGCCGAGTTCAAACTGGCCAATTCTCACGCGGACAAGTCGCAAGGTGGGATGACCAATGGCCGCGGTCATGCGGCGCACCTGGCGGTTCTTGCCCTCGATAAGTTCCAACCCAATCCAGCAGGTTGGCACGGTCTTGCGGAACCGGATCGGCGGAACGCGCGGGGCCATCTTCGGTTGCGGATCGAGAATCCAGGCCCGGCAAGGCAGGGTTTGGTGTTGCTGGAGGGCGAGTCCCGCGCCGAGTTTAAGCAGCGCTTCCGGTGTGGGCATCCGCTCGACCTGGGCCCAGTATTCGCGTTCATGGGCGTGGCGGGGATGCAGCAGATTCTGGTTTAGCGCGGCTTCATCGCTCAGCAACAGCAACCCCTCGGAGTCCGCGTCAAGCCGGCCCAGCGGATAAATGCCCTTGGGGAGGCCGAATTCAGCCAGCGTGCGGTTGGGCGAGCCATCCGGCGTAAAGCGGGAGAGAACGCCGCAGGGCTTATTGAAGGCGATCAACATGGCAAGAGAGTAGAATAGCGGAGGCCGAAGTCCAGATTCTGCCGGCCCAAAGCCAGCCCTTTTTGACCCGGTACGCGAATGCACCCACCGGCGGATCCCCGGGAGGATGAAAGATTCCTGTAAATAGTTCTTGCAATTCCCTTAAAAAGAGTCACTGTTCGCTCGTCTGTTAGATAGCTTGTCACTTCCATGGCATGGAAAATCTTCAGGTGAACTCGGTTCAGTGATGATTTGAAACCCGATAAGCGGGAACAGTCAGGAGAAAGCAAAAGTTAGTCTAAGACAGTAAGTAGTTAGCATCACATGAGCGCAAAATTGTTTGTTGGGAACCTTTCCTTCAACATCACCGAAAACGACCTGCAGGACGCCTTCGCGGCGCACGGCACGGTTATTGAAGCCAACCTGATGATGGACCGGGCAACCGGCCGTCCTCGCGGTTTCGGCTTCGTCACCATGAGCAATCCCGAAGAGGCTCAGAAGGCCATTGACGCCCTGAACGGCAAAGAACTGGGCGGACGCGCCCTGACCGTCAATATCGCCCGGCCTCGGGAAGAGCGCACCGGCGGCGGCGGCGGCGGCGGCGGCGGCGGTGGCCGCGGCTACGGCGGTGGCGGCGGCGGCGGCGGT
>CAIWJG010000270.1 GCA_903912925.1 uncultured Verrucomicrobia subdivision 3 bacterium | reverse complement strand
CTGATGAACCCAGGGCGTTGCCCTGGGCTGGTATGAATGACGCCCTTGGCGTCTCTGCGTCTCTGCGTTTCACCCGTATTGTCAAGCATCCGGATAAGCAGGCTTCAAGGCAAAGGGATTCAAGCTCGCTTTGTGCTGCCGCAATCGTTGCTTGGTTTGCTCCGTCACTTCGGCGGTGCCGTGCCGACGAGTGCTACGACATGGTACCATCCAGCCGCAATGGCCGTGACCCCGCTCAAGCCGGCAGGAACGGTCGTTTGACCAAAGTCCGGGTACCCCACTCCACCCCACGCCACCACCGTGCCATCGCTCTTCAAGCCCACGTTGTACACACCGCACGCTGCAAGAGCTGTCACCCCGCTCACGCTGGCAGGAAGGTTGGTTTGACTAGCGGCGTTCGATCCCCACGCTACCACCGTGCCATCGATCCTCGAGACCACCGTGTGCTCATCACCTGCCGCAATGGCCGTCACCCCACGCAACACAACCCCGTTCAATGTGACAGGATTTGCCGTGGCCGACAAAGGTGAATAGAGCGTCGGTGTTCCGGTCACTTGACCAGTGCCATTCAATCCCCACGCCGCCACCGTGCCATCGCTCTTGAGGGCCACGCTGTGCTGATAACCCGCCGCAATGGCCGTCACCCCGCTCAAACCAGCGGGAACGTTCGTTTGTCCATCATGGTTGTATCCCCACGCCACCACCGTGCCATCCCGCTTCAAGGCCACGGTGTGATAACCTCCGGCCGCAATGGTCGCCACTCCGCTCAAGCCGGCGGGTATGTTCGTTTGGCAGCCGCTGTTATCTCCCCACGCCACCACCGTGCCATCCTTCTTCAAAGCCACGGTGTGCTGATCACCTCCCGCAATAGCCGTCACTCCGCTCAAGCCGGCAGGAACGGCCGTTTGGCCAGCGCCGTTTTCTCCCCACGCCACCACTGTGCCATCGCTCTTCAAGGCCACGGTGTGCATACGACCCGCCGCAATGGCCGTGACCCCGCTCAAGACAACCCCGTTCAATGTCACAGGATTTGCCGTGGCCCAGTAGGGTGATGTTAACGTCGGTGTTCCGGTCGTTTGACCGGAGCCGTTCCATCCCCACGCCACCACCGTGCCGTTGTTGTTCAAGGCCACCGTGGGACCGTTACGGAGTCGGAAGAACTGTTTGTGTTGGAGGGCGGTGAGCGGCTCGCGATACTGGTAAAAGTAGCCGTCGAAGTCATACGGCCCACTGATCGAGGTCCAAGTTGAGGACGGTGTGAGGTCGGGCGTTGTTTCCAAAGTGAAATCCGCATAGTCAGCGCTCCAATAAACAACCACCGCGTCCCGGTCCAGACGGATGAAGAGTCCTGGGGGAACGACCGTCTGCATGGTTGCGGGGGCCACTACGATGGACCCAGCGAAATCGATCGGGTCGCCGGGTGTGGTCGGCAAACGCCAGGGCATTCCATCGCACTCAGCAAGATCCGGCGTAAGCGGGATGATCCAAATTCCATTGGTGCCGAAGATGGTTCCCGCTCCGACCAGCGCATCGCCAGCGGGCGACCACAAGGCCCCGTGCGGGAACCGATTGGTGCCGTCGCTAAAACCAGTGATCGGGTTGAGGTCGGTGCCGTCCGGGCGGACCACGTAGAGATTGGTCCCACCATCGGCGGTGAAAGCAGTGGCGGCATTGTTGCCGTCGGCAAAAGCCAGCCACTGGCCGTCGGGTGACCAGGCGGGCCAGCTTGCACCGGCCACGTTGAGGTTGACCCGCTGTTTCGCCGTGACGGGTGGAGTCGTTAGGTAGAGTCCGGCACCGCTCGGGGCCGAGGGGTTCAGGTTGTGGAAGGCCAGCCGGCCGTCGCTGGGGTTGACGACGGGCGCATCATCATAGCAATCGGTGATCAGCGGCAACACGGAGCTCGGCCCGCTGAGGCCGATGCGGAAAAGGTAGCAGCCATAATCGAACACCAGGTTGGTTCCCGTGAGATCCCAATCAAAGCCGATGACGTAGTTCTGGTTGGTGAAGAGCAGCGTCTCCTGACCGGTTAGCAGGTCGCGCACCCACGCGTTACCCTGCGTGACCAAGGGGTTGCCGCCGCGCAGGAAGGCGAGGTGGCGACCGTCGCGGGAAACGCGCGGTCGCGCCCCCGTGGTGAGGAACTGGTCGCCGCTGCCGTCGAGGTTGATGGCCCAAATCGTTCCGCTGGCGGCGTCACGGCGACCGTAGAAAACCGTGCCGCTCTCCGAAAGCAGGAAGCCGGTGGAGTTCGTGCCAATGGGTGGGATGTTGGTGCCGCCGCTGTTGGTGTTGAGATTAACCACCGGCACCAACGGCAGGCTGCCAAAACTGTAGTTCGCGAACTGCAACGAGGAGCGCGAACCGCCGCTGGTTTGGCCGTAGTACGCCACTTGTGTGTCGTTGGTAAGCACGAACGGCGCACTGAATTGCAGCCAGGCGTTGGAGAGACCCGCGCGGTAGAACGTCTTGTCGCTCAGATTCAGCGTGCGGAAGGAAACCGACACCGGCCCCGGATAACTTCCCGGCGGCGGCGCGATGGTGACGTGGACCGGTTCGACGCGGCGCGGGCTCGAGTAACTGAAGAGGGAGATGGCGGCGTGATACTGGTTCTCGAGTCCGTAAGCCGAGCCAGCCGGGACGGCGCCGAGATTGTTGGTGGCGTCGTTGCCCAACCCGGCAGTCAGGCTGCGGTCGCTCTGCGTCTGCGCCAAAAGCGCGCCGGGCAACCCACTCAAGCCGGTGACCCAGTCGCCCCCGTTCAACGACGCAATGAAGCCGGGCTGCTCGTTGACGAACGGTTCGGCGTCGAAGAGCCACAGGTTGGCCCGGCTGGACCGGGTGGTCCGAGCGGGCAGATCGCTGCTGTTGGTGCCTGCGTAAGTGCCACGGTTGAATTGAAAAACCTGGGCGTGGGCCGAACTGCCGCCCCCCGCCGGCGCGCTTAGCAAAGCAAACCTGCCATCGCCCAACGGCACCGCCGCGGTGAACACGTTGCCGGTGGTGTCCGGGCCGAAATGATAGAGATTTGAAAGCGTGTTGCCTCCCGACGACGGCCGCGCGCCCGCCATCCCGTCGCCGAACTGAATCAGCAGCGTGCCGTCGCTACCCAACTGCGTGTAGAAAACCCGCTGCACAGCCTGGGTGAATGACACTTGAAAACCCGCGCTGAAGTTCAGGCCGTTGGTCGTTTGTTCGAGTGGCTGAATCGTCAGGTTGGACTGGCCCGGCACGTAGAAAACAAAGCGCGGCAGGGTCTCGCTGTTGAAGGCGCCGAAGACATAGTCGCTGCCCGGCGGCAGGTTGCTCCGGCTGAACGCGACGCTGGCAACATAGTTGGTGTACTGCCAGGCGCGGAGCGTGTCATTGGAGCCGCGCACCAGGCCGACGGCAAAGCTCAGCGCGCCGGCGCCAAGTTGCAGTTCGTTGAGCCGTTCGAAGACCCCGCTTTCACTTACAGTCGTTTGTGAGAGGCTCGTGGTGACGCCGCCAGCATTCAGCATCAACAACTCGAGCCGCTCGGCCGGCGCATGGTTGAGAGAACTGGCCACCGCCAGCGAAGCAAACGGCAGCGGCGCGCCGCCGAAAGGCGCAGCCAAACCAGTCAGGGCGTGCGGACCCAAGCCCCCAGGGGTTACCACCACCGGCGGCGCAGCGCTGTTGGAGTTGGAGAGGTCGAACAGGTACACGCGATTCAAAACAGAGGCGGTAATGGCCAAGGCATCGCGGGCACCGTTCAGGAAATGTCCAGCGGTGCCGCCGGTCACTTGGGCCACACCGGTGGCCAGCGTAGCGGACCAGTTGATGGCGCCGAGGTTGTTCTGACAGCCCACGCGAGCGTTGCCAGTGGCCTTGTCGAGCACAAGGACATCCAGTAATCCGTCGCCGTTGAAATCGCCCGAGCTGATAAATTCGGTGTCGGTTTCATAAACGAACGAGGCCAAGGCCGCGGGCACCGACCAGAGCAGGAGCAGGAGGAGGGGAAAGCGTTTCATGGCAGTGTCCTATAACCCAACGGTGGCATTCTGGATGGTGACCACCCCCGCCGGAATTACTTCAGCGACTTCACCCGCCCCGCTGGTAGCGCCGCTGGCTTTGAACCGCACGACAAAGTAGCGGTAGCTCGCGCCGTAGGTCACCGGCTGCGGGTCGCGCAGGTACAAAACCCTGGGCATGCCATTGTCCATCGCAATGAGACGATCCGGCACAATGGCAGCCGTGCCATCGCCATAAGTGTCCTGCCAGGCGATGCGCTCCAGCAGCGGCGTCACCTGCGTCACGTTACCCGACACGCGCGGAAAGGCGGCGTTGGTCACCTGCTGGCGATAAACCACGATGGGCAATAATGGGTCGCCAACCCGCGAGGGATCGTTCGAGAGCCGGTGATACACGCGCAGATTCGGATCGGGGCTGCCGAAACCGGGAGTCCGATACCCCACGAAGTTCGTCGTGCCCACGTTCCCCAGTGGATCCACGTTCCGCCATAGTTCGCCGATGCGAATGCCGACCGGATAACGCGGGTCGGCGATGCGATTATTATAATCCACGAATAGGACGGCCTGGACGCGCGGCGGGCCCTGATCGTCGAAGTCCTTGACGGGTGGATTCGGGCGATATGGCCAGGGCACCTTCACCGACGGCGGGATGGGCCGCCAGGTGAACTGCCGGGCCGCGGATGGGGGACCGTTAGTTCCCTGCGCGGGCAAGGCGGCTACGGAAATCGTGTAGGGCACGTTCCCCAGGACGGTGGCAGTGAGGCTGAACTGCGGGCCGGGACCGAAGCCGGCGCCGACGGGCGGGGTGAGGTAGGCTTCCTCGAATTTTGCCAGCTCGAGCCGCAAGCGGCTGTGGTGCACGTTTGGATGCAGCAAGCCCGCGTAGAGGGGCGCCGGGTTGAAAGCGTGGTATCTCGACAACCTGGCACTGCTGACACTGCTCACGTTGGGGTTGGCCACCGGGTTGTCAGCGTGAATCAAAACTTGAAACCGATACACCCCCGAGGTGGGGCAGAACCAGTTCAACGTTACTTGCGGCTGGCTGGCGTCCCCGGCGGATACCGGCTCGGCCAGGACCGGAATGGGCATGGTCGGGGGCGTGACGTCTTTGCAGCCCAGGGACGCCATCGGGCTGGGGTTGCCGTGCTCATCGAGCAATTGCACGTAATAGCAAAGGCGCGCGGCTGAGACGGGCATGGCGTCGTCGGTGCTCAGGATGACCCGGGCCGGGTCGAACGCCGCGGCGCCCTGCGAGATGAGGGCGAGCGGGCCGTCGTTGACCTGCCGGTACAGGCGATACTCCCGAGTACGCGGGGTGAGGCGGAAACGCACGCGAATGGGCGCGACCGGCCCATTGTTCGCTGCCCGGGCGACGTGCTGCGAGCAATCGGCCTCGCCGGGCAAATTCAGCGCGCAGCCGCGAAACGGCGGCAGTGGGCAAAGCACACAAGAAGGATAGACAACCGAGTAGAAACCGTTGGCATCCGGTGTGGCGACGCCGACATCGGCATAAGCCCCGTTGGTCAGGAATTGCACCATCACTGGCGGACGGGCCGGCAGGTCGAATTGCATCGTGACCGAGCTGCCACTGGCATCGGCGATTGGGTTGATGGCGGGCACGCATTGGTTGCCAGGGAGATTCGCGTTGAGCGCCGTCAGCAGCGGATCGCTCGAACTCGCCGCCGTCAGCAATACCTGCCCGGCGAGGAATCGGGCTTCCCACCTTTGTCCCGCGGCGACCGGGTCCGCGAACCGACACTTCGCCGGCGGTGACACCAAGCCGGAAAATGTGCCCACCACGCAAACGACATCGAGGCTATAGAGCCCCGGTGTAATCGGCAGCGAGTAAGCCATCTCTACGAGGTTGCCGTCGGGTGGGAAGTAGATCGGGCCGAAGGTTTCAAAGCCGCTGGTGATCTGGTTGGTTACGAAGAATTGAACCCAGGCCACGCCAGGATCACGCCGCTCGCAGGTGAAACCGTAGTTCCAGCGGTTCGTATCCAGCCCGCTTTCCGGAAGGTAAGCAAAACCCTGAAACATGACCGCCGGCGTGCCGCAACTGCCGATGACTTCGCCGGTTGCCGCCGCCGGGCCGTCGCGGCGGCGCAGCACGCCGAAGGCCGGCGCGCTGTGCGCGGAGAGCAGCGGGTCGCACGTCGCTACGCTCACGGCGCGCACCGTGTACCAATACGTGGTCAGACCGGGGATCAGCGGCGCATCGGAGCCGTTGTCCAGGAATGTGCCGGTGTTCGTGCCGAGAACCTGAGTCACCACGCCCACCCGGTTGCTCAACGGCGCCACGTCGTTGGTGAAGGCCATCGCTGGATTGGGCCAGCGGTAAACCCAGTAGGCCGTCACGGCTTCGGCGGCGTTGGTGTTCTGCTGCCAGACCACGCGCAGGTATTGCTGATTGGTCGTTGTGCTGCCGGCCGGCTGCACCACGGTTTCATTGCGCACGGTGACATCCGTCGGCGCACGAGGCGGGAGGCGCCGACAGGCGCTGGCCAGTCCGCCGGGGGAAACCAAACCGTCGCGGCCCAGGATGTCGCGGGCGGTGATGAAATAATAGAACTGGTCGCCGTCGTTGAAGGGAGGCACCAGGTAGCCAGGAGTCGGCGGGCTGTTCGTTGGAAAATGCACATTCCCGCGCGAACGCCCGTTGCTGTCGGTGAAGAACACGGTGGTCCGATCGGTCGGATCATCCGCCGTGCCAGGCACCCCAGTGCCTGCCAGAAAATTCCGGGTGGGAGTGACGATGTTGACGTTGGCGTTGGTGAAATTTGCGTTGGCGTGAAGTTGGGTCAGCGTCGGCGGAGTCACGTCGAAACCGGCCGCTTCGGCGTTGGCGCGGGTCATGCGCCAGACGTTGAAGCCGTAACTCAGCAGCGAGAGACGGCGCAATGCCGGCGGCGTGCCCCAGCGCAAGCGGATAAGGAGGTCCTCGCTCGGAAGATTGGTCACGACCTGGTAGGGTCTGCCTGGCGCGGGCAACAAGACCGGAGCGCCCGGCATGATCGTGACCCGGCCCACCACGTCGCCCGCCGCGCCGGTGGCGAGATTCACCTCGCGAACTTCGTAAGTCGTCAAGCCGGTGATTTGCTCGGCGAAGCCCTGGCCGAGGCACAGGCTCAAGCCAGGATGGCCGCGCGAGAGCAGACCCAGCGCCTGTGCGGTAAGGGGGTCAGCGCCGCCGATTTGAAATCCGGCGAGGACTTTGTCCGCCAGGGGCAGGCTGGCGATGCCGGGGACTTTGTGCAGCAGCATGCTCAAGGCGTCGCTCAGGTGGGCGAGGTCCTCACCGAGGGCCGCTGACTGGTTGAGGAGGTTGTTGATGGCCGCAACGTTGGTCGGTTGGAAGATCGTGCCGCGGAGGGTGAACGCCGCCACGCTGGCCGGGTCGCCCGCCTTCCCATAAACCGCGAAGCGTTTGCCGCTAAGCAATGCCTGATCCGGCGTCCCGAGCAGGACAAAGGACCAGTCGTGGTTGCCGCCGTCGCGAATCGTGGTGCCGGCGCTGAAGACGAGGTCCGCCAACGGGGTTTGGGCGCGCGCGCCAGAGCAAACGAGGCACAAGGCCAACAGCAGGACCGGCCCCAGCCGCGCGGCGCGGAAATCCGAAATCCGAAAGTGCATTGTCCGCTTTCGGCGAGTTACCACGTTCGGCGGACAAGAATGTCCGCGCTCCGCTTCCCATAAGCGACCAGTTAAGCGGGAAGGTAATGTTGGGGTGAGTGCTTTCATCAGTAATCGAGGAAGTAATCAATGCCGCCGTTGTTCACGACGCCGGTGATCGTGATGCCTTTGCAGGCTTGGACGCAGAAGGGGCATATACCGATCGAACCGCACACATTGGCGCTGCCGCCCATGACCAGCTCAAAAACCGGGGGGATGACCGGGGGGATGGTTGATTTGAGCGAGGAAAACGACGCCCAGTCCACATGGCCGCTGAGCAGGCAGAGCAAGGAAACGTCCATCGCCATCTTTTGGCGCATCCCGACCTTATGACTCCCGGCACCCCCTTCATAAAAGAGTGCCGAGGACAAGCCGACGTCAATATCCAGCATACAACTCGAGGTGCGGAAGAGGATCTCCGAGAGCGACAGGCTGCCGCCATACGCAACATAGATGCCGCTAAATTCCGCCGGGTTGCCGAGCACCTGGCCGCATTCCGGATCCACCAGTTTGAGCGGGGCCAGCGAGCAGGTTTTGCCGACAAACACCCCGGCCTGCAAGTCCACCGGGATGCCCAGAATGTTGATCGAGCCGGCGGCCTTGGCCGCGAAATAATTCTCCATGGCGCCGACGGCCAGCGTGGCGCCCAGTTCATCCACGCTGCAACCCTTAAACCCGATCTGGCCCTTGAGGTCCAACATGCCGCCCACGCCTATCACCGTGCCCTTTTGCTGGGTCCATTTCGCTTCCAGCGAGACGGTCAGCGGCTTGCCCGGCTCAGAAATCCCGGTCCAATCCAGCGGCACATCCACCGCCCCGATCTTGATCTCCGCCGCTGCATCACCCGCCGGGATGCAATCCAGCGGTGTGGTCGTCGAATCCAACTCGGTGATTTCCATGTAGGCGTTGAAAGTGAGTTGGTCGGGCAGCGACATTTGCACCTTGGCGTCGAGGCGGATCTTCTTGAGCGCGTCACCATTAAAAGTGGGCGCTCCGCGAATCTGCGCCGCCGCCAGACTGCTGCTCGGCCCTTTCATGACCTTGGGAATGAGGTCGGAGGCGCCGGCCAGTCCGGCCACTTGCGCCGCGAGGCCCTCCCGGATGGCTTGATTGATCTGCTGGAACAGCGTGTCCATAAGTTGCGTCAGCAGCGCGTCCTCCTCATAGAGCAATTGCTTGATGGTCTGCTGGTAACCCGCCGCGAGGGGCGAACCCAGAAAAGCCCGGATGAGCTGCTCGCGAATGGCGGCCTGGGCCGCAGCAGGGTTGGCGGTGAAGAAGTCGCCCGCCGGCGTCACCGCGGTGGAGAGATACTTTGAGAGGCCCGTGCCGGCCAGTTGCACGAACTGGTTGCGGGCGGCGCCATCACCAGTCACCGCGCCCAACGCTTGACCAAACTGCCCACCCGACTGCAATTGGTTAAACTGCGCCTGAACCTCCCGCAGCCGGCTCTCAACCGCGGCCAGCGTCGGTTCCAAGTCCTTCAGCAAATCGTTGGCCGCGCTTTCGCCGATGTCGCCGACGATGCCCATGAGTCGTCCCTGGTCGTGCGCAATGTTTTGCAGCACGAGACGCACAACCCGGCGGTTGCCGCTCGAGTCTTTTCCCAAAACGCTGATGAACTGGCCAAGCGTGCGGTTGACGTCCGACATCGCCAGGTTCAACTGGGCGGCCACGCCACTGGAGGTATCCAGGACATACTGGGGTGGGCCGGCGCTCGACAAGGCCGTGGTGGTCAGCGGAGCAATGCTGCCCGGAAAACTGGCCGCCGGGAGCGTCGCGAGCTGATTGCTCAACGCGTGGCACAGACTTGTCACCGGCCCAGCGAGCGCGTTCCCGAGCACCGGGCGGAGCAGATCGTCCATCTGATCGCGCAAGATGCGCTGCAAACTGCGGAAGCCGGCAACGTCGAGCGTGGTGCTCAACCCATCTTGCACTGCCCGGGAGACCGAGTTGAGCGGAAGATTGATTTCGTCTAGCGCGTCGTTGGCCAGGTCGAGCAGCTTGAGCCGCGGCAGATTCAGCGAGATATCCTGCGCGAAGTCCAGGTCCACCTTGCCGGGCGTGAGCGCCTTCAAACGGCTCTCCACGTCAATCATCGGCAAATACACCGGCGCGGGTTCGAATGAAGAAAACTCGCGCAGCACCGGATTCCATTGCAGCGAATAATCGAACTTCGCCACCTCGATCCAGTCGCGCTGGGCGCGGGGGCGATAGAGGCCGGGGGGCAGGGTCTTGGCCCCAAGCACCCGGCGGTAATCCGTCACCTTGATCCCCGTCGGGAAGCCGCGATTTGCCGTGTCGAACTTCGCCACGTTGAAAAAGTTGGTCGTGCCGTCGTTCCAGCCGTTGTCCGGGCCACCCAGATCGGGGGACGGCCAGCCGCCCATGATAAAGACGTTGGTGCCGGGGGGCTCGACGTGTAGGTGGGTCTTGGAGTTGACAAAGAAGGGGAACTTGATTCGCCCAACGAGATTGAAGAAACCCGCCTCGGGACGGTCGGCGCCTTCGTCCCAGTTATTGAAGTAGCCTTCGCTGGCAGTGGAGAATTTGTAGAAGCTGCCCCCAGAACCTTGCAAAGATATCTCCGCCGGCAGCGGAAACCGTGAATCCACGCCGCCTTGCACCCCGGTATCCGCCGTAACCAGGTTGCCGTTCGTCTGAAAGCCGAGCAGCGCGTGGAACGCTTGGGGAATGAGCGGCAACTTCGTTTCCACGCCCAGCACCAGAAAACGACTGGTGAGGCTGCACGGGTCGTTGGCCGTCGGTCGGAATTCAACCGTCTGCGGCGTGATGGTCGTGTTCCAGTAACGCATCTGCTTGGGACCGCTGGTGGCCGGAACTCGCGCCGAGCCAAGCGCACCGCGGCACAGGAACTTCATCTCGGCGAACTCCTGCACGAAACCCGACGGATAGGGCAGCACCAGGCTACCGTCGGTGAGCGACTGCCAGTTCTCGCTGTCGAGGTAGGACAGCCGGTAGCCGGAGAAAGTGAACGCGTAGCCGTAGAGCGTCAGGTTGCTCGGGAACGTCGCGGCTTGGTGGATGCCGCTCACGCCGCCGAACCGGGCGTAATATTTGGCCTCCGGGATGAGTGGATACCAGTCGGTGGTCTGGCCGGCGATGATGCTGCGACCCTGGGCCGGCGCGCGGAAATTGACGCCAGCGTAATTCGCGAACCCGTCGTAATAAGACAACATGCCCGGCCGCTCGACGTAGGCCCGGTTGGTGGCGTCGCCGAAGCCGCTGAACAGAATTACCACGGGGCGCAGGGCGTCCGCCAGCCCGGTCTGGTCGCCGCGTAGAAACGTGCCGGGAGTGTGAAACCACCCGGCTCCAACATCCCAAGTGCGTTGGGCAAAGTCACCACCACCCACCGAGCCCCAAGTGAGATTCTGCGCCGGCACCGCGCCGCTGGCCAGCAATCCCCCGTCCGGCGTGAACCACAATTGATTTGCCTGGTTTGCGTTCGCGGTGAACCACAACTCCGCCGGACCGGCGAAGCTGGGGCTGCAATTGGTGTCCGCGCAATCACGGTTGTAGGCCACTGGCACCGGTCCCGCGAGATTGAGATAGCTGGCCGTGGTGTCCACCATGTCATTGCTGATGACCAGGAGTCCGCCCAAGGACGGAATGCTCTCGTGAAGGCTCGGACTGAGGTAGGGGAAATGCGGGTGTAAATCGGCGGCGGGCAAGACCACGGACATCGAGAGCAGCGCCATGCCGTTGGTATCGGCCCGCACCACCACCGGGCCGGGACCAGGCGCGGCATTGGCGTAATAACCGTCGTTCGATATGCGGTACGCAGCGTTGGTGTCCGCCAGGCCCGCCTGGTTCGCCGCCAGCAAGGCGTCTTCGTCACGATGCACATAGACCAGCCGCGAAGGATTGGGCATGACAATGGTCCCTTCGCCCGTGTGCCATTCGATGGAGTTGCCGCGGATCCAGAAGGGTTTGGTTTCCTCGACGCCGTAGAGCGCGTTGTAGAGCGAGACAGACACGGTCGGGACGCCGGTCGGCACGAGCGAGGCGGGATCGAGCGGAAGGTTCGGAAAAGCAAGTTGCGCGGCGGTGATGCGGGTCTCCGTGTTGGTGCCAACGCTGAAGCCGGTCGGCAGATTCACCGTGACCGAGCCGCCAATACCGCTGCCAGTCAGAGCCAGGTTCGTTCGCACAAAAGAAATGTTCCCGGCGGAATCGAGGTCGGGAACGGGACCGGCCAGCGTGACGGTGGCGGAAGTCAGCGCGTCGCCATTGGGGAACAGAATGACATTGAGCAACGTGCCATTGCCGTAAGTGTGGTCCGGTTTCGTGGGCAGGAAACCAGAGTTATTGTTCACGCCCAGCAGGGTGTCGAGGCCGCCGGCGTCGAACGCGCCTGCCGTCGGACTATTCCCGATGGAGGTGAAGCGCGTCAGGACGGGGCCGAAGAAGAGATTGCCGTTGAAGTGCAGCAACTGCGCCGGCGCCAGAGTGGTGGTTTCCCCGGTTAACGCCGGCCCGCCGTTCAGGTTGTAAAGCTCGGTCACGCCGAGTTGGAACGTATTGCTCACCGAATTGAGCTGGGTGCCGGCTTGGGGCTCGATATTGAGCGCTGGGGACAGCGTCACACCGCCCGCCGTCGCCTGCGGCGCGGCACCGTTGTAGGCCGGCAAGTTGACCACGAATTGCAACGAGTTGGTTGTCAGCGGCACAGGGCCGCCGGCGACCAGGTCTTGAAGCGCGCTCTGAAGAGTCACCGTGACATTAGTGCTACCGCCTCCGGGCGCGCCAAAATCGTCCAACCGCCGTACCCAGCACGGAGCGCTGGCCACGAAGGCGCGCTGTGCCGGGCTCGTTTGCACCGCGAACTGCCGGGTCCATTGCACGGAACCAAGGGTGGTGTGAATGGCTGATGTGCCGTCGCCCAGAAACGCGGTCGAACCGGTCCACACCGGACCATTCATAAGCGTGCCGAGATGACCACGGCCGGTGGCGTCGGCGACGCTCGTTCCCAACCCTTCGTCAAGATGCCAGCAGGCGACCAAGCCGGTTTCGGTGCCGGCCAACCGGAGGTTCTTGAACGCTTGGACTTCGGTGGCCAGCAGCGCGCGGTTCCACACGGTGACCTCATCAATGTCGCCAAGGAAACGAGCAGCGTAGGTATGGTATCTGCCGATCTGAAGCGGTTCGCTATCCGTCGGCGCTTGGCCAGCACTCACCCAGGTGCCCGAGCCCACCAGCAGGCCGTCCAAATAGAGCTTCCCGCCGGAAGGATCCACCACCAGCGCGGCGTGGTGCCAGGAACCATCAGCAACCGAGGCGGCCGAGGTTGCGTCCATCGCCAGATTCCAACCGGGCCCCAGAAAGAACCCGCGCAACTGGCCGCTTTGCACCACCAGCGTCCACCCGTTCCCGCTGCTGTCGGCGTATTTGCTTACAATTCCCTGCACCACCGCCGCGGCATTGGTGGTCCGGAACCACGCGGTGGCCGTAAACGGATACGAGTTCAGATCGTTGGCATGGGCCACCTGCACGTAACCATTGATACCGTCAAATTGAAGAGCGTTGCTCGCCACCTGGTTAAACACCAACGGCGCACTGGACGCAACCCAGGCGGGGCTGCCGACCAAAGTGCCCGTGTAGCCGTGACCGGTGGCATCGCCAGCGACCGTTTGGCTGTTTTCATCGAAGTGCCAGAGCGCCACCAGTCCATCTTCATTGCCGTTGAGGCGTCGGTGTTTGAGGTGGTTGATTTCGGCGACCCGCAGCGAACGATTCCACACCGCGACCTCATCAATGTCCCCCAGAAAACTATAGCCGCCGATTTGAAGCGGGTCGGTGCTCGTCTGAGGCCCGGGGAAACCAGGAGGTGGCCAAGGGCTCGAACCCACCTGGATGCCGTCCAGATAAAGGGTTTCGCCGGAGTCATCTATCGCTAGTGCGGCCTGGTGCCAAAACCCGTCCGTAACCGAGACTGACGAGGTTACGTCCAGCGTCGCCGTCACCCAACCGAATATGCCGAAGTAGAACCGTCGGATATGGAATCCCCGCAAATGGCCGTTTTGCACCATCAATCCCCAGCCGTTGCCGCTGCTTGCGGTGTATTTGCTCACAATTCCCTGCACCGCCGCCGCGCTATTGGTGGTCCGAAACCACGCCGTGGCTGTGAACGGATACGCGTTTAGATTGGGGTTGTGCGCTACCTGCACATAGCCATTGACGCCATCGAACCGCAAGGCCGAGCCGGGTGCCGCCGGCACTCGGCACGCGAAAAGGAGGCAGCCAATTACGGCGGCCCCAGACATCATCGCCCTTAACAAAGATGGACCCATCATAACGACAAACGAACGCGGGCTGAAAATGCCCACTTGTAGATTGTGGATTACATTAACACTGTGAATAGATTACATCAAGTGGCTTTGTAACTGTTCAGTGGGAGGGCGGCGCGGCGGCGCCGAGATCCGAAACCCGAAATCCGAAGGAAATCCGAGAGCCGAGAGCCGAAATCCGAAAGTGAAACGTCAGCCGTGAGCTGGGGAACGTACCCTGTCATTCAGATTTCCTTCACGTTTCACGTTTCACGACTCACTTTCGGATTTCGGATCTTCCATCGGGCTGGTGCCCGGCACCGGCCTCCTCCGGCCCGGTTTGCCACGGAATCGCGCTACTGCTGGCGCCTGGCCTGGCCGCTGGGCCGCTCCGCCCGCCCACGCTCTGGCGACGGGGCAAAACCGCCAGAAAACCGGCACAACTTGACGGTTGACGCCCTCGGCCCGGTCTCGCCGGCTGGGGCCGCAATGAATGAGAGCGAAAAGCAATGCGCCTTCACCCGCGCAGCGTCAAGTACCAGCGGACGCGAAAAGCAAATGCTTATCAGTTCACATGATGAGCCCTCTTTGAACATCAGGCGGTGCTGTCCACCCTGTATTTGCTAATACTTAGAAGACGCATTCCTACCCTGTCGTTCGATAAGTATGCGGTTGATAATACCCGCGTAAAATCGAGAGCCGATCGTGATTTAGGGCTTATGTTCCGCGGGAACTTCCGTTTCAAGCTTGCGACGCACCGTTTCTTTCCCTATAGGTTGAGGCCGGTTGCCTGGGCGCTTGGCGCAGTGGCTAGCGCGTCTCGTTTACACCGAGTAGGTCGGGGGTTCGAATCCCTCAGCGCCCACCACCCCCCTGCAAGGGAGGTCCGCAATTTGAAAGCTCGAGGACCGAAGGCCGAAGGCAAAGCGATTCGCGATCGGGGTTACCCCGCAGCTATGACCGGCTTCTTCCAGATTGGCGCGACGCGTTTCATCTCGTCAATCAGCCACTGGCATGCCGCGAAGGCTTCGCCCCGATGTGGGGCGATGACCTCCACCCACAGCGAAGGCTCACCCGCCCTGACCAGGCCAACGCGGTGCACCAGGCGCACGGATTCAATCGGCCAGCGCTGCTCCAACTCGTCGAAGAGCAGGCTGATTTGATGCTCCGCCATGCGTTGAAACGTCTCGTATTCGAGAGCGCTGATCGTTGCCTTGCCTTCGGTCCCCCGGACCACGCCTAAGAAATAGACCGCCGCACCCATGCCGCCTGACATCGTCCGCTGAGCCAGTAATGCGGCCTCGTGAATCGGCTCGGTCGTAATGGTCAGTTCCCGTTTCATCGGATGCCAGGGGCCTTCGTGCCGGTTCTTTCCGTCGTCAATCGCAAGTCGTCAATCGCAAATGGCAAAGGCTATCCTCCCTGCACCGGCGGGAATAGCGAGACCTCATCGCCCGCCTTTAAGACACAGCTCCGGTCCTGATAATCCACCCCGACCGCCATCAACGTGGATTTCCGCATCGCAGCCAGTTTGGGGAACCGGAGCGCCAGTTGCGTAAGAAGGTCATCGAGCGTGCTGCCCTCGGGCAGGGTTTCGACGAGCTGAGTGCAACCCGTGAGGTCCCGAAAATAGGAATAGAAACTAACTGTTACACGCATGACGACGGGTCATTCGCCTGGGAATTGGGAGCTTAGCTTCTTGCCCGCCCGCGCGGCTTCCTGGGTCGGGCGGTTTTGCTCTCTTGGGACGCCCGCTGGTAAATGTGCGGGTGTAGCACGCCGACAAACGGCAGATTGCGGTAGCGCTCGGCAAAGTCCAGTCCGTAGCCCACGACAAAGAGGTCGGGGATTTCGAAGCCGACATAGTCCGCCTCCACCGGCTCGACGCGGCGCGCGGCTTTGTTGAGCAGCACGCAGGTCCTGAGCCGGCGCGGCTTAAGCCCGCGGAGCTTACTGCGCACGCGATAGAGCGTCTTACCGGTGTCAAGGATGTCATCCACCAGCAGCACATCGCGCCCGCGCACGTCGAGGTGTAATTCCTTGGTGAAGACCAGCTCCCCCGATTCGGTGCCCGCGCCATAGCTGGAGACGCCGATGAAATCGAGCCGTAACGGCAGCGAGAGGTTCCGAATCAAGTCGCCCAGGAACACCACCGTCCCGGTCAGCAGCGAGACCACCACCATGTCCCTCCCGCTGAAGTCGCGCGCGATGGCGCGGGACATGGTCCGGATGCGCCGCGCAATCTCGGCTTCAGTGATGAGAATACGCTCGACCTCCTTGCGCCAGCAGGCGGGAACGCGCGCGCTGGAGCCGGCCTTAATTTCAGGGGCAGTCGTAGTCATGAGCGTTTAGATGCTAAAGCAGAGGTCTTGGCTCGCTCAGTTGGATGGGCGCGGAGTTTCGGCCGTTTTAGATGTGTTTGGAGTCGTGCTCGTCCTTCACGGTGTAGCCGGCATCCTGCCGCTTGAAGTTTACCTCGTTCTTTTTGACGTAGGCGTTGAAGACATCGTCCGCGCTCATGCCCAACACCTGGGCCAGGCTGATGAGGAAATGGAACAAGTCCACCACTTCCACCCGGGCGTTCTGTTCGTCGAACTTCTGATACTTCGCCCACCATTTCCAGGGGACGCTGTCCGTCAGCTCGGCCATTTCCTGGGACATGGCGCGGCAGTAGTTGAGCAGCCATTTGGTCTTATCCTCTTCGCTCATGCCTTCAGTCCGGACACCGATGCGCTCGTTCAACGCCTTCTGCATCCGGAAAAGCTCACGAAGCTGGTCTGGTCTTTCCATGCCCCTAGCATTTGGCCGGCGCGCACCAGATGCAAGACCAAAGGATGCCGGAATAAACTTTGGCCTTTGAAGGCGGGCTCCGAGAACGTATAAGAGAAGGCATGCTAACGTTGCCGGTATTGTTGTCCAACGGCGGGCCGGTGCTGTGGTTGCTCCTGCTCATCAGCGCGGTGGCCGTGGCGGTCTTTATCGAGCGCTTCCTGCACTGTCACCGCGCGCAGATCAATTCGACTGAGTTCCTCAACGGCGTGCGCACCGTGCTCAAGCGCAACAATGTTGTCGAAGCTTTGTCCATTTGTGATGCCACGCCCGGCCCCGTGGCGCGGCTGGTAAAGACGGCCATTCTCAATCGCGACCAGGGCCGGGAACGGGTGCGCGAGGCGCTGGAAGAAGCCGGTTCGGCGGAGGTGCCGCGCCTGGAAGAGAAGCTGAATTTGCTCGCAACCATCGCACAACTAGCCCCACTGATCGGCCTGCTCGGCACGGTGCTGGGCTTCATCCAGACGTTCGGCCGCATGCAGGAAGCCGGTCTGAACGCGCATGTTGGCCAGCTTTCCAATGGAATCTGGCAGGCACTGGTTTGCGCCGCGGCGGGATTGGCGGTCGCGATCCCCGCCCATGCCGCCTACAACTACCTGGTCCAACGCGTTAATTCCATCGTGCTCGATATGGAACGCGCCGCCACCGAGATCGTTCAAATCGTCACCGAGAACGTCAAGCCGCAGCCATGAAGTTTGCCCGTCATGCCCGGTTGCTCCGGAGCCAATTGGATGCAGCCCCGTTTGCGGCGGTGTTCTTTTTGCTGGTGATTTTCATGATGCTGGGATCGCTGATCTATACTCCCGGGGCACGTCTTGAGCTACAGATTCCCCAAGGTAAAGACTTGCCAGGCACAGATAAGCCAACGGTCTCGGTGGCCATTGATGCCGACGGGCGGCTGTATTACGAGAACCAGTGGATCGAGGAGAAAGCGTTGCGCCGCCGGTTGCAAGAGGTGGCCAGGAAGTCGGCAGAGCCGCTGACGCTGATTGTGCAGGCCGACAAGACCGTCAGCTACGAACGGTTGATGCGCCTCACCCTGTTGGCGCGCGACGCCGGCATCCCGGAAGCCTTGCTGGCCACGCTGCCCGGCCCCATGGCGCATTCCCTGCCATGACCTCCGCGTCGGTTGAACCGCGGGCCTGGGCCCGGCGTCGCTGGGGGGGCATGGTTGCGCTCGTGTTTGTCGTCCAGCTCGGCCTGATCTTTTGGCTAGGTAGTCGCACCCCGATTCGCCCGCGTCTACCCACATCCGCCCTGACCCTCTACCTCGGTGGCCAGGCAACCCCAGAACTGCAGGCGCTCGCTGATCCCACGCTGTTCGCACTGCCGCACCCGGAGGGGTTTTCCGGGCCGGTGTGGCGGAGAATGCCTCGACTGGAGTTTCGCCCGTTCGAATGGTCCGCACCAACAGACCACTTTCCCCTCGCCATTGACCGGCTTGGCGCCGTCTTCAACCGGTTACTCGAAACCAACCAGTTCCAGGCGCTCCAACTTCCCGCCCAGCTCGAGGCTGCCCCGACGCTCCCCGACGTTCCTCCGCTGGACGTTTTGGCTGACCACTCAGTCGTGCAATTCGAGGATGGCCTGGCCCAGCGGCGCCTGCTTGCGCCGCTCCCATTGAAGTCGTTCACGAATACGGACATTCTGGCCAATAGTATTGTCCGGGTTGGGGTGGACCCCGGGGGGCTGCCGGTGTCGGCTACGTTACTCTCGGTCAGCGGCTCGACGGCGGCGGACCAATACGCTCTGGACCAGGCATGGGCGGCCCGGTTTGAGCCCCTAAGCCGCAATTCAGCCGAAGCCATCCTTAAACCGACGGTGCCTTTGAGTTGGGGCAGGATAGTCTTCCGGTGGCACACGATCCCAGCCTCGCCCGCGACCGCATCGGCGGCAGGCCCCTAACCCTCCAGGCAAACTAGTATTCTAGCAGGCTACATAGGTTACATGCGTTACATTGTTTCAAGAGCTGGTGGCGTGGGTTGCTCATGCAACCCATGCAACCCCTGTACCCATGCAACCATGCAACCATGCAACCATGCAACCCATGCAACCATGCAACCATGCAACCATGCAACCATGCAACCATGCAACCATGCAACCATGCAACCATGCAACCATGCAACCATGCACCTTCGTAACCACCCCAGCGATTGACCATGTCCATTTCGGATTTGATCCTGACTTACGTGGTAGTTCTGCTGGCTGCTCTTGCCGGCGTGAGCATCTACTCCGAGCTTCGCCGCCGTCGATTCCAACCAGCCCCCAGCGAGGACCGCATTTTCCGCTGTGGCCGCTGCGGCTACGTTTACACCGATGATCCGGACGTGGACCGCTCGCGCTGCTCACAGTGCGGGCGGACGAACAAGGCGATCGTGTTCTAATCCCTACTCCTAGCTGCTGAAAAACTGAAAGCGGCGGGTGGAATTCGGATTTCGGCCTTCGGATTTCCTTCGGGTTTCGGATCTCGGGTTTCGGGTTTTCAGCTCCCCGTCTTCAGTTCCACCACGTCATGCGGCGCGGCCTCGCGCTGTCCGGCGGGGCTGACACGGATGAAGCGTGCTTTCTCTCGCAGTTGGGCCAGGTTGGCCGCGCCCAGGTAGCCCATCCCGGATTGTATGCCGCCAATCAGTTGCGCCAGCACCTGGTCCACCGAGCCGCTGACTTCCTTCAACGCCTCCACCCCTTCGGGGGCGACTTTGCGAGCCGGATCGGTCGTGTGACCATAGCGCGCGGCGGACCCGGCCTTCATTGCCGCGAAGCTGCCCATGCCACGGTATTGCTTGTAGAGCTTGCCACTAATCTCCATGACTTCGCCGGGCGCCTCCGGGCAGCCGGCGAGGATACCGCCGCAAATGACCGCCTGGGCCAGCGTGAGCGCCTTAACGATGTCCCCCGACTTGTTGATGCCGCCGTCCGCCAGAAGCGTGACGCGCCGCTTCTGCGCAGCCCCCGAGGAAACATACAGCGCCGTAAGCTGGGGAATGCCCACGCCCGCCACGATGCGCGTCGTGCAAATCGAGCCCGGCCCCTGGCCGATCTTCACCGCATTCGCGCCGCACTCGGCGAGGAAGTCCACCCCTGCGGAGCTGGTCACGTTGCCGGCAATGATCGGCAGCTTGGGAAAGGCGTCGCGCAGCATTCGCACCGCATCGCCCACGCCGCGGCTATGGCCGTGGGCCGTCGAGACCGCCACCGTATCCAACCCGCGCTCCACCAGCCCGCCGACGTGCGTGAGTATCCGCTCGCGATCCAGCTCTCCGAACGCGTTCCGTGTCGCCGACACCGCCGCCCCGCAGATCAGCCGGTGATGCGCGTCGCGCGCCGGCTTGAACTGCGCTTTCCGCTCCTGCGTGATCCGTTCCACGTCGCTCATCGTGATCAGCCCTTGCAGCCGGTCCTGATCGTCCACCACCAGCAGCTTGTGAATGCCCGGATGCGCCGTGAAGAACTTGTCCGCCTTGGCGATGGGATCGCGGCCCAGTTCCTTTTTATTCAACGTATGGACCTGGCTGCGCGGCGTGAGCGCCTCGGCCACCTTGCGTGTGGCGTAGCGCTGCTTGACCACATGGCCCGACAGCAGACCCACCAGCTTGCCCTGGCTGTCCACCACGGGAAACGTGCTGAACGCAAATCGCTTCTTCGCAATCAGCTCCAGCACCTCCTCGATCAACTGCTCGGGGGCCACTTTGATCGGCTCCTGGATCAGTCCGTGGACGTGGTTCTTCACGCGGCTGACTTCGGAAAGCTGCTCCCGATCGGGCATGTTGTAATGGATCAGCCCCAGTCCGCCGTTGAGCGCCATCGCGATTGCCATCCGCGACTCGGTCACCGTGTCCATATCCGCCGAGATGACCGGGATGTTCAGGTGCAGTCCCTCCGCCAGGATCGTGTCGAGCTGCGTGTCCCGGGGCAGGACCTCGGAGTAGAGCGTCGCGAGCGTGACGTCGTCGTACGTCAGCCCCAAGCTGCTGAAGGCCGGGAAGAAGGTGTCCGCCGGCTTGTAAAACTTGGAATCGAACGGGTCGGGCTCTTTATGTGTTGCCATGTATTCTAGAAACAAATTCTGCCCCGAATGGCAAGACTAAAGATATCAGCCAAAGGATATCAGGGAAGACCACTCCGACTCCCATCGGCAGCATCAACCCCGCCGAGCGGCCCACGACCTCCGGGCAACTGCCCTACTTCGCTACCAGCCGTCGCGCTTCCTCCATCAGCTCGTGCTCGAAGGCGCTGTCGTAGGCGTCGAGGGTTGCCCTCTTGAGGCGCAGCCGGGCGCCGGTCCGGCGCCAACCTGACACCGCGGTGAAGACTTCGCGCAGGATGCTCTTCGCGGCCGGGGCCTTAATCCCGAAGCGTCCCGCGACGGCCAGCGCCCCAGATACGCTCGGTTCTTCGGGCACTTCGCTAATCGGCGTCTTGCTCACCCGGGCACGGTCTATCTCTGGCATCCCCCAGCTCATGCCCGCGGGCCGCGGATTCGTTGCGGCAGGCGACGCTCGTCCAGACTCAGCGCAAGATCGTCGCTCGCCGGCGCCGCAAGACCGGCCAGCCGGCCGTGCAATTGCAGCACAAACGCCGCCGTCGCCAGTGTCCCCACCGAAACCGTCGGGTCCCCGCGCTCCAGCCTCCAGAGCGTATCCCGGCTGACAAACAGCCGCCCTGCCATGTCGGCAGTTGAAATCCCGCGCTTCCGCCGGGCCAGGGCCAGGTCGCGGCCCAGTTTGCGCAGCGCGTTCGCGGCGGGCATGGCATGTTGTGTGCAGACGACATGAGTACAGTGTCCGCTATGGCAGACATTATGTAAAATAGTGTCCGCTATACCGGTCGCTATTGGCCAATAAAAGACCACCCCGCGGCTGCTGGTTCAGGGGGGGGGCGTCCCGCGCGGCGAGCGCACCCCGTCAAGCGGTTCGAGGGAAGCTCCCCCTTCGGTGGGAGAGGGAAGCCTCCTCAATGCGTGTTGCTAGCCAGGCGGCAGCCACCCCAAAGCCACCCCCATGCGTCCTCCATGCGTCCTCCATGCGACCCTAAGGCTACCACAAAGCCACCCTAAGGCTCCAACAAGGCTCGCTCAGACATTCCAGCCCCCGCGTTTGGGGCGGTCCAACCACTTGTTGGCTTCCTTGTCGCCTACGAACTGTTCCTTGACCGGGTCCCAGCGCAAATGCCGGTGGTTCCAGTAGGCGAGGTTGCCCAGGTGGCAGACCGTCACGGAGCGGCAGCCGATCTCCACGTCGCAAATGGGCTTCTTGCGGCTGCGCATGCAATCCAGGAAATCCTTGGTGTGGCTGTAGCTGTTGTAGAGGCGAATTGCATTAGCCGGTAGCGGTTCCTCGCCCAGGGAAGCTGGCGTTGCCTCAAACTTGCCCCGGTTGACCAGGATCTTGCCTTCCGTGCCGATGAACAGCACACCGCCACTGTCGCCGTGGATCATCTCCACGCCATTGGCGTAGAGATAGCGCACGCCACGGGTGGCCTTGGGGTCCTCCGGCGGAATGATCTCCACTGGCCCGCTGTCGTCCATGCCCAGTCCCCATTGAGCGATGTCAAAGTGGTGGGCGCCCCAGTCGGTCATCATGCCCCCGGAGTATTCGCGGTAGTTCCGCCAGTTGGGGAAGTGCGTATGCACTCCGCGCGGGCTGAGCACTGAGTTGTAAGGCCGCTTCGGCGCGGGCCCCAGCCACATATCCCAGTTCAAGCCCGGCTCCATCGTTTCTTCCGGCAAGTCGCACGGCACCGAAGGCGGCCCCACGTCCACGATCACCTGTTTGACTTTGCCGATGCGCCCATTGCGCACCAGCTCGCAGGCTTGGCGAAACTCCTTCATCGACCGCTGCATCGAGCCGGTCTGGAATACCCGGTCGTACTTCCGCGCCGCCTTCACCATCGCGCGGGCCTCGTGGATGGTTAAGGAGAGGGGCTTCTCGCAATAAACGTCTTTGCCCGCCTTGCAGGCTGCGATTGCGATATAGGCGTGCCAGTGATCGGGCGCGGCGATCACGACCGCATCAATGTCCTGGCGCGCGAGCAGTTCGGGGAATTCCTTGTAGGCGGCGCAGCCCTTGAACTCCGTGCTGCCCTTGAGGCGGTAGAACTCATCAACCACCTTCTGACGGTTCTCCCGCCGCGTGGTATCGACATCGCACACCGCCACCACCTGGGTATCGGGCATGCCCAGGAAATTGTTCAACAGCCCGCTGCCCTGGGTGCCCGTGCCAATCACTCCCAGAGTGATGCGGTCTTTGGGGCCCTTGCGGGCTGAGGCGCCCCGGACGGATTGGAGCAGGAGCGGAGCCGTGAGCGCGGCGATGGAGGTGGACCCAAATCCTCGCCTTAGCGTTTAGCGACAAAAAAAGTCCCAGCTACCCCCCCAGGGGAGGTCTTCACGGATTCCGCCACAGCTCAAATTCCTCGCCCCAACCGCACAAAACCTTTGCAACCCATTGATTTAGAAACACT
>CAIWJG010000269.1 GCA_903912925.1 uncultured Verrucomicrobia subdivision 3 bacterium | reverse complement strand
CCTCGGGTTCCCACGTCACACGCTTCGGCTTATGCCCGGTTCTCACAGTTACTGTGAGCGGTCCGACGGGCGGGATCTCGCTGATGATCGGGAGCGGCTTCTCGGCTTGCGGCACGGCGGTGTTGACCAGGTTGATGGCTAACCGGCCGTTCATCCGGTTGACTACTACATCCACTGCCGACGAGCCGGTCACCTCGACCAATGGCTTCGGAAAGAGCTCCCGCACCAGGCTGTTCAGGAACCGCCTCGATACCTCGCTGTGCGTGCTGAGATACCCGTGCCCGAGATTGAAATAGACCGCGGCAATTCGCCCCTTCCCAAGTTTGCTGACGGAAGCCGCGGGCAGCATCGGCAGGGTCGCATTGTTCGTCGCGTGAAGCTGGCCAACCGAGGTGGTCCCGGCACTTAATCTGGCAGACTGGAATAGGGTCTTTTGCGCAGTCACAGCGCCTTTCCATTCCAAAACCTGCTCCCCATCCGTGCCTGGCTCGCCTTCCAGCGTGGCTCCCAGCTCCGGCTGGAATAGCGCCGCCGCCTTGGGCCCAATCAGCAGCAGGTCGCCGCCGTGCTTAACGTAGTCCACCAGTTCACTCTTAAACTTCGGGTAAAGGTAGTCGCATTCCGGGACGACGATGAGCGGGTAGTCTTTCATGTGGCCCGTCAGGTGGTGTTCGCTCAGTATCTCGACCGAATTCTGCGACTCCAGCAGGGCTTGCAGGGTCCCCTTCAGCGCATTCTGTTCCCCGCTCCAGGGCGAAAACAGCGCCTTGCTGTGGCGGTAGTATTCGGCAGTGGAATAGAGCAGGGCGACTTGGGGGACCTGTGTCGCATGGTGGCAGACCGCCTGCCGCGCGCGGCAGAAGCGGGCCACGTCCGCCATGACCGGCATGCGCTCGTCGTTGATAGACCCGTCCCGCTTCTGCTGGAAATAGGCCTGGAACCCGCCGCCCAGCGCCAGCACCACCGCTGCCTCCCGTTGCAGTTGCACCGCCGTCTTCAGGTTGGAGCCATCGGGGCCCTTGGTCTGCGTGAAGCTCCAGGCCATCAGGTCCCACGGTTTGCCCTGCCGCGCCAGGCAGCGTGCCGACATCCGGGCCGAGTTGACGCTGTCCTCGGGAGAATAGTCGCCCGAGAGGAAATCCAGCGGCGCGCTCACCGGCTCGGGCATCAGATCGCTGAAGGCCCAGTTGCTGCAGAGCTGGAACTTGGGCTGGGCGCGTTTCACCGCCGCAATGTAATGGCGCAAGTAGCGACGGAATTGCTCCCGGTTAAACTCCATGAACTCGAACCAATGCGGCTCGCTGGCTTTGCGCGGCACGTCCTGGATGCCTGTGGCCTCCCGAAATGCGCGCAGGGCCGCCGGGCTGTAATCCACCACCGACGCCCAGCACTCGCCGTCCACCCAGGCGCCATCAATGCCGTAATCGCGTGCCAGCTCGATCAGTTGCGGCACCAGCAACTGGTCGGCGTAAGGACTGAAGAACGACGTGGCATTCTTATTGGTTTTGCCGTCTGCGTTGATGACCGCCCAGTCGGGGTGGCGCAAGATCGCCTGGGAGTCCCAGACCCCCGAGTAATGCATGTAGAGCGCCACGCCTCTCGCCGCCGTCACCTGCCGCCAGACTTTTAGGGGATCTCCCACAAACCCAGGCGCCTGGTTGCCGACTTTGGTAGGGTAGCTGGAAAGTCCGGGGTGGCCCTTGCAATCCACCTGCAAGTAATCGGGGTGTACCAGGTTAATGATGTTCTCCACCATCGCCGGCGTCGTGTTCTTGCCGATCTCCGTGCAATCAGTGCCCGCGTGGAAGTCGAAGTGAATCCCCAGGAAGCTGTCGGCCCGCCGCAGGCGCTTGGGCGGCTCATTCGAGGCCTCCTGAGCCAGGAGCGCAGCCGGCAGCAGGGCGGCGGTCAGGATTTGGCCAAGGGTGGTTTTGATCCGTTTCATGTGTTGGGTTTGGTTCGTATGTTTCATAACTTACAGAGCTTTGGAGATGCTTTTCATCGGGCGGTTGGCACGCGCGCTGCCGTTCCTGACGAAGGGAGAACCGCGGCTGCCGCGCGACGCACGTATTCCTCGTAACGCCATTCACCGCTCTTGCCCGTCTGGCGGGTTAGGACCAGGTCCAGGCTGGGAACAAAAGAGATCAGTTGCCCGCCCGAGCCCGGTTTGAAGCGGGCATCCAGCGGGATCCCCTCGCCCTGCTGACCGCCT
>CAIWJG010000268.1 GCA_903912925.1 uncultured Verrucomicrobia subdivision 3 bacterium | reverse complement strand
CTGTCGCCCCGCCCGCGTGGGCGGGGCGCGGATTGAAACGAGGGCGTGGCAACATTGGCTGGAGGTCCGTATTGTCGCCCCGCCCACGTGGGCGGGGCGCGGATTGAAACTGCGACCGGCAGGTGCTGGTCATAAAAGGGTCAGCCATAGCATCTGGATCACGCCCCAGCCTTCTCTCGCGCTTAATGCAAAAAAAGCGACGCTCACTGCATTCCGTTCTTGAGGATAGCTCATGCTCTGATAGAAAGACGGTATGCACACCGATGGTGTTGCACTGCACGCTGGCATTGACGTTTGTATAGCAGTTAGTTTAGCGTCTGTAATCTTATGAATAACTGACGGGTTGGATGGCAGAAGAATTGCGAACGGGACAACATAAAGATGAAAGTTAGTGCTTCGCTATTGTTCATAGTGCTTTTGGTAACTGCTTGCTCGACCCCGCAGACCTCCCAGGTCGTGCGGTTCCATGAGCAGGATCAGGCGAACATCATTGTCCGCTATTACTCCGATGAGACCAGTTATGTAGTGAAGCCCCAAAGGACAGAAGGGGTGTTCCTGAGCATCTTGAGGCGGGATGACGTCCTTGATGTGGCAAAAAAACTGCCGGGCCGTGGGCTGGCCGTGGTCATCCTGGTTCACTATCCGTCCCAGGATACAGCCGACGCCGTAAGAACCAAATGGGCGAGCCAGTTGACCGGGTTGGGGTATCAGCGCGTGGTCTTCCTGCGTGGCTTTGGCAGCAGCCAGGTCGAGGGGCTGCCCATCCTGGCACAAGTGGATTGAGGTGTCGGTCCATGGGCTCCTTCAAGCCTGACAAACTGATAGCCGGAATGTGCTTTTTGGCGCACCCGTTTGTAATTGACGCTGCGCGGGTGAAAAGGGTCCAGGACAGGCTAGGCAGCGGCTGGGCAGAAGTGTAAACTTCGGGCGCATGAGCCGACTTTCGACGCTGTTGCTTTCTGGCCCCGCTCCGCCCGACGCGGTGGCCGTGTGGTTTGGCGACCTGCCGCTGGCTGCGCCGCTGGAGTGCTGCTACGGCCCGCCCAACCAGCCACGCGCGATGGGTTTGTGGTTTCCCAAGCTGGCGGCCGACGCGAAGTTACAAATCATTGTCGGCCCGGCGCCAGCCGGCCCCTGCATGGGGATTTGGCGGGGGACGGTCCTGGACTGGCCGGGGAGCGTGTTCATGGTGGGCGCGCCGCCCAAGCCCGGCTTTGGCGGTTGTTGGGTCCAGCCCGGGCAAGGCATGGCGGAGTTGGAGGCGACGTTTGGTCTGCCCGAGGGCGAGCACCCCGGCATCTGGTTTCGCGGCCGCCGCGCCCGCCCGGGCGTGTGGCGCTAACGCCCCCTAATGCGTCTATAAACCTAAAAACGGCACTTGGGATTAACCGCAAAGAACACAAAGATCGCAAAGAATGAAACTTGTGATGATTCCGAGCCAAAGAACTGATTCACCTGCCGGGTGAATGGAAGGCTTAGGCAATCCATTCACAACTATCTTTCTTTGCGATCTTTGCGTTCTTTGCGGTTAAATCAACTGCCGAATTAAGGATAAAGCCACCCCGGGGCTCCCGCAAAGCGCCAGGGACCTGCCCAAATCCGAAACCCGAAACCCGAAAACCGAAAGAAGCCCGAAAGCCGAGGGCCGAAAGGACAGCCTTCTCGGCGGGCGAGCGACTCCTTGAGGATGGGGGCTCTTCGGGTTTCGGCCTTCGGATTTCCTTCGGACTTCGGGATTCGGAGTTCGGATTTCAGGGCTGCTGGGTGCCTTCTCGCCACAAACGGCCAGACTCCGGCGCA
Source organism: uncultured Verrucomicrobia subdivision 3 bacterium (assembly GCA_903912925.1). Lineage (GTDB taxonomy): Bacteria > Verrucomicrobiota > Verrucomicrobiia > Limisphaerales > UBA8199 > PALSA-1440. Next base: position 17,710 of record CAIWJG010000268.1, on the reverse strand, counting down.
GCCCTGACCCTCTCCCCAGAGGAGCGGGAATAGCTTTCGGCCATCTAGGAATACTCACACGATCGAGCGCTTCTTCGAGCGCCGCCGTCGGTCTCCCTCTCCCGCGGGGAGAGGGCAGGGGTGAGGGGGAACGGATGTTCCAAATGAATAGTTACGCCCTGACGCTTCGCTGCCGCCGCCACGCTTGACAGGGGCGGGGCGTGTCTGGGAAAGTCGGGCGGTTGCGCATTTTATGAGCGACGAACTCGGCACGCGATTGCGGTTATGACGATTCCTCTCTGGGGGCAATACAGTTCTACCCTACATTGACCTGCCACTGACCCACTGACTATGACCTCTACTCCTTCGGAACCTCAGCGGGCGCAGGGCGTTGCCCTCACGCGCCGGCAATTCGTCAAAACCTCGGCGCTGGCTCTGGGCTCGGTCTCCTTGGCCAACATGCCCACCGTTATTCCAGCCGCCGCTTTCGGTGCGAATGATTGCATTCGCGTCGGAGTGATCGGCTGCGGAGGGCAGGGGACCGGCCACGTCCATAGCCTGGTTAAGCGCTCGACTGACGATAATGTCAAGGTCGTGGCGGTGTCGGACGTTTATCAGCGGCGGGTGACTCGGGCCAAGGACATCTGCAAGGGTGAGGGCTACCTGGATTACCGCAAGCTGCTGGAGCGAAAGGACGTTGACGCCGTGCTGATCGCGACCCCGGACCACTGGCACGGCAAGATCTCGATAGATGCGATGGAGTCGGGCAAGCACGTGTATTGCGAGAAGCCGATGACGCACACCGTCGAGCAGGCGGTGCAAGTCCGGGACGCGGTGAAGCGCTACAAGAAGGTTTTCCAGGTCGGGCCGAATGCGGTGGCGAGCGACACCTACTGGAAGGCGCACGAGGCCATCCAGAAAGGGCGCATTGGCAAGGCGACGTGGGTTCATGGCAGCTACAATCGCAACGCCCGCACCTGCCTGTTCAACGAGCACCAGAAGATTGATCCCTCGGCGGGCCCTGACAAGGCGGGCGAGGACTACATCAATTGGGACATGTGGCTGGGCTACGAATGGGATTTGGCCCCGAAGATTCCGTGGACGCCTGATCACTACTTCCGCTTCCGGAAGTATTGGCCCTACAACGGGGGAGTTGCGACCGACCTGCTGTACCACAAGCTGGCGCCGCTGCTCATCGCCATGGCCGGTGCCAACGGGGAGTATCCCTCCCGGGTCAATGCGTGCGGGGGCCTTTACATTGAGAAGGACGGTCGGGACATCCCCGATACGTTCCTGCTGACGGCCGATTATCCGAGTGAGTGGTCCATCTTCCTGGTCAGCACGCTGACGAACGATGCGGGCCTGCCAGACAAGATCTTCGGCAAATACGGCACCATGGAGCTCGGCGGCGACGTGAAGCTGCGGTTCAATGGCGACTTTCAGGAGGAGTTCACCAAGCGGAACGACGACAAGCTGGAAACCTCGATTGCGGCCGAGCCGCGCCGGGATTTGGAGGGCAACTGGATTGACGCCATGCGGGGCAAGGGCACGGTGTTCTGCAACGAGGACCTGGGCTGCTCGACGATGGTGGCCATCAAGATGGCGGTCGAGTCGTATCGCCAGCGCAAGACGCTGTTGTGGGATGCGAAGACGGAGAAGGTGTACACGGTCTGAGGCGAGGTGGAGGAGCTTTATGAGTGTGCTAGCGCGAAGTTTTCACAATCAAGTAGCCGCCGACGTCAGTCGGCGCCATTTTACCTGCGACAAATATGCGCCGACTAACGTCGGCGGCTACACTCTGTTCGGGCTGGCGCTGGCTTTGCTGATCAGCTTGGTGCCCCAGCGCATGCGCGCCGACAACACGCTGACGGACGCGGAAAGGAACAGCGGCTGGCTACTTCTATTTGATGGAAAGACGCTCGACGGCTGGATGACGAGCGAGGGCAAGCCCAGCAAGCAGCCAGTTGAAGACGACTGCATCAACCCGCACCGGTGCGGTCATTACATGATGGTCAACACTCAGCAGTGGTCGAACTTCGTGCTCGCGCTGGATTTCAAGATCAGCCCTGGGTGCAACAGCGGCATCTTCGTCCGCACGGCGTCGCTCACGCCGCGACCGGGCAAGGATGTCGGGTATAATGGCATTGAGGTGCAGATTATCGATACGACCAACGCGGATTATTACGACACGGGTGCGATTTACGATCTGTCCAAGCCGACGAAGAATGCGATGAAGCCGGCCGGGCAATGGAATCATGCCGAGGTCACGTGCGACGGGGGCCTGATTGACGTGGTTCTGAATGGTGACGCGGTGAACCATATTGACCTGGACCAGTTCACCGAGCCCAACAAACGGCCGGATGGCACGTCGCACAAGTTTGACATCGCTTACAAGAATCATCCCCGTACCGGATACATCGGATTGCAGGACCACGGCTCAGATTGCTGGTTCAAGAACATCAAACTCCAACCGCTCAAATAGAACTAAGACGATATGCTTACCTTGAAGGGAAAAACGATATTCATCACCGGCGCCAGCCGGGGGATTGGCAAGGCGATCGGCCTCCGCGCCGCCCGCGACGGTGCCAACATTATCATTGCGGCCAAGACGACTGAGCCGCATCCGAAGCTGCCGGGCACCATCTATACCGCCGCGGCGGAGATTGAGGCGGCGGGCGGGAAAGCGCTGGCGTGCGCGGTGGACGTCCGGTTCGAGGATCAGATTCAGGCAGCGGTGGCCAAGGCGGTAGAGACCTTTGGGGGCATAGACATTCTGGTCAACAATGCCAGCGCTATTAGCCTCACGGGCACACTGGCTACTCCAATGAAACGCTTTGATCGGATGCATCAGGTCAATGTGCGCGGCACCTTTGCCTGCTCGCAGGCGTGCATTCCCTATCTGCTCAAGGCCGAGAATCCGCATATTTTGAACATCTCCCCGCCGCTGAACCTGGCACCGCGGTGGTTTGGGCCGCACGGGGCCTACACCATGGCGAAATATGGCATGAGCCTCTGCGTGCTAGGGATGGCGGAGGAGTTCCGGGAACAGGGCCTGGCCGTCAACGCGCTGTGGCCGCGCACTATCATTGCCACCGCTGCCATCATGAACCTGTTGGGGGGCGAAGCGGCGATGCAGGTATCGCGCAAACCGGAAATCATGGCGGATGCAGCCCACGCAATCCTGACGCGGGCGAGCCGGCCATGCACCGGCAACTTCTTTATTGACGATGAAGTGCTGCGCGCGGCGGGTGTGACTGACTTGAGTCAGTATGAGATGCGGCCTGGCGCGGAGCTTATGCCCGATCTGTTCCTCTGATCATCGCTTCCACAAATCGAACGGCTTGGCCGCCTTCGTCTGGAACGGGAGCGTCACTTTCCGCCCCGTGCCGGCCGATTCATACGCAGCGAACAGGGCTTCCATGACAGCCCGCGCGTCCTCACCGGTCACCAGCGGTTGCTTGTCCTCTCTGACACATTCCACGAAGTGCGCCATCTCATGGACAAACCCGTAGTTCCAAATCTCCTCGTAGATCGTGAACGACCAGCCGACGGTGGACCCCGCCTTCTCGACGGCATAGTCGTAACCGGGGGCGCTGTAGGTTTCAATTGCGTTGCCGTGGAGCAGATCCGCATAGGCGACGCCCTTCGACCCATGAACCTCAGCGCGATCATCCATTCCCCCGAGCTTCGTCCAGCTCTCCTCGGCCACGGCGGTGGTGCCGTTGGCGAATTCGAGGACCAGGAGGGCATTGTCGTCGCCGCGCGTCTTCTTGCCATGCACGTGCGTCCCCATCTGGGCATAAACCGACTTGATAGCCGGGCGGCCGAGCATCCAGCGGAAGAACTCAATGGCATGACAGCCCATATCCATCGTCACGCCACCCCCCGAGCGCTCCACATCCCAGAAGTGGGCGGCGTGCGGGCCGTCATGTTTCTCGGATTGCTTGAGCAGCACGGGATGACCCAGCGCGCCGCTGTCGAGCAATTGCTTCAAGCGGACATACTTGGGAGCGAAGCACAGTTCCTCGGCATACATCAGCTTGACCTTGGCTCGGCGGCAGGCGGCGAGCATCTGGTCGGCCTCCGCCAGGCTCAAGCACATAGGTTTCTCGAGGACGATATGCTTGCCCGCAGCCGCGGCGTTCAGAGTGACTTCGCAGTGCAGGTCGTTTGGAATCCCGAGGACCACCAGGTCAATCTCATCCAGATCGAGCAGTTTGCGGTAGTCGGTGAAATGCCGAGGGATGCCGTGCCGGCGCGCAAACGCGCCAGCCTTGCCACGGGTGGGAGAGGCCACGGCGACTATTTCGGCGCCGGCGCAACGCTTAAGGGCGTCGGCATGAATGGCAGAGATAAAGCCCGAACCCACCAGGCCCACGCGAACTTTATCCTTCATGATAGACTCCAGCCTTTCCGGTATTCGTAATGCAGGAACTTATTCGCGTCCGGGTCATTGGTGATCTTGAGATTGGCGCTATCCCAAACCAGTTTGTCTCCCCCGTTCCGGATGCACACGCTTCCCAGCAGGACGGCCTCGGTCAGCGGGCCGGCGAAATCGAAATTGGAGCGCGTGGGCGACCCGGTCTTGCAGGCCTGGACCCACTCCTTGTAATGACCGATGGACCGGGGCAGTGTCTTCGGCGGGCGCTGGTAGGCCTTGTCGGCGCTCTCGGGTATCAAACGCGGGTGCTCGCCGCCCCAGCCCTTCACGAGCATCTTTCCCTTATCGCCCACAAAAATGATGCCGTCTTCGGCATCCAGGACTGCGTTCTCCCCCAGTTCGGCGGGACGCTCTGGCAGCAGGCCGCCATCGTACCAGTGCAGTTGCACCGGCGGCATATCTCCCCGCGCGGGGAATTGGTAATGCACGATTGTTGCCAAAGGGACGGTTTCTGCGAATACGGGCGTGGAGCTCGCTTGCACAGTGTCGGGCGCTCCCAATTTGAGCGCTGAGAATACGGGGGCGAGGTTATGAATGCCCATGTCCCCGAGGCCGCCCGTGCCGAAATCCCACCAACCGCGCCAGCGGAACGGGACGTAGGCCGAATGATAGGGCCGAACCGGCGCCGGGCCGAGCCACAAGTCCCAATCCAACGTATCCGGAACCTGGGGAGTATCTTTGGGTCGCTCGACGCCTTGGGGCCACCACAGCGGCATCTTGCCGCGATGCGTTGGCCGATCGGACCAGACATGCACTTCGCGCACGGGGCCAATCGCGCCTGCCCACAGCCACTCATTGATGAGACGGTTGCCCTCGAAGGCCATACCCTGATTGCCCATCTGCGTCGCCACCTTGGCTTCCCGCGCGGCTTTGGCCACTGCGCGTGCCTCATAGACTGTGCGCGTCAGCGGTTTCTCGCAATAAACGTGTTTGCCATGCTTTATGGCCGTCACCGACACGATCGCGTGCAAGTGGTCCGGCGTGCCCACCACCACGGCATCAATGCTCTTATCCTGGTCGAGCATCTGGCGGAAATCCTTGTAGCGCTTCGCGTTCGGGTATTCCTTGAAGACGCGGGCAGCGTGCGCTTCATCTACGTCACAGAGCGCCACGATGTTCTCGCTGCTGAACTGGTCCACATCATGACCGCCCTGGCCCCCCACTCCGATGCCGGCAATGTTCAGCTTGTTGTTCGGAGACGTCTCGACCGCTCGACCCAGCACGTGGGCCGGCAAGGCCATGAACGTCGTGATCGCGCCTGTAGCGGCGAGAAAGCTGCGACGGGAAATCGGTCTCGACCGCAGACCATTGATTAGAGGTTCGGTTCTCATTTTGATATCAACTTGTCTTCATGCTATTGGTTGCTCTGACGCCGATTGCGCAGATTATATCGGCCCAGGCCCTGCCGCAAGGAATGCTGCTCATCTTCCTTCCGCAAAGTTCCCGTCGTCTTACGATAGATCGCAGGGGCCACCACTGGCCCAAATGAGCCCGAGTCAATTAGCCAATTGGCCTCTTCGAGTTGACGGCGCCCGGCAAAGTTGCGAAGTTTGGGCTGCTTCAATGCTGCAAACAAAACTCATTTCTTCGAAAGAGGGCTATCTGCTTTCAATCGCCTTGCTGGTGGTGCTCAGCACGGCTGCCCGCGCCCTCCTCGTGCCTTCTGCCGCCGCTGCGGAGACGGAATATTTCCGCTCCGATGGGGGAGCGGTGCGCGCGGGGGGTCCCCTGCCTGAAGATTTCGACGCAGCCGGGAGCCTGTGCTGGCGGGTCCCGCTCGATCCTGGACGCTCCACGCCCATTTTGCACGGCGGTACGATCTTTCTGACTACCTATCGCGCTGAATCCAAAGAACTGGCGACGATCGCGCTCGACGGGACGACCGGGCGATTGCTTTGGCGAAACCCGTTGGTCCCCGAACGCGTCGAACAGACCCACCCGATTGGGAGCCCCGCGACGGCGACCATCGCTTGCGAGGGGCAACGCCTCTTTGTCTTCTTCGGCAGTGCAGGTCTGTTTTGCTACGACCTGGAGGGGCGCAAGCTGTGGGAACAACGCCTGGGACCGTTCCGGGACGAATATGGCGCAGGCAGCTCGCCAATCGTTTTCGAGGGCAAAGTTATCCTGAACCAGGACCACGACATTGACAGCTTTGTGGCGGCCTTTGATGCTGCTACCGGACGCGTCCTCTGGAAAACCGCACGGGCGGACGCCGTTCGGAGTTATTCGACCCCGGCCGTCTGGACCCAGGATGGCCGGCCCGAAATCCTCGTAGCCGGTGCCTTGCAACTCAGCGCCTACGATCCGGCTAGCGGCGAGCGTCTGTGGTGGGTCAATGGCCTCGCGCGGATCGTCATTCCCACACCCGTTACCTCTGGCCCTATGATCTACATGGCCTCCTGGGCCCCCGGCGGCGATCCCGGAAAGCGGCTCGTGCTCGATCCCTGGCCGGAAGCCCTGTCCAAGTGGGATAAGAACCATGATGGCAAACTGGCGAAGGCAGAGATCGAGGATCGGGAGGTGCTCGATCGCTTTAACCGGATGGATCTGAATCAGGACGGGTTGCTCGATCAGCAGGAGTGGGAACACCACGCCGTATTCTTCCGTCGCGCGCAAAACGCAGCGCTGGCGATCAAGCCTACCGGGCGCGGCGAATTGGGAGAAAGCGCAGTGATCTGGAAACACGGCCGCGGCGTGCCTTACGTGGCCACCCCCGTGTTAGACCAAGGCATCCTCTGGATGGTGAAAGATGGCGGGATTGTCACCAAGCTGGACGCTGCTACCGGACGTTTGCTGCAAGAGGAACGGGTGACCGGCGCAGGCAACTATTTTGCCTCGCCCGTCTTAGGTGACGGCAAGGTGTATTTCGCCAGTGAATCGGGCACCGTAAGCGTCATCGCCGCGGGGCCGGATTGGCGAATGATTTCCTCCCACGATTTCCACGAGAAGATATATGCCACACCGGTTCTCGATCACGATCGGCTCTACCTGCGCACGGATCGGGCAATGTACTGCTTCCGTGGCGTTCGGCCGTAACACTGCCAGCGGGTGGAGGCGGGTGCGCTTGAGCAGGGCCGCGTCCCTGGCTAAAGGTTGCTGAACGAAAGGGAGGAAACGCACAGGGCGAGCCGGCCGGTCTCTGCCAGGGCGAGCAGCCGGTGAGCATATTCCGCGAACGGTTGGCGATCGGCCAGATGGTCCAGGACCACATCGGTATCCAGGAAGATTTTATCCCTGGACGCCATGCTGCTTCTGCAATTCCTCAGTCAGAGCTGCCCGTTCGTCGAAGTCGGGCGGAAGCGTCACCGCGCCGCGCAACGCATCCGTGGCCGGCGTCTTGCCCGCCCGGCTCTCCTGCCAATTGCGAGCCATGACCCTTAGTTGGCCAGCGACCACCTCCGGCAGCGTCGTGTGACGTGCCCACGCTTTCTGCTCCGCCAGTTGCAGAGTTTCCGCATCCAGGTTGACCGTCAATGTCGCGCTCATGCCAGAGTACCTACTGCGTTCATCCCCGCGCGACAAGCCTGCGCAAACACTTCCTGTGGCTTCGTTGCACCACTGGGTCGGAATCGCCTCACGCGGCAGATCGCAGTCGTTGATCAGGGCAACGATCTCGGCCTTGCTCGGCCTTGTGGGATACTCTTGTCAGCAGGCTGCTCTGAGCGTAATCTTCATTCATGCTCGACGGCATCAGCAATCACGGGACCGGTCTGGAGAGGATCACCATCAACCCGAACCAATGCGGGGGACGTCCCTGCGTGCGCGGCATGCGCATCCGGGTGAAGGATGTCCTCGATATGCTGGCTGAGGGTGCCTCGGAGCAGGAAATCCTTCAGGATTACCCGGACCTCGAGGCGGCGGATATTCGCGCATGTCTCGCCTACGCCGCTCGCTATTTCGACCATCCGGTTCTCGTAAACGGCTAAGATGCGTTTCCTGGTTGATGCGCAACTGCCGCCCGCACAAAGTCCGAGATGACCGCCGGCACGCTGGTGTCGCAGCCCACCACGTCCAGCATCCCGCGGTCGTTCGCCTCGGCCAGGGTAAAGCCGTTGGAAGTCATCCCTTGGGTTCGGTGTCCGCCGTGACCAGGGCCATCGCCGCGCTGGCCTCCCGTGCGGTGAGGCAAGAACCGGCCAGCTATTTACGATTCTCTCCGAAGCCATGCGCCGGCCAAACTTCGCCGCTGACAAGCCGCATGATTCTGCTAGATTAACCACGAAATGAAGTCGAGCCTGCCATTGAATTATCCGCCGGGAGTGCCGATCTGGGTTGATCCGGAGCGCCTTAGCGGGGCACCCTGCTTCAAGGACACACGTGTGCCGGTGGACAGCTTATTCACCAATCTCGAAAGCGGCCTCAGTTTGGACGAGTACCTCGACTGTTTTCCAGACGTCACGCGCGAACAGGCGGTGGCCGTGCTCGAATACGCCCAGAAACTTACGCTCCAACCCGCAGCGTGAAGGTCTTGCTCGACGCCTGCACGCCCCGTCCGTTGCGCGGATTCCTGCCGGGCCACCCTGTTAGCACGGCACAGGAGATGGGTTGGGGGGCATTGAAGAACGGCGATCTGCTCCGGCAAGCAGAACGGCAATTCGAGGCGTTCATCTCGACCGATCAGAACCTCAAATACCAGCAGCAGGTCGTTGGCAGGAAGCTCGCGATTCTTGTTTTGCCGACCAACGACTGGCCAACCATCCGTTCCAAAGGGGCGGAGATTGCCGCAAGAGTCGCCATGCTCAAGCCGGGAGATTTTGTCGAGCTGGACTGGCCCAATACTTAAAAGGAAGTCAGCTTCATGATCTCGGCCTTGCTCGAAGCCTTCTTCACCTTCTCGAAGGCTTCCACGATCGCGGGCAGCTTGCCGGCCGCGGCGTAGGTCGCCACGCGGTCCTCACCGTTGACCTTGCGCTTGACCGTGCGCTCGCAAGGGGGCAGTGAACAAACTCCATTCCGACCCCGGCACAAAGCAGCGGCTGGGAATTGCAGGCCGCCCGCGCGCCCGTCGGCCAACTCCCGCAACCCGCCAACCTCGTCGCCACCGGCGGCGACCTCGAAGGCACCGTGGACCTCCCCTGGGATGCTCTCCGCCGCGGCGTCCAAACCTACATCGCCCAGCAGGGCGCTTCTTCCAGCGGACCCTGGACGCAATGCTACGTCGGCAAAGCCTCGAGCTGCCCCACTCCCCGGAACCGGAAACCCGCCGAAATCCGCCCCAAGCCGTGGGACGTTTGCACCTCGTGCGCGTCATCTGACAAACTCAAAACCTCGAACAAAGGCACCATATTTTTCGGTTCGGTCCGGCATTGCCCGTACAAAATCCGTCTGGAATCTTCTCGTATTGCCGGGTTCGAGAGTCTCGTAGAAAGTGAAATCATAAGTTCCTAACGTCGTGCCGCTCTGGGCGTAGAACTCCCACTCTGCGTGAATGTCTCGAATAGCGAACCGTGAATCGTTTCGGACCCAAATCACGAAAGCCCTCACAGGATGAGCAGGGTCGTAGGTGAGGTTAACCGGGTCGTACTTTACCTCCGTTGAGATGGCTTTCACCTTACTCCTCTCTTGATAATCGTGCAGAACTGAGGCCAATAAAGCGCCAAGCAATAGCACGACAGCAAGAAAGCCCGCGACAGCAATGGCACGACCGTGTCTTTTCGCCTTAGCGGGCGCGGGGCAAATCACAGGCGGAACTGGTCTCGGAGGCGGCAGTGTGGGCGCGGGAATGGCCGCCGGGGTGTTTGGAATGTGGAGTGTCGTTTCCAGCCCGCAATGGGGACAGGGCACCGTGCGTGTTTCCCCTTTCTCAAAACCGCTGGCGTCAAACTCAACATGCCCATCGCAGTAATGGCAACGGCACGTGACGTAACGAGGAACCGACAAACCCTCAGATGTTTTGTGTTCCGCCATAGATCATTACCAGAACATTGACTCGAACCATCCGGATTCTACCATGTCCGCAAACCCCTGGCAACACCATTGCGCCACCATTGCGCCACCATCGCCAGCTTGCGCCGGCGGCAACTCGCTTCACTCCCGCCCATCGCAAAATCCTCTTCTTCCCTCTTTTACGCCTCGCCGTTCGTCGTGAGGCGCGGGCGCCCCCCCGGCTCGCCAACCTGACGCCGTTGCCCTCCTCTTGACTGCTACCGCCCCTGTCGCATAAGTTCGGCCATGGTGCTGGTGAAACATTGAATTGATGAAATGAACACTGAAGACCTCGAGAACGTGAAGACTTATGATACTTTTTCACCCTCGGGGACCAAATGGAACCGCGACCCAAAGGTCTCGCGTTACATGACTCTCCCGAGTCTGCTTTCGCTCCTCCACCGCCGGAAGCTCCACTTTTCCAAACTCAGCGACCTGTGTGCCTTTGACCGACACGAAGGCGTTGGCGGATTGATGAACAACATCGTTCAGGATCCGATAAGTTCCGGGTTGTCAATCTGTCCATCGACTCCTGTTTTTGAGGCAGAACAAGCGGCCATAGTGGCACGGGTCAAGAAGGAGCTTCAGATTCCGTATGAGGAGCAGCTTCCGGAATTTAAGGCAAAGGTCGCAAAGTGGGATCAAGAGAACACAAATGTTTATGTCAGCAGTTGGCACGAAAACTTCGGCGACACGTATTTCATGTGGCGTGTTTATTCGCGCGACGATCACGGGGTCGCAATAGCTTCGTCTGCACAAGATTTGGTGCATTCATTCGTTGGAGTGGATTTGGAATCGGAGAAAATCGGGTTTGGGTTCGTTGTCTATCCCTACCGCGATGTCCTAATCCGTGATCATCTGACGGAAGGACATTACGCGCTCCCCCCGTTCTTGATAAAAACCAAGTCGTTTGAGGCCGAGCGCGAATTTCGTGTCTTCGTTCAGACGAAAGTCGCGGTTGATTCGTGCGACATGGAAGTGGATCTGAACAAGCTGATTCATGAGGTGCGCATTTCTCCTCTTGCGGCCCCCTGGATCGACGAGGCTGTCCGCGCAACCTTGAACCCTATTTGTGAAAAGCTAGGAATTCCGGTCGCACAAAGGGAGCAAAGTCTCAGGGAACCATAGTCTGAGACGAACATCAGAAGCGTGATTTCCGAGCCACGCGCTGGCGCGGGGCGTTTCGCGGCTTGTGGCGGCGGGCGGGCGGGCAAAGAACGGGGGCGTCGAAAAACGAAGCAAAGATTGCTTATGTCCACCCCGATCATCGATCCCAGCTTGCCGGCCGATAACGCACCGTTGGTCTCGAGCGAAATGCGCGGCCAGTTCAGCAGAGTGGTTGAGGGTTGAGCGTTGAGCTTTGAGAGAACACTTGATCGGGGCTGTCTCCAATCCGCCCACTCAGGCCGAGGTGCAGGCGATTGCGGACAAACTGGATGAGCTGATCAACACCTTGAGTGCCTTAGCGGGTAGGGATGCCTCGCCGGGGCGTCCGCGTCCACGGATGTTTCGAACCTCAAAGGAGCGGGCGGGGGCTTTCTCCCTCCGCCCGCCGTGCTGCCTTGTTTCATCCTTGAACCGGCAGGCAGACGTGAAGGCATCACGCCGCCCGCACAAAGTCCGAGATGATGGCTGGCACGCTGGTGCCGAAGCCGACCACGTCCAGCATGCCGCGGTCCTTCGGGGCAGCCAGGGTGAAGCCGTTGGGGGTCATGCCCACAACGACTGCCTTGGCATTGACGACGAACTCATCCCGATACTACCGCAGAGCCTGAGCCGGATGGATGGTGCCCGCCCAGGTCTCGCTGTCCGTGTAAGTAATGAACGCCGACACAGCAAGTTCCTGTTCGTGAGCGCAAATCATCGGCAGCGCGCAGTCCGTCCCGAATGGCATTTAGATAAGGCGTAAAACGCTCAGCGTAGGCACTTGCAGAGAGGCATCGAGTTGGAGCCCTGGGGCAGTCTTCCCCGGCCCAGCAGCCTCAGGCCCAATCTGGAACCTGCCCGTCCCTTTCGGCCCCCCAGACTCCCTGCATTCTATCCCCACGGCACTTTCACACCCCATCTGCCCCGGCCCCGCACCGTAGCCTCGCCGGAGCCTCCCCGTAGTACCTCTGATTCCGGATCAGAGGTACTACGGGGAGGCCCCGGTGACGCTCCCCTGTGGCTACGGGGATAGAGGCGGGGTGCTCGCCCCTTTCCCCATGTAACCTATGAAACCGATCCAACCCACTTAACTCAGATCCACCTTCGCCATGCGGGGTTCATCCGTATCCATCGGTGTCCATCCGTGGTTAGCAACCCCCTCTTTGGCCAGCCCCATGCGGGCAGCACACCTGATGTCTCAAAGTTGGACACAAATGTTACCACAAGGGACCGCTGCCAGACCGCCCCCATACCGCCCCCATACCGCCAAGCTTGCTGCAAAGCGCCTCTCAGAATTGAGAATCCCCGGAATACCGGACAGCTCCTCGGGAAATGATATAAGGCGCCAGATTTGACCCTTGACGCGCCGACCTCGGCTGACACGCTGGTCTCAGAATGATACCGCTAGATTACCGAGCTGCTCCTGTCCGCGCCGCGTCAAGCACATGTCCCCTGCCAGTTCGAGCGAATCGGCTGGCCCGCAGCCTCCTCCTGAGCGCTGTCTTGCTGGCGTGCGGAGTCCATGCCCAAGGCAAGTTCGAGGCGGACTTCATCTTTGACCCTGCGGTGGAGAGCCACGGGCACGTACACGCGTCCTGCATCATCGAAGGCCCGAACGGAGACCTGCGCGCAGTCTGGTACGAGAACGGCTCCCCCTTGCCCCCGCCTTACTTCTCCAAACAACAGGACAAAAGCGCCGACGTGCGGATCGGCGGGGCGCGGAAGGTTAAGGATGGGCAGGCATGGGAAAAGCCTTTTGTCATGGCGGACACGTTTGGCGTCTCGGACAACAATCCGTGCATGGCGGTGGATAAGCAAAATCGGCTTTGGCTGATCTATGCAACGCTGCTGGGCGTACCGGAATGGAGTTGGGGCAGCGCCTTAGTCCGATACAGGATCTCCAGTAACTTCGACCGCCCCGGCACGCCGACCTGGGAAAAGCAGGACATTCTCGTCCCGCACGTTTCGGGACTTGGGAAGAGCCTCATGGCAGCGCTAGGCAAACCCAATCCTCTGATCGAGCGCCTGGGATGGATGCCGCGGGCCCATCCGCTGATGCGGTCTGATGGCGCGCTGGTTCTGCCTTTGGCCAACGAAAACTTCGGCGTCGCGTGCATGGCCATTACCAAGGATGGCGGCGAAACCTGGACATACTCGAATCCCGTTCCGGGACGGGGACTGGAGCAGCCGACGCTGGCGGAGTTGGCGGATGGCACAATTATCGCCTTCTTCCGTAATGATGGACTCGAACATCGCATTCGGCGGAGTGAATCCAAGGATGGTGGCATGACCTGGAGTCCTTTGATCGTGACCGATCGACCACACCCGGGCGCAGGGATCGAGGCCCTGATGCTGCGCAACGGCCACCTGGCACTGATCTACAACGACACGGAAAAGGAGCGGGACAAACTGGCCATATCAATCTCGACTGATAACGGCGCGACCTGGCAGTGGACCCGGCACATCGAGAATACGCCCAAGGAGCGCTTTGATTACCCTTCTATCATCCAGTCCAAAGACGGCTCGCTTCACGTGACCTACAGCTACAATACCAAGGCCATCAAACATGCTCATTTCGATGAAGCCTGGGTTCAGGCAGGTGACCCCAAATGAGATTCCACCCCATGTTCTCCAAGACCTATCTGGCTGCCGGGCTTTTTGTCCTCAACTGTTTGGCTGCGGCAGCAGAGGAGGCGAGCCTGGGGCCGGCGACACCTCCGCTGAGCGCCCCCTGGCAGAAGAAGCTCATCGAGTACGGCTGGGACAGCCAAACGCCGACCTTCATCGCCGAACACATCCGCGAGATGGAGAAACGGCCCTTCGACGGACTCATCTTCCGCTTGGCGGGGGGAACCGACGTGCTCGATCCCAAGCCGTGGGACGATTCGAAATTCGCCGCGGACCTCGAAGCGATCCCCAAGATCGAGTGGAAGCATTTCACGGACAACTTCGTCGCCATGTTGGCCGCCTCCAATGAGGATTGGGAAGACGACCAGCAGTGGACCAACATCTTAAGGCACGCACAGCAAATGACCCGGGCGGCGCGGCTCGCCCAATGTGTGGGGGTCTGCTTCGACGCGGAGCCGTATGGAGAGAACCCGTGGGCCTACAAGAAGGGGACGATCACGGATACGCGCAAGTTCGAGGAATTCGAGGGCGTCGTGCGCCGTCGAGGCTCCCAGTTCATGCGCGCCATCGAATCGGAAATCCCCAGTCCCAAAGTGCTGCTGTTTTATACGTTCAGTTACTTCCAGAACTTGTGCGTACCCAAGGATCACGCGGCGCGGAAACAGCGATTGGCCAGAAATGCCAGCGCGCTGCTGCCCGCATTCATTGAAGGCATGCTGCTGGCTGCCAATGCCGGCGCCGAGATTATAGATGGCAATGAAGAGGCCTATTATTATTCCGATAGCGCCAAGTACTTTGCAGCTTACCATGCCGTCACCCAACGGGCGCGACACATGGTCACACCGGAAGTCTGGCCAGCCTATCGCGAACACTACCGCATGGGCCAGGCGCTTTACGTTGACCAATATTACGGCTTGCGCCAAGAGAAGGTGCTCGGGGATTTCATGTTGCCGGAAGAGCGCCCCAAATGGATGGAGCACAACACGTACTGGGCGCTCTACACCGCCGATCGTTACGTCTGGTGCTACAGCGAACGCATGGATTGGTGGAAGAACAAAGATATCCCAGCAGGATGCGAAGACGCCGTGCGCAATGCCAGGTCCAGCGTCAACGCGGGAGAGGCTTTGGGGTTTTCGCTGGAGCCGATCGTGGCGGCCGCTCAGCAGCGCCGGAGTGAAGCGCAGAAAGCAGCGCGCTACACCCGCATGTCCCGCCGCACGGCCGAGCTTGCTCCCGCTCCGGGCGGTTCCTCACCGGTAATTGACGGCAATCTGGATAAGGCGATATGGCAAGGCATCGCTGCTTTGGAACCCTTTGTTCTGGTCGGGAATCCGGACGCACCGGCCAAAGGTCAAACGATCACTCGCGCGGCCTACGACGCCAAGGCGCTCTACCTTGCGTTCCGCTGCGAGGAGCCGAATCCAGACCAACTCCAGTCCGAGAAGCTTGCGCCCAACGATAGGGCCATCCTCAAGGGCAATGTGGTGGAAGTGTTCATCAACGTGACCCGGAGTGACAGCATGTTCTTCCACTTTGCTGTCAACCCCAGTGGGTCTCACTGGGCCGCTCATCATCTGAAGGATCAACCGGAACCCCTGACGCAACCGTGGGAACATGCCGCCCGCCTCGATCAGAACGGCTGGACCGCTGAGATCGCGATTCCGTGGTCCACGCTCGGAATCTCGGGGCCGCCGGTCTCGGTCACATCCGCGCCAACGCCCGACAGGTATGTAGCGCGCCCGGCTCCCCCGGTGCGGGTGAACCTGGGACGAGCCCGCCCGCAGGCCAACGAATACAGCTCGTGGTCGCCTGTCGCGAGGAACTTCGTCGAATCGGACAACTTCGGCACCTGGCGATTCAAATAAAACCGGGAGCAACGCCTCAGCCTGCTTGAATCGCCGCGCCGTTCATAGATCGCGCGCACCTCAACTCCACGATTGACCACACCCTTTGCTTCGATATGTTGCCAACCATGATCGCCGGGAATAACGAGCGCGCTCGCACGGGCAGTGTCACGCAAGCAATTGCGCGTCAAACGCCCGCGGCAGATTGATCCTGTCGTTTTCGATGAACCCGCCATCACTGAGAAATGAGGAGAGAAGTTGTGCTGCGTATTCTTAAGAAGATAGCCATTGGTCTGCTAATTGTAATTGTTGCCGCCATCGTGGTGGGCTGGTGGTACATCCATCCCGCTCGTGGACCCAAGCTGGCCGTCAATCCTAACGAAAAGGGGTATGTTGAAACCATTGAAGGCACGATGGTGCTGCATCTCAAAGGGGCGCCGTATGAAATGGGCTATCAACATGGAGCCCTGGCGAAGGAAAGGGCCAGGAAGGTGGAGACAGGGTTTAACCAGTTGCTCGAACGCGCCAAAAAGGAAGTGGGGCTGCCCACATTTGCGTCGAAGCTGATTTTGGATGTCGTGTACCGCATGTGCATGAACAATATCCCTGAGCGCCTGCGACGGGAGATGGAAGGGATTGCCGATGGTGCTGGGATCAGTTTACAGACGTTACATCGTATGCATGCAGTCTCCGAAGTGACGGAGCGCAATTGCAGCGTCTTCGCGGTATGGGGTAAAGCCACCAAAGACGGCAAGATGTATTTTGGCAGAAACTTTGACTGGATGATGGACGGGGGTATGCAGGAAGCCGCGGTGCTGATCCTCTACGAGCCGGAAGAAAAGGGGATGATCCCGTTCGCCTCGGCAGGGTATATAGGGCTGGTCGGCGTATTGTCGGGCATGAATATGGAGGGTGTGGCCATCGGTCAAATCGGGGCGGTCACGCGCGATCAGAGCTTTGCCGGCCTTCCGTTGATGCTGGTGATGCGGCGTTTAGTGGAAGAAAGCCATAATGTTGATGATGCGACCGCGATTCTGACGACAGTAAAGCGGACCGTTGGCTACAATTATGTCGTCGCGGACGCCAAGGCCAATACGGCCCGCGCTTACGAAACCTGTGCCCACCATTGCGCCGTGTTTAGGGACAATGATCCGAAAGAAACCGTCGAATACGCGCTCCCAATCGAGAACGCTGTTTTCCGGGCTGACGAAGCCATGGACCACACCGTGCGCAGTTTTCAGGCTTGTTCCAAGGGGTATCCGAACCTGCCCTACGGGTGCAATTCCTATGATCATCGTTACAAAGGAATGGCCACTCGTATCAAAGACAACTATGGCAAGATGGATTCTGCTACGGCGCTGGAGACCTTAAAAGCGGTGGCGATGCGGGACACCAATCTGCATGCGGTCCTGTGCAACGTGACCGATCACGAAATCTGGGTGGCCCACGCCAAAGGCGCGGAAGATGCCTGGAAACAGCCGTTCATCAAATACGAACTGAACGAGTTGTTCAAACGCCCGGCAGATCGCAAAACCACTCCGGCTGGTTCTCGCTCATAACCCGGTAACTGGGGCAATGGGCAGGAAGGCAGCCCTGTTCCCCCACAGGGGGAATGGCGCTTACTTAGCACCCTGCTTACGCAAGCGCGCGAGTGTGCGGCGGCGGTTGCGTTTAGGCAGATCTTTGAACTGATGGCGTGGCCGGTTGAGACGGGGGTACTTGTTTTTGACGCGTTTGACGGCGCGAG
>CAIWJG010000267.1 GCA_903912925.1 uncultured Verrucomicrobia subdivision 3 bacterium | reverse complement strand
CTTGTGCAGCAGGGGCAAGCGGGCTGACATGGGGATGACATATAGCTTTTCTATAGGTAATAGTCAACCCCAAACATGCAAATAATTGCATCCCACTTCACTTTCTTTGAGGGGATGAGGAAATTAGGCGAGGATCAGGGCTCCTCCACGATGGCAAAACCACCCAAGCCGCCGCGCTGCTGGCCAGCGTCGTTTCCGCCTTCCCCATCGAGCCGCCCAGCACCAAACAAATCGCGAGACCACCGTTCAAAGACCTCTTGTATGTCAAGGCCTCGAGCGACTACCCGGCCTGGATTCCCGCGGACAGGCAAGTGCTGGCAGAGTTGGGCGTCTTGCGCCTGGCCCGCCGCGAATTCGTTCAGGCGCTCGATGCGCTGCTCAACGCCGGGTTCTGGATGGACACCGCCTACATCGCCGAGCGGGTGCTCACCGTCGATGAGCTCAAGACCTACGCGGATAATTACTGGCCACCCGTTTCCGCGGAGCAGGCGGCCGAGGAGAATGAGAAGTATGGCCCAAGCGAGGTTTCCCCCGTCCTCCTTCGCACACAAATCCGCTACCTGCTCGCGCGCCGCCTGATGCGCTCGCTTCGCGGCGACGAGGCGCGCGAGTATTATCCACCCGAATGGATGCCCCAGTACCTGGCCCTGGTCCAGTTCCTCCGAACCGGCTGGGACGAAGCGCTGCCGCCCGACCAACGCGCCAAGGCGCTGTTCCAGGCGGCCATCATAACCCGCACCAACGGCATGGAATTAATCGGCGCTGAAGTCGAACCCGATTGGCACATATATGCCGGCGACTACGAGGAAGGGGTGACCGTAGCCATCCGGGCCACAAATGAGAACGCGAAGGTGCTGGTCGCCAGCAAGGACGAGCTGAGCCGTGCGACGCAGCACAACGCCGATCCGGAGAAGCGCTTCCACTATCGCTACCAGGCGGCTGCCCTTGCCGGGGAAGGTGCCAATCTCATACCGAACAACTTCGAGGACGCCGCGCGCATGCTCTGTACGGCGGGCGATTGGCTCAGGATCCGCGACCGGCAAGCGGCCGACAGCTTCTACTTCCAGGCTGCCTCCCTCGGCTGGGAAGCCGCCAAGCTGATGCCGGACAACTCCGAGGACACCGCGCGCGTGCTCTGTATGGCGGGCGGGTGGATCAAGTACAGTGATCCGCAAAAAGCCGACGTCTTCTACAAGGCCCTGGTGCGCCGGAACCGCAAGACGGCTATCGGGATGGAGGCGGATCGGATCAGGTGGTTCCCACGACTGGACGAGCAAGGCAACTTAGTGCCGCGCAAGCCATCGCGGCTGGAATCCATGCCGCCGCCCCCGCTGCCGGAGGAATCCGAAGAGCGGGCGCCTGAAAACCGGCCAGACCCTGTGGCGGGTGAGTATCCTATCCCGGGGAAAACCTATGAGATCCATGCCGGGGATAGCCTCACGAGGATTGCGCAGGCGGCGAACTTGTTCGGACAACTCATAACCGTCGCAGAGATCCTGCAGGCGAATCCCGGCCTCGATGCCACCAGACTCAAGGTGGGCCAGAAGATCCTGATCCCCGAGCCGAAACCCATTGGCCCTGAGAGCGTGCCGGAGGCGCCTGCTGGTCGGCCGCCAGGTCAGCAACCGACGGCAGAGCCGGAAGCGTGAGTTGCTGAATAGCGCTAAACCGCAAGTCTCTGCGCATGGTGAAGACCCGGGAGCGCCACGGCCTGAGAACCGTCACACACGATCACAAAGGGATCGCGATCGGCGCACACGCGGCCTACAGGCGGACTCGGTTTCCACAGGTCAGCAGTCACGAGGCCGAAGTCGGAGGGTTGTTCATGAAGGCAGGCCCTTGCTGACAACCTCAGCGAGGAATTCCACAAAAGACAGCAGCCGCGCGTCGGGACCAAGCGGGCGGCTAACCGCGGCCAGCGACACAATCGCGCCCGGTTCCGGTTTCAACGCAGCGAACAGTTCCCGGAACTGCCTGATCGGTTCGGCCATTTCCAAGCGGGGCGTCGCCGAAAGCTTAAACTCAAAAGGATGCAACCTGGGACCGGGGCCTTCAATCAGAAGGTCCACCTCAATCCCCGTCTTGGTACGAAGAAAGAACAAGCGCGGGGATTCGCCGCGCGCCGCGAAGGCCTTGAGTGTTTCCTGCACGCAAAAGTTCTCGAACAGCGGGCCGGCCAGCGGACCTTGCAGCAGGTGCGCCTGGTCGCGAAGCCCGGTCAGGTAGTACACCAGCCCAACGTCGAGAAAATATGCCTTGGGGGCTTTGGTAATCCGCTTGCCCAGGTTGTTGTAGTACGGTGGCAGCAGGTAAATGATCCGGCACGCCTCGAGGATGGAAATCCAGCGCTTGATGGTGTTGACGGCCACCCCAGTCTCGGAGGCCAGCGAGGACATGTTCAGCGTCTGTGCACACCGGGCCGCCAGCAACTGGAGAAACCGCTCGAATTCCCGCAGGTTGCCGATGTCGTACAGCGACCGAATATCGCGCTCCAGGTAAGTGCGGACATAGGCACCGTACCAGCGGGTGGCGCTGAGCTTCGGCTGCAGCACCGGCTCCGGATAGGAGCCGCGCAGACAAGCATCCACAAACGCGGCGCGCGGTTCTGCCGCCAGATGTTCCTTCCCTGGGCAGCGCGTCTTCTCCTCAAGGCCAAATGGCATCAACTCCAGCAGCCCAATGCGTCCGGCCAGGGTTTCGCCCAGCCCCTTCATCAGGACGAACTGTTGAGAACCCGTCAGGATGAACTGCCCCGGCTTGGCGCGGTTACGGTCCACACGCATTTTTAGGCGCGGCAGCAACGACGGCGCATATTGGATTTCGTCAATGATCACCCGTGGCCCCGCCGACTCGAGCAGCAGCTCGGGATCCTGCAACGCCTGCTGAAGCAAAAGCGGATCGTCCAGCGTCAGATAGGCGTAATCAGGAAAGATCTTCTGCAACAGGGTGGACTTGCCCGATTGGCGCGGTCCGGTCAAGGCCACGGCGGGGAATTGCCCAACCATCTCCTTCAACACCGGCTCAATCAAGCGATGGATGTAGGTGCTCATGCCGAAACCAGCTTAAACCCACCGGCAGTCCAGGCGAAAGCCAAATTTGCAGTCGCACGGCAAATGTGGCCAAACACCCCAGCCACCTGGAGCATGGCCTAAGAACTAAGGCTTCGAGCCCGGGCCCCTGGGCTTTTCCAGCGCATGGCGGTATTTCCGCTTGAAACTGTGGCACGAGGTGAAATCGGTCTTGCCGTCGTCGTTCTCCCAGACCTCGTGGTAGAGCGGCTTGCGCGGTTGGCTGCGCAGGGGGGTTTCTTTGAGGATGTTGCCCTCCTCATCGCAATCCAACTCGATGAACCGCGCCTTCTGCAGCCGGTTCAGGCGATTGGACAAAATGACCAGTACTTTTCGCTTCATAATCGTTACTTGCAGTGGACCAAAACCCGTAGCCGCTTGACCTGATAGGAGCCCGCGTTGCCGGCAAATGTCCAGTCGGGATTCCCCGCAGGCTGGTTCCCGATCCCCAGGTCCGCATGGCTGCCCGCCTTCCAATTGTTCAAGGCAAAGAGCGTCTGCTTAGCGTCGTGGTTATGGACCTGCATCGAACCATGCCCTTCCGCCGGGTCGCCGGGGGCATCCCCGAAGTCATACACTTGCGACGAAGCGTTCGGCACGTTCGCGCTGTTCGCCGGGCCATAATTGTGCGGCCAGAACTCGAGGTTGCCGCCTGCGAGGCCCGTGCCGGCCACGATTCCCTTCACATTGGAATACACGTTCATGTTCGCCACGTTCTGCTGGATCTTCGCCCCGGACTTCACCGTCGGCACGCCGATCTTATCCAGCGCGTCCGTAAACGCGTCCATGGAAACATACACGTATTGCACGTTCCGGTCGGCGCCCTGCACTTCCAGGAAGTAAGCGATGCGGTCAAAGGGCTGCGTGATCTTGCTGCGGTTATCCGCATCGTACTTGATGTCCGCGCCAAGCTTTCCGAGGTCCAGATCATAAACCAACTGGTAGTCCTTGGCCTCCGGCACCTTCAGCGCGAGCCAATCCCGCTTCGGCACCGTGCCCGCGCGGAACGCGCCCGCAGGGAGCCCCTCGGCATTCATGAAATTGGGCTCCGCCAGCGAGCTCCAGGCAAAGCGCATGGCCACAGGATGGTTCACGCCCGGGGCGGACAACACCAGCGCCGCGCCGTCTATCTTGGCCTCAGCCTTGACGAATCCCCCCTCGTCCGCGTCGATCACCTCAAACCAGTTCAGCGGCTGGCTGTCCCGGCTCGCCAACCCGCCGCCCACATTCTCAAAGCTCAGCCGCAGCTTGTCGCCGTCGATGGTCATCGCCTTAAAGACCGGCCCGGAATACACCAGCTTGTCCTGCCCGTAAGTCTTGGCCAGCGCCCACAGTGCCAGCCGCCGCCCCACCTCCTGCTTATTCGTGGGATGGATGTCCTTGAGGTCACCAATGTCGGTGATCACCACCATGCCCGAGTTCGGCACCGCCTGGGCCGCCGCCTGCGCTTCCCAAAACTCCGCCGTGATCTCCGGGTCGCGGTGGTAATCAAACGGCGCGATCTGCACGTAGTAGAACGGGAAGTCGCCCTCGCCCCACACCTGCCGCCAGCCGCCGATCAGCGCCTTCGTGTGTTCGACATACAACATCCCCTCGCCGCTATTCGACTCGCCCTGATACCAGATCGCCCCGCGCAGGCCGAACGGCTTGAGCGGATGAATCTGCCCGTTATACAGCGCGGTCGGATTCTGCACGTCATGCGGCGGCTGCAATTCCGCCGGGTAAGTCGGCATCGCTGGGACCAGGTTGCGTTCGGTCAAGGCCTTCCGCGCCGCGGTCAGCCACTTTTCCGTTTCCTGCAAGACTTGCTCCAGGCGCTGCTGATGAGCCGGAGCACGCGGATCGCCCAGTTGCACCAGCTCGTATTCCTGTTTCAACGCCGGCACGGCGGCAAAGCCCTCCGGTGGCGTCCAGGTCTGGATGCAGGTGCCGCCCCACGAGGAATCAATCAAACCAACCGCCACCCCAAGCTGCTTGTGCAACTCCCGGCCAAAGTAATACGCGCACGCGGAAAACCCGCCCCAGCCGGTGTCGCCCACCGTCTTCGGCGAGCACACCTTCCAGGTTCCTTCGATGTCATCCACCGGCATCGGCTTCCAGCTCTTGACTACCTTCAGCAACCGGATATTCGGGTAATCAGCGGCGGCAATCTCCTTTTGTGCATCCTTGCTCACCCCCACGCCCATCTCCATGTTCGACTGCCCTGAGCACAACCACACTTCACCGATCATCACATCCTCGAACTGCACCTTGCTCGATCCGCTCACCGTGAGAGTGTAAGGGCCGCCCGCCTTCATGGCTGGCAGGGCAGCCTTCCATTCGCCGCGCTCGTTGGCCTGGACCTGCTGGCTCCCGCCGGAAATCTCAACGGTCACCTTCTCGTTCGGCTGCGCCCAGCCCCAGACGATCAGCGGCTTATCCTGCTGCATCACCATGTGGCTCGAAAACACCTTCGGCAGCCGCACCTCCGCCCGCGCCGCTTGCGTCAACACACCACCAGCAGCCAGCGCCACGACCACCGAACACAGTACCCGACCAAGTCTTGCCATTCGCATAAGCTTCATTCTGAACAGTTGCTTGCCGATCCAGCGCTCAGGCCCACACCTGATCGCCTCTCGAAGTCGCCGCAGTATTCTGGACCCACCCCATACCCGTCAATCACTACGTCACCAACAATGGGGCGTAGCAGCCGACGTCAGGAGGCTCAAACTTCTCCCCTGAAGCGCCGCACCTACTCCACCGCCCCGCCTCCGCCTACCGACTTCGGACCTCGGATTTCGGATTTCCTTCGGGCTTCGGATTTCCCCCATCTCCTTGACCCCACCGCGCCCCTCCCACATCCTGCGCCGGTGACATCCGACATTTCCCACCGCTGCCCACGTTTCTCCCTCTCCCCGGGGGAGAGGGCTGGGGTGAGGGGAAAGCCCGTGTCCTCCTGAATACTCGTGCCCACACCATTCCCATGCGAACCAAAACCGAAATCATCTCGTTGCTCACCGATCCCGGCATCATTGCCATCGTCCGGGCCCAACAGTCCGCCCAGGTGGTGCCGCTGTTCGAAGCCCTCCTCGCCGGCGGTGTCCGGGCCATCGAAATCACCATGACCACCCCCAACGCCCTCGCCGCCATCCGTGAAGCGCGCGACAAGCTGGGCGAGCGTGCCCTGGTCGGAGTCGGCACCGTGCTCGATGTGAACACCTGCCGTGCCGCCATCGCCGCGGGCGCCGAGTTCGTCGTCTCGCCCATCTGCCGGACGGGGCTTGTCCCGATCGCGCACGCCGCCGGCTGCCCGATCATGCTCGGCGCCTACACCCCCACCGAGGCGCAAATAGCGCACGAAGCCGACGCGGACTTCGTCAAGCTCTTCCCTGCTGACAACCTGGGCCCCGCCTATATCAAAGCGCTGCTCGCCCCCCTGCCCCACCTTCGCATCGTGCCCACCGGTGGCATAGACATGCACAACGTCGCCGACTTCCTGAAGGCCGGATGCGCCGCTCTCGGCGTCGGTTCCTCGCTGGTCTCCGCCAAAATCCTCCAGGAAGCCAATTGGCCCGAACTTACCCGCCGCGCCGCTGCCCTCGTCAACGCCGTCCGACAAGCCAAGGCTGGTTGACAGCACAATGGAGAGTCGCATCTGCCTCCCAAGCCGTGCGCTATCCCGCTGTATTTCCCTTATACGAACCTGAAACGTGAAACGTGAAACGTGAAGGGAACGGGCGCTATCCCGCTGCGTTCCCCTTATACGAACCGCCCCAGCGACCCATTAGCCCCTTCGGATACCCTTCGGATACCCTTCGGACGCCCTGCGGACTGGTTGGCTGGTGCCTGGCCATCGCCCCCCAACTGCCCCCCTGCCATTTGCCTGCTGCCCGGTTGGCATCCTGCTCCACCGGAAAGCATCCGCCGCTTGGGAACCTGCCCCTCCCAAGTGATCGGGTTCGACGTCATCGCGGCGGTAGTGTGTGCGAGCCACCAACCGAACATTTAGGCGACTCGCCGACTCGTCCGATAGTATATGTGCCCCCCTGCGGACAGATGAGTGCTTGTCGCAGGTAAGCACGAAGCTCGGCCACAGCCGGCGGCGGGTCATTGGTGGCCCTGCGGTTCTCCAGTTCCCACTGCTGCTTGGCTCCGTCCAATTGCCGCAGGTTATTGACGCACGTATTCATTGCTGGGGTGCTCCTCATCCGAACAAAGTTGGGGAGTATCGCCGCCACGAGAGCGACTGAAAACACCACAACAACTGCCGCCGTAACTAACCTTTTGGACATATGTATCAGGACGCCGAACAAAAACGCTCAGCGATGCGCCGCCAACGGCTCCGGCTTGGAACCGAGACCCGCGCGGCGCAATCGCGGCAGCAAAAGCTAGCCCGTTTCTTTGAGAGACTTCCGGATCCGTCGTGGGGCTCGGCGGCAATCCAGCACCCGAAAAACGACTGCTTCGCCCTCAAGGATTCGATAATAGACAGCGTAGGGGAAGCGGCGCGCCAGCAGGCGGTGACACCCCAGTTGGACGCGGTGAATTCCCGCATAGAGCACCAGTGAATCAATTTCGGAACAGAGGCTGTCGAAAAAGTAATCTCCAACGCCTTCCTGCTGCTGATTATAAAACTCCCGACCGCTCGCCAGATCCTCCAGAGCGGGTCGAAGGACTCGAACCCTCACGGCTCAAACCGCTTTCGCAATTCTTTCTTTGCGTCTTCCCAGCCGATTGCTTCGATTCGTCCAGCGGCGTAGTCCGCCTCGGTCTTTTTCAGCTCTGCCTCATGCCATTCCGGACTCTCGAACGCATCCTCATCCCCCGCCAAATCGCCCCACAGGGCCTCGATGATCTTCAGCTTTTCCCCAGACGGTAGTTTGCGGAGTTCAGCGATGCTCACGCGGGAAAGCTACGCCAAGCCGGCACGCCCAGCAAGCGCACGTTTCTGCGCTAACGCCAAGGATGAGCCCTGACGAGAAGCGCGACAAAGGTGCTCCCATTGAGGATGCAGGTGACCGCGCTCCTCGTCATTGGCTCGATCCGCTTGTTCGCCCGGCCTGCCCCAGATGTCCTCGGACCCACGCAGGATCACGCCGACAATCAATCACCGCGAATATCGTGATCTCTTGATCCGATTTGGTGTAATAGACTGCGAATGGAAAGGTCTTGCATAACAGGCGGTGATAATCCGCGTGCGCGATTCTATGTACTCCCCCAGTAACTCGGAGGCTCTCAATGTCCGCCTTGACCGAGCTCAAAAAGTAGTCTCCCAGCCCGATCTCCTGCGATTCGTAAAAGTCGTATCCCTCGTCCAGATCTCGGCGTGCTGAAGCAGCGATCCGGATCATGACTTCCGACGCGATGGCAGAGAGTCTTTGATCGAATCCCAGTCAAGGAGTTCCTCGCGCCCCTCCGCAACCGCTTGCCTGCGCTCATCCAGGAGATCCTTATGCCACTGCGGCACCGGAACTCGCTCGGCCTGGGCACGCAAATCCTCCCAGATGGCCTCCATAATCTGAAGCTTCTCGGCAAATGGAAGCCGCTTGACTTCTGCAATGCTCATAATACACACACCATACCCCGCGGCCCAAGAACTGCCAATGTTTTCGGCGAACGCCAAGGTCAGCGACGGGATCCAGCCGCCGATGACGTTCGATTTGTCCCTGAGCGACTCGGCTGGCTCCCGTTCGCTGGACCGTTTGGTTCTGTCATTGATAAGCCTTCATTCCCGCCTTCATTGCGCCTTCAATCGTTCCATCCACCAAGTCGCTGCCAGGGAAAAACCACTCCTCCGAATCGTAGCGTTCAGCGCTGTATTTGTAGATGGCAAATTCCCAAAGCCGCTTCCGTCGGTTGTAGTCCAACCGGCAAATGGATCCAATGTTGCCGAAATCTTCTCGGTCAAGGTAGAGATACTTGCCCCTGAAGCGTGGGATGTAGCGGCACTGCATCCCGGCGAGTATTTCCTGGTTAAAACACGCAATGCTGCGCAGTGCCGCTTCTCTCGCCTCGACCGGAATTGCATTTGTACTCATTTCGTAATCCGATTGGATGTCTGAACGCGCTCAGGTATGGACAGAACCATGATTCTGCGACGGCCAGTCGCATATTCGGGTTTGGAGGCGTTCTGGTCGTTTCAGGTGTAAGTCGTCGATTATCGGGGTCATGCGAATCATCCTCCAAATGGCTGGTTAGCATATCGCCAGCCGGATTCTTCCCATCCCGTTGTGCGTAAGTCGTTCATTATCAACAACTCTTTCTCGGTAATATGACGGCGGATTAGGATAACACAAGCCGAAGATGGGTGATTTTCGCACCGCGGGCGCACGACAGAGTGCTTCGGGGTGGGCGGCCCACTCTCATTAACACCTCGCTTCAGCGAGGTGTTAATGAGTATCGG
>CAIWJG010000266.1 GCA_903912925.1 uncultured Verrucomicrobia subdivision 3 bacterium | reverse complement strand
GACCGGAGGTCCAATGCCGCTAGGAATCGGAACCTGGTCTGGCGGGTATCATGCTCAGAACTCGTGGCACTGTGGAAACGGCGTGAGCTCAGTTCCCCCTCACCCCGGCCCTCTCCCCAAGGGAGAGGGAGATGCCCAGCCCGACGCTCGCCTAGCGTGCGCGTCCGCAGGTGTGTAGCGCGGCCAGCGTGGCTCCCTCTCCTCTGGGGAGAGGGCTGGGGTGAGGGGGAACTGGGCCGCCGGACTGAGGTTGTCGGCCAAAACGGCTTTGGCATGTGTGAGACCGAGCCTCAAATCCTAGCTGTATGGGACCGGAGGTCTGCCCCACACCCGAGCAGTTACTTTCAGGTAGCTTACGGGTCCGGGCCCGGCCCGTCGTCTGTCGGCACCCTAGCGGCTCCCCAGCCCTACTGCGCGGCCTTCATCCACGCCTCATAGACCTGTTGCTTCCGCGGATCGGACACATGCTCGTATGTCTTGAGAACGGTCTCGAGGCCAGTGCATAGCTTCGTGACGGTATCGGCATAGCACGTCTCGGCGGCTGCCTCGCTGGGGCCCGCCAGCGGGCGGATCTTCCCGGCCTCGATTAGTTGCTTGCGCTCTGCTGCCACGCCAGCGCAATCCACTGCCAGCCGCGCATGGGCCGCTTCGTAGCCTCCCCCCAACCCCGCCGCCGCCAACCGCCCCTCGAACACCCTCAGCCGCGCCACCCGCTTCTCCAACGTGGCCAACTGGGAAGGCGAGCGTCCCAGCGAGCTCTTATTCTCTGACGCCGCCGAAGATGATGAGGCTCGCGCGGATGCCCGCCCCCCCGCCAGCTTCCCATCCCCAAAAACAATCTGCACCTTCGCCTCGTCCGGAGTCTTGGCATAGGGCAGAAAGACCGTCGTCCGATCAAACTGCTTCCACTTGCGCCCGTTAACCCGGACCGCAGTGATCGGCCCCGCGCCGACCGTGGACACCAGGACCCGCTTGTTCCCGAATCGCACCGGGTCACATTGCTCCAGCTCCGTGATGCCGGGCGGCACATGCGGCACGAGCGTCAGGCCGTCGGCGCGGTAGAGGTATTCGAACAAGCCGCGCATGAACGCCGCCGCCGGACCGAACGTGTCGTAGCAGAGGTTGATCGGCTGGTTGGGTTGATAGACATCGCTGCCGCACTTGGTCAACGGGTTATCCATCCGGAACCGATCCGCGAAGGTGAGCAACTGCCGCATGGACCGCCGCGCGTCCTCGAACTGTCCGAGCCGGTAATAGCCCAGCACCATCCGCGCCTCGCAAGTGGACCAATGCCCTCCATTGACCCAGGTGCCGTAGCCCCACAGCCCCTCCGGCTTCTCATACATATCGTCATACGACGGATAGTTCGGCAGGACAAAAGCGTGCGGCCGTAGCCCGGGCAGCGAAGCCATCTTCCGGAAGATCCGTTCCGCCTGCGCATCATCCGCCACGCGAAACGCAATCGCGTCGTGGTTCGGGGAGGCCTCGAAATACCCGTGCCGCTCCGCGCCATAGACACCGTGCTTGACACCGTCCGGGTCCAGCGACCGGATGAAATAGCCCTCGTCCGTCGTGAGCAGCGCCAGTCCGCGTCGCGCCAGGTCGCGCCGCTGCGTATAGAGCGACACCTGCTCCTTGCGTCCGGCCAGCTTCTCCAGCTCAATCAGCCGATCCAGCGCCGCGATGTAGGTGATCGAGAGCCCCGCCAGGTAGGCTTTGTCGTAGGTGCCGTCCGGCCGGTGCCAGCCCGCGAAACTCGGTGCCAGCAGATTGCCCGCCGGGCCGGCCAGAAACAGATTGTTCGTCGGATCACGGCGCGTCTCGATGAAATTGGCACTGCGCTCCAGCAGCGGCACGTAATGGGCGATTGCCTTGGCGTCCCGGCTGATCAACAGCAGCTCGGACTGCAAGACCACACCCGCGGCGGTGAACTCCATGCCCCAGTCATGGATCTTGGTGCGCCCGTCCCCCTGCTTATAGACGATCCACCCCGGCCGCGCCGCGTCGCACAAGCAGCCGTCCGGCGCCACCCAGTCCAGCGGCGGGGTGGCCCCCACACGCTTGCCGTCTCCCATTTGGTCGAACCACAGATCCTGCGCGTTTTGCAGGAACGTGGTGAACGGCTCCCGCAGAAACGGGAGAATGGCGTAGGTCGTGCCGTAGGAATTCTGTATCCACCACGCGTCCCAGGTCGGCCCCTCGACAAGCCCGTTCCAGCTCGGCATGTAAAGCATCGAGAGATTCTGCAGCTCCGGGTCCGGCTGAAACATCCGCCCCGCCGTCTCCAGCAGCCGCAGATACTCCACGTCTCCGCGCCCGCGATAATGCTTCCCCTCGAAGCGCGAGTCATCGGTGCCGGCCACGATTGAGCCCGGGTTCAGTGTTACGACCAACCCCAACACCACGCAGCAGGCCGCCGCAAAGCGGAGCCTCAGACCACCTGAGCCGTGGGAGCTGGGTGAGGTCACCGACTGCCCCTCACCCGCCCTAAAGCGCGCCCTCCCCATGAACCCAGGAAACATCCAACCTCCAATGACTGCGCGGACACCGGCCCTTGGATGTTGGATGTTGGATGTTGGATGTTGGATGTTCCGTTCAGTGGCT
>CAIWJG010000265.1 GCA_903912925.1 uncultured Verrucomicrobia subdivision 3 bacterium | reverse complement strand
TGCGCCTCTGCGTTAAAGGGTGAGCTGGCGGATTCGGTTTTCGGTTTTCGGCCCTCCTTCGGATTTTGGATTTCGGATTTCGGATTTCGGTTTTCGGGCTTCGGGCTTCGGGTTTTCGGATCTCAGCCCTCCCCTACCTCTTTCCCAGCAACTGCGCCCGATATTGCGTGGGCGACTGGCCCAGAATCTTCTTAAACACCCGGTTGAAGTGCGTCAGCGACTGGAACCCCACCTCGAAAGCGATCTCGCTCACACGCAAGTTCGGGTTCAGCAGCAGGTTCTTGGACTTCTCGATGCGCACGCGGGAGAGATAATCGGTGAAGTTGATGCCGGTCACCTTCTTGAACATCTTGCAGAAGTAGAAGGTGCTGGTGTTGACCGCCTTGGCGACATGTCCCAGCCGGAGGTTATCGGTCTGATGCTCCTGGATGTACTCCTTGGCCCGAGCAATCACCGGCGGCTCAGCGTTGTCCTGCTGGAGCACGACCTGGTTACTTAACATCGAGAGGTGCTGGGCAAAGATGGACAGCAGTTTGACCACTGCCTCGTGCTGTTTGTTTGGCACCACCCGCGTGCTGAAATAGGCCTGCTCCAGTTTCACAGCGTCCACCTGCACACCCCATTCCGCGACGAGCCGAAGGGTGCGCTCGAACTGAGCCCGGGTAGGCGGTTTGCGAAACACCTGGCCGGTTTGCAGGAAGCCCAGCAAGCGGTCCCCCAATCGCACCGGCACTGCCGTGTCGCAAAGGCCCGCCGGGCAGCTAACGGTATAGGCTTCCTCCGCTGCGCCCGCCGACAGCTTTTCCTGCACCTGCAAACAGGACGCGCACGCGCGGCTCGTTTCCAACACCAGCGCGCAGAAAGGACTCTCATTGCGGTGCCCATGATGCGGAAGTTGCCACGATTCCACCGCCCGCAACGCCACCGGCAGTCCCGTGGCCTCGGTGAAGGCCCGCTCGTAGTCCTGAAAAACCTTAGAACTGCTGAGCGCCTCGATCAGGGCTCGCTCGGCGTTCGCGCCACTGTTGCCGCGCGCCTTGAACGCCGCCTGCCTGGCTCGGCTCGGCGCGCCCTTGCCCCGCCGCCCCCTCGGCGAGGCCGCAGAGCCAAATGCCGACTTTGCGCGCGCGGGTGAACCGCCCGGTTCCTCGTCCCGCCGGACAAATGTTGTTCGCATGTGAGCAATTTACGAGAACTGGGCCGGTTAGGCCAAGGCAAAAAGGGGCGGCAGCGGCGGCGCAAGGAGGGCCGAAACCCGAAAGTGAAACGTGAAACGTGAAACGTGAAGGAAAGGCGAGTGATAGGGCACGCTCCCAGCTCACAGCTCACGTTTCACGTTGCTCCATCGGGCTGGGGCGGCGGCGCGGCGGCGCGGCGGCGCGAAGATCCGAAACCCGAAACCCGAAGGAAATCCGAGAGCCGAAATCCGAAAGCACCGCGCGCAACTTCTGTGTGGACCACTACCCACCCTTCCGCAGCTCGGTATTTCCCTCGATCGGCGGCGGCGGCGCGACCCGTCGGCTACCGTTCGGCCTTCGGTTTTCGGATTTCGGATTTCGGATCTTCCTTCTCCCTGATCACCGGCACAGCGGCTCTCAACGGCTCAGCCGTCTGACCGCCTTCTCGGTGAGCGCCTTATCCGGGATGGACTCCTGCGCTCCCGGCTTAAGCGTGGCCAGCGCGCCGGCGCAATTGGCATGGCGAATCGCACTTGCGAGGTCTGCGCCGCCCGCCCGCCGGGCAGCAAACGCTCCCGCGAAAGCATCCCCTGCCCCGACCGTGTCCACTGGCCTGACGGCGAGAGTCGGCACTTTCAGATAGCCCGCGGCACTGATGCAGACGGTCGGTCTCGCGCCCTGCGTAATGATCAGCCGCTCGATCTGCCGTTCGGCGAGCGCGCGTTGCCATTTGGCCAGGCCGGCCGGCAGATTGTCCGGACGGAACCCAAAGATGGCCTGCGCTTCTCCGGCGTTCACGATGAGAGTATCCAGGCTGCAGTTGCCCCACGGGAAACCGGCACACATCGGGGAAGGATTCAGCACCACCGGCACCGGCACCCGGTTGGCAACCCGCACCGCCTCGATCACCGTAGTCATGGGAATCTCCAATTGGAGCAACAGGATGTCCGTGGACGCGATGCGCCGCTGCTGGGCGCGGATGGCGGCGGGCTTCAGCTCTCCATTGGCCCCCGCGGCGACAATGATGCTGTTCTCCGCCGCCTTATCTACCGCAATGAGCGCCGTGCCGGTCAGGGCCCGGGTGGTCGCTATGACGCCAGTGACATTAATGCCTTCCGCGCGCAGGCGCTGGCAATAGGCCCGCCCCGCATCATCGGCGCCGACGCAGCCAATCATGCCGACCGAGGCCCCCTGCCTTGCCGCGGCCACCGCCTGGTTCGCGCCTTTGCCGCCGAACCGCTGCACCAGCCCCGTCGCTGGCACCGTCTCCCCAGCCGCCGGCAGATGTTCCACTACCGCGATGTAATCAATATTGAGCGAACCCACTACAACGACTCTCATATCCTCAGACTTACTGCGCCGCGTGAGGGCACGCGGCCTAAACATTCTTCATTCTTCATTCTTCATTCTGCCTTCACTTGCACGGCGGCTGACTGGCGAGTTCAACCAGCGCGTCCTTCACACGTGCGACCTGAACCTCCGTAAGGGTCAGGTAGCGGTCCCGGCCTTCCGGGGCGGGCGTGAAACGGGTGAAACCATTCTCTTCCAGGGTCACCTGCCCGGGCGCAGAGAGCCCGAAATAGCCACGGTCCGGCCGCACCGCATAAAGCACGCTGGTGAGGTCCCAGGTCGGCCGCTCGTGCGGCGGCGGAATGTAGAGGCAATAAGCCTCCGCCGCCGGATGATGCGGCACGTAGCGAAAGTCGCGCTCGATGCTCACGGCCGGATAGGGCACGGCGATGCCGATCTCAAACCCACTCCAGACGATTGGCGTCGGCCAGTCTCGGGTGAGCCGCTTGGACGCGGCCAGATGCTGAGTCACGTTGTATTCCAAGTCGTGGCTGTTAGGCTTGAAAGACCCGGCCATGACGGAGAGCAGCTTCACCTTCTGCTGCACCAACTGGCGTCCGGTCAGTGGCGAAGAGGCATCGCCCGCCGTGTCGAGCAACGCAGCAAAGTTCGAGAAATAGCCGACCTGCACAAGGACGACCGAGCGGTCCGGTTGGCGGCTGAGTATCTTCCGCAGCAAGGCCGTGGCTTCCGGCGCATCCGAGCTACGCTTGAGGCGATGCGGGTAGCGGAGCTTCTTACCGTCCTTGACCTCGGCCAGCGGCAGGAACTTGCTTGGCTCGTTGGTCAAGCCGGAGTGCGTAAACCCGATGGGGATGCCCGGCTGGCCATAGAAGGTGTTCACGGCATTCACGAATGGCCCGGCCAACTCGTCGGGCTTCGTGATGGTCACGGCCAGCAACTCGCACTCGCCCCGGCTTTGCAGCGCGTGCAGGACCGAGAGCGCCAGCACGTCGTCCACGTCGTTGCCGACGTCGGTGTCGAAGATGACTTTCACCGGGGCGGCGCTGACTGTGCAGGCGCAAAGGAGCGTGCAGAAGGCGACCAGGCTGCAGGCGAAGAGCAAAGGCCGAAGCCCGAAGCCCGAAGCCCGAAGGAAGTCCGATGTCCGAAAGCCGAAGGCCGAAGTTGCCGCCGGCACGCGGGACGATTTCCGCCGCATATCAGGGTCACGTTTGGAAGCTACATTCATAACGTTGCTGTGGTTCATAATTCAATTCATTGGATACTGCTGGTTTACTGCGTTCGCGAGAACAGTCGTTTGAGGAGGGGAAAGTTACTCCCGGCCATGCGATAGCGCCAGGCATCGAGGACGACGGCCACGACGATTACTACGCCGGTAATGACCCGCTTGGCCGGTTCCGACGCGCCTACCTGAGCGAGGCCGGCTTCAAGGGTCGCAATGATCAGCACGCCGAAGAAGCTCTTGACCACCGAACCGCGTCCGCCCATGAGACTCGTCCCGCCGATCACCACCGCGGCAATCGCTGATAGCTCAAGCCCCACGCCAGCGTTCGGGTCCGAGGAGCCAAGCCGGGAGGTGTAAAACACTGCCCCTAGTCCGGCCAGCAGTCCAAGCAGGGCGAACACGGCAATCTTCGCCGGGCGCGGGTTGATGCCCGCAAGCCGCACGGCCTGCTCGTTGGTGCCGATCGCCACCAGGTAGCGCCCAAAGACCGTCCGCGATAACACCACCTGACCAGCGGCAATCACCACCACGGCAATGAAGAACGCCGGAGAGATGCCCAACGCGCCGATGGGCCGGGACAAGCCTTCGACGCCGGCGCCGATGTATTTGGTCTGCGAGTTGGTGGTCAGGTAGGCCAGGCCGCGCGCTATCTCAAGCATGCCCAGCGTGACGATGAAGGACGGGACGCCCAGCCTCACGCTCACCAGGCCGTTGAGCGCGCCCGCCGCCAGCCCAATCCCCATGCACAGCGCTGCGGCTTCCCACAATGGCCACTCCCAGTTCACCATGGCGACACCCAACACGGCGCCGCACAGGCCAAGCACCGAGCCGACCGAGAGATCAATCCCACCAATGATGAGCACCAACGTCATGCCCGCCGCCACCACCGCGAGCGTAGGGATGCGATTGGCCACCGTACTGAGGCTGCGGACCGTTAGGAAGTTCTGGCTCAGCGCGCCGAACAAGAGCAGCAGGCCGATCCAGATAGCGAGCATGGCCGCATACTCGCCCAGTCCTTTTGGCTTGCGGATCACGCGGCGTAGTGCTTCGCCATTTTGCCCCCAGTCTGCTCGCCGCCGTTGAGCGCGAACGTGCAGCCATTGGCGCCGGTGGTTTCCGCAACCTCAAGCTGCCTGGCGGACGCCAACACGGAGGTGGGGGCGATGGATTCACGGCGGGAAACCTGATTATGAGCGCGCATACCGGCTTGGATTGTCAAACACCGAGCACCCAAATCCAAGGCGAAAGTGCAGCATGATTCGACCGAGTGCGCACGACAGATTTCTTCGGAGTGGGCGGCCGACTCTCATTAACACACCGCTTCAGCGGCGTGGGTGTGGCACGCGAACCAGCTCCACAACCGCTTCAGCGGTTTACGGTGGTGGGTAAACCGCTGAAGCGGTTCCGACGCCGAGACCATCGCCCACACCCCACTCAAGTGGGGTGTTAATGAGGGGCAGGCCGCGTTGCTGTATATGAAGCGATACGGAAGGCCCGGATTTGCAGGGGAATATCACCCCGAGAAGAATCCAGACTTGAGCACTTCGCCCGACGGCGCCTCTCGATTGTGCGATTCGGCTTTATTCGCATGGGAAGATAGGCATACTCACGCACGAAAAATGACAAATCAGATGAAACGAATCTGGCGTAACTGCGCGGTTGGTGGGCTTCTCCTGTTGGGTGCGGCATCGTGCTCCACAACCGGCGAGCACAAGCGCACAATCGAATTGTTCAACGGCAAAGACCTGGCCGGGTGGCAACAGGTGCTGGCCGACCCGGCAGTCAAGATGAGCCAGGTTTGGAGCGTGGAGAACGGCATCCTGGTATGCCAAGGCACGCCGCTCGGGTTCCTGTACCGAGGGCCGGCTGTAACCAACTTTCGCCTGATAGTGGAATACCGTTGGGCTCCCGGCAGCGAGCCGGGCAACAGTGGCATCTTCTCCCGCATTGGCGAACCGCTCAAAGCCCTCCCTCATACCGTGGAAGTCCAGTTGAAACACGGCGATGCGGGTGATGTCATGGGACTACAAGGCAAGCCCATCGCAGGCGGCCAACCCCGCTTCTTCGACGTGAAGGCACACCCGGCGGCTGGCGACATTGCAGGTATCAAGAAGATGTTGGATGCGGAAAACCCGCCAGGCCAATGGAACCGCGTGGAAATTCTGGCACAAGGACCGCGCTATCAGGTCTGGATCAACGGCAAGTTGGTTAACGAAGCCGACGGCGTCGATGTCTCCTCCGGGCCGGTCGGAGTCCAGTCCGAAGGCGGCGTTATCCAGTTCCGACGTGTCACCTTGACGCCCTTAGACTGATCCGCATCAGCGCGGCAGGGTGAGGTGGAGGATGCCTCGTGCACTTGTCAACGACCAACTCTGCCGACTTGACGTCCCTTTGGGATCCATTCAGACTTGTATGAGCATGATCAACGCAACACCACAACAACTCCGTAAAGCAGCCGACATCCAGGAGAGGATCCAATCGCTCCAAGAAGAACTCGGTGAGCTGCTTGGTGATCCGGGTGAAGCTGTCGCAAGCGAAACACCTAAGAAGCACAGGATGAGTGCAGCCGGACTGGCCAACATTCGAGCCGGGGTCAGAAAACGGCTGTTGGCTCAGGGAAAGAGCAAGGTAGTACAGCAGCCGAAGCGGAACATCTCCTCTGCCGCCAAAACCAGGTTGTCCAGGTTAGCCAAGGCGAGATGGGCTGCAGTGAAGAAGGCGGGCAAGAGCAGCCTCTAAAGTGATACGGGCAAGTCTTGCGGCCTTGTTGCTCGCTGCACTGGGCGCGCTGCACGCTGCCGAGCCGATAGCGATTCCCGACATTGATCGCGAGGCGCTGGACAAGTGGTCTGCGCCTTATCGCGGTTGGTATCACTGGCCGGATCACGTTATCCCGGCGGAACCAAGGATTCCCGGGCACGAGAAATTCCATAGCACCGACGCTCCGTGCGTCTTTCAACTGGCCGGCCGACCGGACAAGTGGTTCATAAGCTTTATCGCCTTCAACGGGCAAGGCTATAACTCGTTCATTGCTGAGAGCACGAACCTGGTCCATTGGACGAATTTCAGGTTGGCGATGGGCTTCGGCCCCCCGAACGAGTTCGACGCTGGCGGATGCGTCATCGGCGCCTTCCTTTACGAGTCCTACGACGTCAAGGCGCCACGCTTGCTCAAGCGGCGTGACGGCAAGTATTGGACACTCTATGGGTGCTACCCTCGCCAAGGCGGCTACGAATTGCGCCCTGGCTACGAAGGCGTAGCCTGCAGTGACGACGGCCTGACCTGGCGACGGGCGAAGAACGCGCCCATCCTGGCCATCCAGGATTCTGACTGCGCGCCTTGGGAAAAGGACTGCATTTACCAACCTTGGCTGGTTGAGCATCGCGGCCGGTTCTTCGACTTCTATAACGCGGCCAACGGCGGCACCGAACAAACCGGCGTGGCCTTCTCCACCAATCTCTTGAACTGGATGCGATATCCCGCCAACCCGGTGATCCGTAATCGTTCAGGCGGCTACGATGAGCAATTTGCTTCCGATCCCAAGGTGTACCGCGACGGCGACCACTGGACCATGTTCTACTTCGGCGTTGGTCGTGGGGGCGCCCACATCATGGTGGCCTTTTCGCGAGACCTGGTGCATTGGACAGCACATCCAGACCCGCTCTACAAGGCCGGCGACAATCCCAGCGGCCTGGATAAACAGTACGCGCACAAGTCTTCACTGGTTTGGAACCCAAAGGACGCGGCGTTCTACCTTTACTATTGCGCCTGTGGCAGCAAAGGCCGCGGGATAGGCTTAATCACAAGCAAACCGCCCCCTTTGCCTGCTTCGGCGCGAGGTGAGAAAGAGAAGCTGTAGGCCGCGTGCCCTCACGCGGCGACACTTTCTGGTCCATGAGAACGGCACCTTCCACCAGCGTCCAGACCTCCTGACATACCCATGGTTTCCTCGAAATACTGAGAAGTTGTTCGGCGGGAGTGTGTCACAAGTCTTTGCGTGTGCAAAGCGTCGCACTGGCAGAATCCCCGCACGCGAAACGCATTCTCGGGGTCAAAACTGCGGAAAACTACGCAACGGGATTTCGTGCCTATGTCAGGAGTTCTGGCGTCAGGTCGATCACGACAGGGATCGATCTACCCGTTGGGTAGGCGCAGTTCACTCAGCTTGACCCCTTCCCAGCGCACGAGTGTCGCCTCGATGCGCGGCACGTACATCTGCGTCTCGGCGGGCAAGTGCGTGGCAATGGCGTCAAAGGTCTTGGCGTTGTGCTGCTTCATGAGTCTTTGCACGGTGCCTTCGCCGGCATTGTAAGCCGCCAGGGCCAGCCGCCAGTCTTTGAACTGGCGGTGGAGGAACTCCAGGTATTTGGCCGCAGCCCGGGCGCTCTCCTCGGGCCGCAGACGCTGGTCCAGGGGCGATGTCCGCAGACCGAAACGTTTTGCCGTGGCGGGCATAAGCTGGAACAGCCCCACCGCGCCTGCGGGGCTGCGCGCCCGCGGATTAAACGAGGATTCCACCTCCGCAAGCCAGACCAGTTGCGGGGGGACCTTCTGCCCGGTGAAGATCGGTTTCAGGCGGGGCACGTAAGACTTGGCTGCTTCCGGCCAGGGCCGATCGGTGAGCTTCTTGATCCAGACTTCCCGTTCCATTTGCGGCGCTGGATTGGCAGCCGGTTTGGGCGGCTGGCCCGGCTCGGTTTTCGGCGGCGGGGTGGTGCGCCGGAACTCTTCGGCTACGTCGAGATAATCCAGTCGTGCCTTGAGCCAGGCGGCGTAAGGCTGGGTTTCCTCGTAACCCTCGAGCAGCGGCAGAATAGACTTGGCAGAGTCTCTGAGGGCCGCCAGGTCAAGGACATACTCGCCCTGCAACTGCTTCTGAATATCCTTTAAGACCTGCTTAACTTTCTCCCGGTCCACGTCCTTCAAGGCGCGCAGCACATCCTCGTCGAGGTTCTCTTTCGCCCATTGGTCGGCAGATTCCATGACATCGTCGAGGGTGATCGTGTCGTCCTGCCCAAGGACACGAATCGAGCTGACGAGCAAGAGTGGGATGAGCCAGAGCTTTCTCATAGACCCTAGAATACTGCAAAGGAAGCAAATCCGATACCCGGAACACGAAGCGCACGCCCGAATCTAAGATCGCCTTAAAAACGTGTAAAACTCGCCCTTTGACGACGTGGCTGCCTATTGGCACCATGGCTTCAATTTGCGTGGGACCAGGAAGCAATTCTGCTTCACCCACGGACCGCTGTGTAGGTTCGGACGCTAGAAGAGCCATGCCCTAAAGTTAGATTCAATGAACCGGGTCAGCCTTATTATCTCGTGCCTGTTGGCGAGCCTTGCCGCGCCTGTAAGCCTGGCTGGAACCCTCTTCCCCAGGCTGGAAGCAGCAGGTGATGACTTCACGTTTCTCATCAATGCCGACCCGCATGTGAGCCGGGAGCGACCGGACGCAAAGTCGCCACAGCCGCACAACCAATTCCTGCGTCAGTTCGTCCAGGAGGTCAACGCCGCCCCCCGGCAGCCGGCGTTCGTGATTTTCAACGGGGACATTTATGAACGGCAGGGCGTGCCGCAGACGACAAACATCTTGATGCAGATTATCAAGGATCTGCGGCCACTGCCGATCGCGGTGACCGGCAACCATGACGTGCGCGATTTCGATGTGGACTCAATCTTCCGCCCGGTTCAGCAGGCTTTTAACGGAACAACCAATGATACCTTCTCGTTCGATTGCGGCCGGTGGCACTTTGTGGTGATGCCGACGAAGGAACTATTAACCAACCTGGAAAAGGAGGAGGCGTTCTTGAAATGGCTCGATGCCGATCTCAGGGCGAACCGCAACCGTCCGACGATGGGGTTCATGCATTATCACCTGATGCCAGCCGGGACCAGCCAATTAGAGTTCTACACCTACTCGATTAGCTACAAGAACCGGCTGCTGGACGCGCTGACGCGGTATGGGAATGTGCGGTATGTGTTCTCGGGGCATGTCCACGCCGGGATCCAAAACTCGGTGAAGACCGCTTGGGAATACAAGGGGGTGAAGTTCATCGTGGCGCCCAGCCCGGTCCGCCCCCGGCCTTTCGGGGAAGAGTATCCGGAGTTTACGTTGGGCGGTGGGTACTACCTGCAGGTGGAGGTGCAGAGGGAGAGAGTGCGTTTGCTCGGGCGGCAAATTGGCCGGTCGGCAGAACATTTGTACCCGGCGTCGTTCCGCGCTTTTGATTTCGGCATCGACCCGCGCTGTTTCAGGCCCATTTGGGAGTTGCCGGCAGAAGCGAGGCTGCAGAACGGTGGGTTCGAGGAGGGGCTGGCGGGCTGGAACTGCGTCTTTCGCTATCTCAAGGATAAAGAACCGGGCTATGCGATCACTGCTGCTGGCGAGAGCGCCGCGTCAGGCAAGCGGGCAGCCTGTTTGTTTGTGTGCGAGAAGGGCCAGGGCTGGGCGCTGGGCGAATTTACAGAGGTTTACCAGGTGCTGCGCTCACCAGCCCGGGCCCCGACACTGAAATTCAGTTACCACGGCGGCCAGTGCAGTAACGGGGGTGGTTACGTGTGGCTGGGAGGTTTCAAGGGCGTGCAGGCGGAGTGTGTGATGTTATTTCACTGGGGACCGCAGATGCGTGCAAAGCATACCCTCCCGCAAGTGATCAATTATGTCGTTACCGCCGGCGAGCGCAACGGCGAGGGCCGGCAGTCGTCGCGGCAACCGAAACAGACCTTGTTTTGGAAGCTGCCAGAGCCGGGCAAAGAATGGGTGCCGGCGGAGATTAAGCTTGGGGAGGCCATGAACACGGCGGTTGGGAAATCGGGCCTGTACGAATCACTCGGCATTGACCGGTTCATCATCGGCCTGGGAGCCTGGTGTTCGGACGAGGCGGGCTCGCTCAGCAAAGCCTGGTTCGATGATCTCAAGGTGCTCGCGGACGAAGGGACGGCGGTAATGCAAGTAGGAGGCAAACCCTTTGACCCGACTCACGAAGGCTTCAACCTGATCGTGAGTGACGAGCGCCCTCGCTCCCCCCGTTCAAGGGAATAGCACGACGCTCGGCACGCCAAACTCATCCGAACGCCAATGAGTCCATTCCCTATCGGTCAGTTTGGTTTCAGTATCGCACCAACCATCTTCTCCAACCGGCGGCCGTATTCGACGTAATTCTTGCGCATAGCGTCGTCGTTGCTGGCTTTGGATTGGGCGTCGTGGAATAAGACCACCATGTGGGGTTCGATCGAGAGGCCGTCGTCGTAACCGCGGGCCAGGGCGTCCTTGAGAATGTCGCGCACCCTCCCCTGCCCTTCACCGGGCCAATTGTAATCGGCGTCATTCTTTGCGGGGTTCCAGGTAGCGTCTTTGATATGGATGTGCGCGACGTGGTCCCGCACGTGGGTCCAGAATTCCCAGGGGTCCTGTTTCGGCCACGGCTTGGGCTTCGAGCGGTCCGGATTGAAGATGGGATTAGCGGTGTCGAACACCCACT
This sequence comes from uncultured Verrucomicrobia subdivision 3 bacterium, assembly GCA_903912925.1. GTDB lineage: Bacteria > Verrucomicrobiota > Verrucomicrobiia > Limisphaerales > UBA8199 > PALSA-1440. The sequence continues at coordinate 7,739 of CAIWJG010000265.1, read as the reverse complement.
TGAGGCCGGGGCACTTGTCCACCAATTCGAGGGCATGCTGCCAGCTCATGCCGCCATAGTTCATGCAGTTCTCGTGGACAGGCTGGAGTCCGGCATCCAGGAAACGATTCGTTACCTCCCTCACTCGGCGGAATACTTCGGCGGGGATACTGTATTCGTCATCGCCCGGCTTGAAGCTCATGATACGCACGTATTTGGCGCCCAGGCGTTGCATTCGGGGAATCGCCCGTTTGACCTCGGCAAGGGTGATATCGAAGGGATCACCGGCCTTCTTGGCCCAGTTCATGATGGTGGAGCCAAAACAATAAGCACTGACGCCCGCATTCTCCAGCTTCCGGACGGCGAGGTCAAAGGCTTCGTCGGGTATGTCGTGGAAGTTGGCTTTGGTAAAGCCGGGGACCTCGACCCCGCGCGGTTCGAGGAATTGCCATCCCAGTTCCTGCGTAGCCAGGATCTGGCCGTCGATGCTATTGGCGCCCTCGTCGCCGATGCCCATGTATTTCATAGTTATCTGCTGAAGGATTTGTTGAAGTCTTCGTTGGACACTTCCACCACCTTCTTCTCCAGCTTCGATGAGGCTATCAACTCGTTGAGCTTGCTCTCGTAGGCTGCGCTGTCCATCGGTAATTGCACGGTCTGGTCCACCAGGGAGGAATAAAGCATCACGTTGGCCAGCTCGACCGAGTGGATGCCTTCTTCGCCCGGCGCGATTAGCGGTTCCCCGTCGAGGATCGCATTGACGAAGTTCTGCATCAACGTGGCATGAGGGTTAGCAGCGCTCTCCCACGGGATGGAGACATTCCAGACCTCCGGCTTGGCAAAGCCAAGCTTGGCCGTCCGGCTGAATTCCGTCATATCCGATTCGTTGCGCGTGAAGCACAGCTTGTCAGCTTCGAGCAACACCTTGCCGCGTGTGCCGACGATTTCAAAGCGGTTGGTCCCGGGCGCCTCGCCAGTGGAGGAGACGAACATGCCGGTGGCCCCGTTGCGATACTCGAAATAAGCGGAGACGTTGTCCTCGACCTCGATGTTGTGGAATCGTCCAAGCTGGCAGAAGCCGCGCACGCGGGCCGGCATGCCCAGGAGCCATTGCATGGCGTCGAGATTGTGCAGGCATTGGTTCAGGAGCACACCACCGCCCTCGCCCTTCCAGGTGGCGCGCCAGCCGCCGCTCGCGTAATACGCCTCGGTGCGAAACCAGTCGGTAATGATCCAGCTCATGCGCACGATCTCGCCCAGCTCACCGCTCTGGATCAGCTTGCGGATCTTCAGATACCTGGGCTCGGCCCGGAGCTGAAACATGCCGGCAAAGACCTGTTTGGGGTGCTGCTGGTGCGTGGCGATCAAACGCTCCGCATCGGCCTTGTGCGCGGAGATCGGCTTCTCGACCATGACGTGCAGGCCCTGCTTGAGAGCCGCGATGCCGAGCGTGGTGTGTTGGTAATGAGGGGTGGCGATGATGACTGCGTCCACCAGACCGGAGCGAATCAACTCCTCGCCGTCGGTAAACGTCTTCAGCGGTTTGTATTTCTCCAGCTTGGCCGCAACCGCGTCCGACACCGCAACCACTTCCGCCCGATTGACTTTGCCGGCGGTAAGATAGCCGAAATGGTGCTGTCCGATATTGCCCAGGCCAATGATCCCTAAGCGCACTTTGTTCATGCGCGGCAGTCTAATCGGGCATGACAATCTGCCTAGGAAATTCGCGCCCGTCGTCCCGTTCCCAGGGCCAATTCATGAAGGACAAAAGGCAGGGGCGCTCTAAAGTCGGTTAGGATCTGCCTAAAACCGCAAACCGAAATCCGAAAAGGTCCAGCCGCCCGCACGCCCTTCGGATTTCTGATTTCGGATTTCCTTCGGATTTCGGGTTTCGGGCTTCGGATTTGAGAGCTGCTCGCTGGGAACGGGAGAACCTTAGATCAGCCCTGATCCCCGCCCCTTTCATTAATTGGCCCTGTCCCGTTCCCCTCACCGCCACAGCCATGCGAGCAGGGGCGCGTAGATCAGGCTCGGCAGGTAGTCGGCCAGCTCAAGCTTCTTCAATTCAAGAATAACCAGCGCCACCGAGAAGACCAGCAAACCGCCCGCGGCATTCACCGAGTCCACCAGGCTGTGCGCTTCGAGAAACGGCTTGAGAAACTGTGCGCACAGCAGCGTGATCGTGCCCTGAAATACCAGCACCGGCAGAGCAGCAAACAGCACTCCCCAACGGAACACCAGGACGAAGCCCAGCGTGCCCAGGCCATCCATCACCGCTTTCACCGCCAGGGGATAATAATACTCGGATAAGCCGTCCTGGACCGATCCCAGGATGGCCAGCGGCGCAGCGCAGAAAAGCGCAGCGCAGGTCTTGAAGCCCTCGCCCAACTGGCTCGGGTCCCCGGGTTTGGTCGTGGCAATGCATTCCCGTGCCTGCCGCCCCAGATGGTTCGACATCTTCTGCAGGTGGAACAGCCGACCGGTCATCTTTCCCAGCATCAAAGCGAACACAACGATGACGAGTTGCTTGAGCACCTGCAGGAACGAACCGTTCATACTGATCCATGTCAACCGCAGCCCATAGAAGACCGTGAAGACCCCCAGGCCGACCCTGAAGAAGGATTCGTTCGCTGGCGAAAGCGGCTTTCGCCGCACCAGGCCAGCGAAGCCGCCAATCAGAATCCCCGCCACGTTCAAGACTGTGCCGATCATTAATGAAAGGCTAAAGGCTAAAGGCTGAATGCTAAAGTCCGAAATGGTTGTCCGAAATGGGTTGCGTCCTCTTGCCTCACCCGACACATTCGGCGCGAATAAGCAGAGGACAAGCGGGACGCCTGTCCTGCTTTACGATGGACGCCACAATCAAGATCGCCCTGGTCGGCACCGGCATGTTCGGCGGAGACGTGCATGCACGAGCCTATGCCGACCTGCAGCGCGCCGGCATCAGCCCGCAGCTTGGACGCGTCGGATTGGACGCCTGGGCGCGCGATTTGGGGCCGATCAAGTTCCAACTGGCCGCAGTCGCCGCACGCACGGAGAAGTCCGCCCGCCGCGCCCGTGCGAACTTTAAGCGGTGGACCGGCCATGCGCCCAAAGCCTTTGCCGGCCAGAAACCGTGGATGGATATCCTGCGCGAGTTTCCCGACCTCGACGTCATGGCCGTGGCCACGCCCGACCCGCTGCACGCGGAAGTAATCCTCACCGCGCTCAAGGCCGGCGTCCATGTCCTCACCGAGAAGCCGATGTGCCTGGACATTACGGAGGCTGACCAGATCATCGAGTTGGCCCGTGCCAGGGAGCGCATTGTCGCGGCGGACATGCACAAGCGCTATGATCCCGACCATTTGCGCATTCGCGAGGAGATCAGGCATCGCATCGGTGACCCGCTTTATGGCACGGCCTACCTGGAGGAGCCGTTGCACGTCTCGACCCGCACCTTCAAATGGGCGGAACAGAGCGACCCGTTCAGCTACGTCGGCACGCACTGGGTGGATCTGATTTACCATTACTACCGAAGCAAGCCCGTCTCGCTCACCGCCGTCGGCCAGAAGAAGCGCCTGGTGCGCGACGGCATCAACGCCTACGACGCCGTGCAGGTGCGCGTGGATTTCGAGAACGGGATGAGCATCAACTTCCACAACAATTGGATTACCCCGCCCGACTTCGAGGGGCCGGTGAACCAGGGCCACGAGATTGTCGGCGCCGATGGCAAAGTGGAGAGCGACCAGCAATACCGTGGCCTGCGCTGGTGGAGCCAGAGCGGCGGCAGCCGCACGGCGAACAACCATTTCACCCGCGACGTGAAGCGCCCGGACGGGTCGGCAGGTTACGTCGGCTACGGGATTGACAGCCTCACGGTGGGGCTGGCGGCCATTTGCCGGGTGAAGTTCTTCGGCGCAACCCGCGCCAGCGTGGCGGACCTATACCCGACAGCAGAAGAGGCGAGGATCACGGTGGCCATCGTCCACGCCGCGCGCCTGGTGCGCGACTTGAATTTCAAATACCTGCGCGCCGGCAAAGGCGCGCCGGTCAGCGCCCGCTTTGGCCGGGACGGGATTACGATTGTGGACCCCCTTGGTGCGGGCAAAGGGAAGGTGTTTCGGCGGATTTACCGGAAGCCGCTCTGAGCCTCGGCTGCGACAGCAGTTCTCATTTTGGCTGGTCTGGGAGGTATGGTGTCCACCCTTTAGGGTGTCCGAGGCCGGATGGGACCATCCGCCATTCGTCCCATTCGTCCCATTCGTCCCATAATGAGAATTGCTGCGGCTGCGACTTGCCCAGTTGTGTGGGACCGGGCTAAGGTGCCCGCGATGATCTATCTGGACCACAACGCCACAAAGCCGGCTCTGCCCGAGGTATTCGAGGCGATGCGGCCCTGTTTCTGCCAGAAATGAAGCTGCCTGCCAACACAACCATCGCCCGAAAAAAGGTGTATGAATACCTTCTGCATGAAAGAAGACGCGACAGCAGCGACGAAGTTTGTTACCTTGCTGCCGGACAAGCTATGAAATACGACCTGTTCATTCGCGTGGCTCTGGCCGAAGATCTGCCGGAACGCCACCTGCGCCGAGGCGACGTGGCCACGGTGGTCGAGCACCACCCTGGCCGCCCGGGGCAGGAGCCAGGCTACACCCTGGAAGTCTTCAACGCGGTGGGCGAAACCGTTGAAGTCGTCACCGTGCGGGAGTCACAGATCGAGCGGTTGACGGCTGCTGAACTGCTGTCCGTCCGTCCAATGGCAGCCAGCACGCGCTAGAGGGAGAAACGCGTTCCACCACGCTACCGAGCTTACCCCCGATCCGGCTCGATGAGCATCTACGCCACGCTGTGGACTCTGAAATTCCCCAAAGAGGGAGATGAGCACTTGGGCTGCGAATGGATCGAGGTGCGGGCTCAGGCGGTGCCGGCACACGTTGGCTCGCCTACACCCGGGTGCGGTTATGCGGGTGGCGATCCCTACGCGGCTTTTCTCCCGCCGGCTGTGGTAACGGATGCGGACGGTGACGCCCCTTTTCACCGCGCGGTGCTTATCGTTACCGAATACTCCATCAAAGGCACCGAACGCAGTGGCCAGGAATTCTCCAGCCCGCTGCTGCTGCTGACTGGCGAGGAATACGCCCGCACGACATTCCAGGAGCTTCACGAGCGGATCTGCAATGCTCTGCGTGGCAATCGCTCGCCCGTGGCCCTGGAGGTTCTTTTGCCTGATGGCACGCACAGGATCATTCGACAAAGGAAATCACCTGACGATTCCGGGGCTGGGCCGGCGGGTGCAGATCTGGCCTAATGACCCCAAACGGAGCAGTTTGACCACAGAGAAAGCAGAGAACTTCGTAATCGAGAGCGAAACCACGCGGAGGGGGGAGTTTGTCAGGTTGACATGCTAGGGCGCTTGCTGCCATGTTGTGAGTGGCATGAGCGTTACGATTCAACTGGATTTGCCGGAAGTGCTGGTGAAAGAGGCCAAAGCCAATGGGCTGCTGGAATCTCGACGCCTGGGGGAACTTCTGAATGAGGAGCTTCTTCGAGAGAGCGCCCGTAAGGATCTGGGCCGGGTAATGAAGGAGTTGCACTCTCTTCCTGGCGAACCAATGTCACCCGAAGAGATTCAGGCCGAGATTGACGCGGTGAGGGCGCAACGCCGCCAGCGTGAGAGCGGTCGTTGACAACAACGTCTTGGTTTCCGGGCTGCTGTGGGGCGACAAGCCCGGACGCGTTCTTGCAGCAGTCGCAGAGGGGCACGTCCATATCTTCCTGAGTGAGGAACTCCTCGCGGAACTGCGGGATGTGCTGCACCGGAGGAAATTCGCTGCGAGGCTGGCCCTTAAAGAACTGACCCCAGAGACCGCTCTAGCCAAAGTCCAAGCCGTCGCTCGGCTCGTCCTGGCGTCGCCGATTCCCACGCCTCCGTCGCTTCGCGACCCGGACGACCTTGCCGTGTTGGCGTGTGCAATCTCCGCTGCAGTGGACGTGATCATCACGGGCGACAAGGACCTGTTGACGCTAAAGTCCTTCGAAGGCATTCCAATCATGGATGCCACAGAAGCCTTGAAACGATTGGGTCTTTCGTGACCGTCGGCGTTGGACACGGCTTGCCTGGTCGTCTGAGCCCGGGCTAAAGTGCCCGCAGTGATCTATCTCGACCACTACCCCACCACGCCCCTCCTGCCCCGACCTCGCCGGGGATTCTTCATTCTTCTCAGAATAACAATTGCGCCTCTCATATATAACCGCGTTTTGCAACATACTGATAATACGAGTTTTACGCCCTATCTAAGCGCCATTCGTGCCAGTGGGCGCTTCCTAACACCACCACCAGAACGCCGGATTCATCCGGCAGCCCTACGGCGGCTCGCCAGCCTGCCGGATAAATCCGGCGTTCCGCTTGGCATGGCCGCCCGCCTGGGTGGTGGTGTCGGGAGGCGCCCCGGTGCCCGTTAGCCACGCCCAAAGAGTTTGCCTCGACCTCTGGTTTCAGCTAGAGGCATGGCTCGATCATGCCCCGATCATGCTCAAGACGACGTTGGACTGGTGCAAGCGCACGGCGGCGGTGTAAGGACTCGAGTCTTGCCTTCCAGGCAAGCAGCGAAGGACATGCCTTCGCTGCTCCCTGCGCGTCGCGGCTACTGCAGCCTGGCCCGGTAGAACCGGCGTGCTAAGGCCGCGCTCGGATCGGAGAAGTTCGTGCTACCACCCGTGGTCGCCACAGTCTTCAACATCTGCCAGGTTCCTAAATCGCTTGATGCCTCGATGACATAGTTGCTCATCGGAGCTCCATTGAGCACGGCTTGAAAGTAGCCGTTAGTGAACATCGGAGCGGTGAAGAACGGCATGGAGGGCGACCTCACCGTCAGCAGCGCACTCGAGCTGAACAGGCCGCCATTGGCGTTGCTCACGAGGCAACTCAGTTGGCTTCCGGAGTCGCTGGTCAGCGTGCCGGCAATCGTGAGGTTCGGCGTCGCGCTGCCGGAGATTCTCCCGCCGTCGCTCAGATTGGCTCCGTTCATCCGCCAGATGTAATACTGAGCGTTGCTGGCCGTCAGGCTGAGCACCGCAGTCTGGCCGGCAAAGACGGTTTGGCCTTGCGGTTGCTGCAAGATGACCGGCGGTGCCACAACGGTAAGCGTAGCCGCCAGGCTGTTCGTTACTCCTACCACGTTGCTGACCAGGCAACTGAACTGAGCGCCAGAATCGGACCACTGGCAATTGGTCAACGTGTAGAAGGCCTGGTTCGCCCCGGCCAGAGGCACCCCACCCCGCCGCCAGAAGTAGCTCAAAGGCGTGCTGCTCCAAACCGACACGGAAAAGGTGGCCGAACCGCCTGAGGACACCGTCTGGCTGGCGGGCTGAGCAAGTATCGTCGGAACAGTCCCGGCCACCAGAACGAAGGTCGGGAGCCCGCCAAAAGTCGTGCCCCAGCCAGTGGTTCCCAGGAGGTAATAGACAGTGGCATTGGGGTTGACCGAGTTGAACACAGCCGAACCAAGGCTGGGAGCATTGCCCTGAAAATAAATCCCCGTGAGTTTGCTGCAATAATAAAACGCATCACTGCCGATGCTGGTGACGCCGCTGCCGATCACGGCGTTGGTCAGGCTATAGCAGGATCGGAAAGCGCCAGATCCGAGGTTGGTGACGCTGTTGGGGACCGTAACACTTGTCAGGTGGGTGTTATCGAAGGCGGAATCGCCAATGGTGATGACGCTGCCGGGAACGGTGTAGCCTCCCGCTTTGCCGCCCGGATATTGAACGAGCGTCGTCTG
>CAIWJG010000264.1 GCA_903912925.1 uncultured Verrucomicrobia subdivision 3 bacterium | reverse complement strand
GTAGTGTATCCTGCGGACTCCTCAGTAACCCCTGCGTCCAGGCCGGCACTTCTCGGATGAACCTCATTTGAGCCAGACGACCAGGATTTCTTTCTCCAGCGCCCTGAATTCCGGGTCGCCGGTGACGAGTTCAGCCTTCTTTTCCTTTGCCAGCGCGGCAGCGAAGGCAGAATGCAGAATGGCGGGGCGAAGCCACCCACATGCGACATCAATGCGACATCGAAGCCACCTCAAAGCGTGTTGCTAGCCAGGCGGTTGCGACCCCAAAGCCACCTTAAAGCCACCTTAAAGCCACCCTCATGCGTGTATAAAGCCACCCCCATGCGACCCTCATGCGTCCACAAGGCTCCCACAATGCGCCAACAAAGCAACCGAGGGGCGAAGGCAGAATGCAGAATGAAGAATGAAGAATGCTGGGGCACAGCCATTTGATGCGGCCTGAAAGCCACCTCGGTTGGACGGTCTTCCGAGAATAGGGACCTGGACCAGGTGGTGGCCATGCTGGCGGATCAAGGCCGTATTCCGCCGCCAGGAGTTGATCAAGGGGGCAGTTAATGAGATTGTAATGTTTTGTTTGCGCTTAGAGGCGAGGTGAGTTTATCAGTTGATGACCGCCGGAAAGTGGGGCAGCCTTTTGCCATGAAACTGGCAGCAGTGATCCATTCGGACTCGGACATCCTGGGAGGCACGCCCGTGTTTGTCAGCACGCGGGTGCCGGGGCAGAGCTTATTCGACCACTTGGAGGCGGGCGACTCGATTGACGATTTCCTGGAGGGTTTCCCCAGCGTGCGGCGAGATCAGGTAATCGCGGTGTTTGTGGTCACGGCCTACCTGACCGACAAACCGAAAGCCGGAGATGATTTATGGCCGATAAAATAAGAGTCTGGTTCGACGCGGAGGGGGATTTCCTGGAAGTCCATTTTCCCGACGCCGCTGGCTACGAAAAACATGAGGCCGTCATGGAGCGCGTGGACGCGCAGGGACAGGTCATCGGCTTCAGCCTCATGGGCGCGAGCAAATTCAAGAAAGGCAACCCGCTGGAGGCGGAACTCGTTGTCGCTTGATTCCGCTTTTGCCGAGGCGGACACGAGCGCGTTGGAGCGGGAGAAAGACGAGCTGGTGTATGCGCGCTACGGCCTGACGCCGGAAGAAATCCAACTCGTGGAAGGGATAAAATGAAATTTGAACTGACCAAACACGCGCAGAAAGCGCTGGATGAACGGGGAATCCCAATTGAGTGGCTGGAACGGACATTGTCCGCGCCGGAATTGACGTTGCCCGACCCGGATGCCGCCACGGTGGAGCGGCGTTTCCGGCGGATTCCAGAATTTGGCGGGCGGGTGCTGCGGGTGGCGGTCAACGCAACAGTTGAACCAAACCGGGTTGTGAGTGTATTCTTTGACCGGAAAATGAAAGGCAAACTATGAGGTTGCATGTGGACAAAGAAGCAGACGCGCTTTATCTGCGGCTCGATGATTCCAAAATTATCGAGTCGGAAGAAGTGTCGCCGGGCGTGGTGCTTGATTTCAACGAGCGCAATCAAGTGGTGGGCATTGAAATGCTGAATCTCTCCCAACGCACGCCCAAGCTGGATTTGCGGGAGCTGCAATACCAGACGGCCTGACATTACGATTGTTGATTTTCCACTCCCGCCGTGCCAAGCCAGCAACAAAAGCTGGTGGAGCGGTTGGTTGACCGCATCCTCGTGGCGAAGCCGCGGGACGCCGGGGCAGACGTGAGCGCGTTGGAGCGGGAGAAAGACGAGTTGGTGTATGCGCGCTACGGCCTGACGTCGGAACGATTTATGAACCTGACCCGAATGAATGGATCGAAAACCGGAAACGGAGGTAGCCGTGTTTAGTTGCCAGGTCTGCGGCCACAACGCCGCGAAGTCGGAATTGGTCAGCGAGGTCTTCAACCTCGAAGAACGTCGCGTGCTGGTGGAAAACATTCCCGCGCGCGTGTGCGAACATTGCGGGGAAGCCGCTTTTTCACGAGAGACGACGGAGCGAATCCGCCGGATGGTGCATGGTGCCGGCCGCCCCATCAAAACCGTGGAGATGGATGTGTTTGCAATGGCGTGAAGGAAATTGCCCCCTTTAGGGAAGTGCTGGGGCGAAGGGCTGGACCTCGAGGCACATCGGCGCGGCTTCCCGCCCTCAGATGCGCCCTATCCGCTCCCCTGCTGTCTTCTTAAGTCATGGTAGGAGACGACGTCAGGAGTCTCTAATCAGCGGGTTCCGAGCAAGCGCAGGTTTGGGCCGCAGGGGAAGCGGTCAGAGACTCCTGACGTCGTCGCCTACAATGACTTAAGATGACTTTGTCAACTGCCGTGGATGGCTGGCGGATCGGCGGTGGAAGATGATTGCGGCGAAAAGCCCCGGTCATTACGCTTACGGTCTTTCGCGGTCAACAAAGATGAAAGAGCAATGATGCCGAATCTCGGAATGTTCCCCTCGCGGTGGGGCCGAATTGCCCAAGGCTGGAAGTGGGCTTTGGGGCTGCCGGTCTGCTTGCTGGTCGCTATGGCTGGTCACCCGGCGCAAGCGGGGGCGAATCTGCTCAAGAATCCGGGCTTCGAGGAAGTCGGGCCTGATACGCATAGTCCTCCCAACTGGGCGAGCCGGTCTGAAAGCGCGAGCCGCGGCACGGTCACCGACCAGGAGCCGCACGCGGGTCGGCAATGCATTGCCATTCCGGCCAACACCGCGATGGAGCAACGGGTCGAAGGCGTGGAGCCGGGAGCCTACCTTGCCCGGTGCTGGGTCAAATCCAAAGCCGAGCAACCCGTGACCCTCCTGCTCCAGAACCCCGACCGACCCTGGGCGGCTTACACCTGCGCCGAGGTCACCGTCCCCAGTGACCATTGGGTGCAAATCGAGGCCTTCTGTTCGCTGGACCGGCGGGGCACCCTGGTGCTCGCGCTGGGTGGGACCTCCAAGGACTTCCGCTTTTACCACGGCACGCCAGGTGAAATGGGGGCTGCTATTTTGGCAGATGACTGCGAGCTGTTCCGATGTGAGCCCAAAACACCTCCCCGGCTCGTGGTCTGGGATGCAAAAGTAGATCTGGCCGGCAAGGTCGCGCAATTGGACAAGGACCGGTGGTCTCCCGTCGAAGGCCAGTCACATATCTTCGCCGGCACGCCGGTCTTTCAGGGCTGGCAGCTTGCGGGGGCGGTCCGCAAGGAGGATGGCGGACTGATGTTGTATTCAGCGCAGGATCAGACACTCAAGCCACGCGCAGTCGTGATGCCGTCGCCTGCCTTCCGCGTGTCGCAGTGCCATCTGGTTCACACGAACGGAAGGACGGGGATTCAGGTGGCCTCGGAGAATGGCGGGCGTGCTTACACCGCATGGGTTTCTCAGCGGGGCGTCGTCAGCATTGAAGCGCGCGGGGTGCCGCAGTTTGTTGTGCGCGATTGCCGGTTGCGCTACGGGCTCCTGCCTTCGTTCGTAGGAACAGACATCTGCTATGCTCCGCAAAAGCTGCCTGGCTTGAAGCAGATCAGCATCCCCTCGACGCAGTGGTTCGTGGGCCTGGTGGACGGGAACGACAGCATGATGGTGGCCGCGTGGGACACGGACTCCCAGGCCGTCGCGCTGGGGCTATCGGGCGAAGGTGAGAACAGGATAATAGACTCCCTGTCCATCGCCACGGACCGGGCGGGATTCTCGCTTTCCTTGGTTGAGCATCCTCGCCTCTGGCATCAGGAAGCTTTGAAAGAGGACTGGCTCGGCGAATACGTCCCGATTGGGTGGGAGCGTCCGTTCCCGGCGCGTTGGATGGGCCAATTCTTCGTGACTTCGGGCCGCAAACCCGCTTTCCGCGACCCTTACATGGACTACTCGTTTCCCATAGCGGATACCAAGACGCGCATGTGGGGCACCTGGTTTGAGGATTGGAATCACTATCCGTTCTACTTTGACGGCCCGCGCACGGTGTTGCATTTCGACAAGAAGTTTATCCCCAACGGAGACGCGTTTATTTACTTCCTCGAACCCGCGGCGGCTGAGCTGAACTCCCCTTGCGAGATCGTCGAGGAGGTGCTGGGAAGAGAGAAGGCCGCGGCGCTGTTCGATTTTGATGGCGTCGGCATGCGGAAGCTGAGGTATTCCACTCCGAACGAGTTCATCTACGACCGGCCCGTTTGCGCCACGACCGCCCGCCTGTCGCACCTCAAGCAGGGGGACAAACAGACTGTGGGGGTGAACCTGGCCACCCATCTTTATGAGTTCATCCGGGAGATTCGCGGGCGCATTGATCAATACGCGGCCTTCTTCGAACAGATGAACGGCTACCTCGACAGCCAACAAAAGGCCCATCCCGAATGGCAGCCGTACTTCGCCGAATTGCAGGCCCTGGTGGTAGAGGCGCAGTCCAAGACCAATGGAATCTACTCCCTGCCTTTGGCGACGGTGGAGCAGAGGATCGAGGACATGAAGCAGCTCTTGCGAGCGGGGAGCGGCGATGGCTTTGACTGTGGCAAACTCGATGTCCGGGGCCCGGCGGGTACGCAGGACGACCTCTGCCGCCGCTACAACCGGCAGGTGATCAGACTTTTCGAGACCGCCGCGTTGAACTGCGGCGACTCCCCGGAAAAGGCCGCCATCGCCAAACATGTCTGGGATGAATCGCGCAAGGTCCTGCGCCAGCCGACGAGGTGGGAGTCGCGGCGCACCTTGTATTTCTTTGAGCCGTGATCGGGAATGCGTGCGCCTATGGATCTGAGAATTGAAGCTGAGCCGGGATACGTTTGTGGGATCATCGACGGAATCGCCGCCGTCCTTGCCGCTGTTTTGCTCGCCGGCTGCGGCGGGCAAAACAAGACGCCCGATAAAACGCCGAGCGCTTCCGAACGTAGCGTCATCAAGACCGCGTGCGGGATGGAGATGCTTTCGATCCCGGGCGGGGAGTTCACCATGGGGGCGGACGATGGTCCCGTGGACGTCAAGCCCGCGCATCGAGTGCGAGTGGACGGCTTTCTCATGGACCAGCATGAAGTCCCCCAGGAGGTGTACGAGAAGGTCACGGGCAAGGCTCCTTCGCGCGTCAAGAATCCCAGGAACCCGGTGGAGCAAGTCACCTGGACGGCGGCGGTGAAGTTCTGCAATGCCCGGTCCGCGTTGGAAGGATTGACCCCCTGCTACGACCTGAAGACGTGGGCCTGCGACTTCTCCGCCAGCGGCTACCGCCTGCCCACTGAGGCGGAGTGGGAATATGCCTGCCGAGCCGGCAGCACGAGCCAGTTCTATTTCGGCTCTCAGGCGGAGGATCTCAGATCCTATGCCTGGTTCGAAGGCAACTCAGATTCCAAGCCCCACGTCGTCGGTCAGCGAAAGCCGAATGCCTGGGGGCTGTATGACATGGCGGGCAATGTGTGGGAGTGGTGCCATGATTTCTATGGCGCCAAGTATTACCGGACCAGTCCCGCGGACAATCCTCACGGACCGCCGCAGGGCGAGAAGCGCGTGCTGCGAGGCGGTGCCTGGTCGAGCAGCGCAGACAATTGCGCCTCCTGGGTCCGCAACTGCGACGAGGCGGGCCTCACAGACGTCTGCCTGACCATGGATTCGAATGGCTTCCGGTGTGTGCGCAGAAAATGAATGAATCATCGGGCGTCGAGAGAACTCCACTACTGCCCAAACCGGACCGGGAGAAAGGTGTGCTCGACTGTAACCCCAACTCGCCCAGCCCCGTTACTATTACTGATGCGTTACGTGAAAACTATGGCGCGCTGAACCCGCGCCATTGATGATTGATCCCAACCGATATGACTACCCCTGCCCAGACCCTCATGCTCCGTGCCACCGCTGCGCTCGCCCCCAGCCTGGTAGCCGCCGCCCTCCTGCTGCCTCACGCCGCTTCGGCCCAGGAGGCTAAAACCAACTCGCCGTCCCACTATCTTATCCAGGCGGTGAACCGGCTGACGTCAGTTCTCGAACCGCCGGCCAGCCAGGGGCCTCACACCTTCACAACCACCCTGAAGGTCACCAAGGCCGAAGGTATGCCGAGTCAGGTCGTGGGGCGGGAAATGGATATTGCTTTCCAGGCTCCGGACCACTTACGGATCAGCGGAAACTGGGAGCAGCAGAGCTTCGTCGTATGCCGGGACGGACAGCAAATGTGGATCTATTCTCCGGTGGATAAGTTCGGGGTGGTGGGGATTTCCGAGGAGGCGTTGACCTCGAGCGCAACGGCTGCCGATAACACTAATAATACGGCGCGAATGGGCCCGCTCAAGCTCCCGTTCCCCATCGGGCAACTGGCGCTGCTGCCGTTGTTTGCCGACGTGAAGCTCCTGCCCGGCGAGGCGGTCGGGACAACGCCGTGCCGGATCTTGAAGGTGACGCCGAAGAAGGAAGCGATTGAGAAGATGAAGGTGCCGCAGGGGACGGTTCAGCTTTGGTTGCGCGAGAGCGACTCTTTCCCAGTGCGTTTTGGGTATCGCGACGACAAAGGAACCGATGTGCAGATTGACCTGGGCAACCCGCAAATCCAGGACGCGTGGCCGGAGGAAAAGTGGAAGCTGAAGGCGAATGAGGGCGACAAGATCGTGACGGCAGAGCACTACTTCGACAACTACAATCCGAGCGCGCCGCTGAACATCACGGTGCAAGATACGACCAAGGTAAACAAGCGCACGCCGGAAAGCAGCTACACGATCACCAAGTTCACGTTCGACGGCTACAAGGGCGAGAAGATTCCCACCTTGCTGTCGCTGCCGATGAACCAGAAGGGCCAGAAGCTCCCGGTTATCGTCTTCCTGCACGGCATCGGCCAGAATAAGAACTTTCTGAAAGAGATTACGGCGCCCTTCAACCGGATGGGGTTTGCCTTCGCGAGTTTCGACCAGTACACAACCGGTGAACGGAAGTTGGAGGGAAAACCGTCTATGATGGACAGTCTGGGGGCGTTTGCGGAACGGCCGGCCAAGACCATCAACGAGACGCGGCGGCTCATTGATTATCTGCTGACCCGCCCCGACATTGATCCGCAGCGCATCTACCTGGTGGGCGCCAGCTACGGCGCCATCACCGGCAGCACCGTGCTGGCCAAGGACAAACGGCTGCGGGCTGGGATCCTGGTGTATGGCGGCGGCGACTTCAGCAAACTCCTGGATGCGTATGCCTATCACCTGAGCACAGCGGCGGCACTGGGCCTGATTGATGGCAAGGATCTAAATCCGGAGAAGCCACCCCTGCCCGTATTGACCCAAGCCCAAGAGCGCCAGGTGGGGATGGTGCTCGGGCTGATCAAACCATTTGCGAGCCGCTTCCTCGGGGTGGCGGACCCAATCCACTATGTGGACCAGATTTCGCCCACGCCCGTCTATTTCCAGAACGGGACCCACGACGTCCTGGTGGCTGCCGCAGCCGGCAAAGCCCTGCAGGATGCCGCCAAGGAACCCAAGAAGATCACCTGGTATGAGTCGGATCATGTGGGCATTGACATCGAGCAGACCAAACAAGTATTGGCAGACGGACTCAAATGGCTGATGGAGCAGGACGATCAATTTCGCCCACCGGAAGAGAGAGGGAAGCCCCTCCCGCCGTTTGAGATGGACAGAAGCTGAAGCCAGGGCGCAGCCTGTGCTGCCTCTCAGCAGTAGTCATTATGGACGAGATGGGGACGCCTGGTGAGGGCACCCGGCCTACACCGCCCCACCGAAACACCGATGGGTGCCATTCCCCCTCACCCCAGCCCTCTCCCTTGGGGAGAGGGAGCCTCGCACTCCGTCTCCCGAGCATTCCTGAGACGCTGGGTTTGCGGACACGCTGCCGAAGATTCTCCCTCTCCCCAGG
>CAIWJG010000263.1 GCA_903912925.1 uncultured Verrucomicrobia subdivision 3 bacterium | reverse complement strand
TTTCTGATTTCGGATTTCCTTCGGATCTCGGGTTTCGGGTTTCGGAACTCAATTAACCTGTCTTCCCCTCTCCACCACGGCCGCGATAACACGGGAGAGCGAACGCCGGGTGAGGGCACCCGGCCTACATCCCGGCAGCGGCGTCCCGCCCTTAATGCTTGGGGCGGAGCAGAATGGCTTTCTTTTCCGTGCCTTCGACCTCGACGCTGTGGGTTTCGATGCTCGGGTCGTCTTTGAGGGCCTGGTGAATGATGCGGCGGTCGAAGGCGTTCAGCGGCTCCAATTCCACCACGTCGCCCCAGCGCCGGACTTTCTCGGCGGCTTCCTTGGCCTTCTTGACGAGCGCTTCGCGCGCCTGGGCGCGGTAGCCGCCGATGTCCACCGTTACTTTGGGTACCGTGGGGTCCTGCTGGAACAGAATCCGGTTGGTGATGTACTGGAGGTCGGAAAGGGCTTGGCCCTGACGACCAATGAGGCGGCCCGAGTCGTCAGCTTTTACGTCAAGCAGGAGGCCGTCTTCCAGGCGGTGCTCTTCTACGGTGGCCGGGAAACCGAGTAGCTCCAGGATTTTTTGTAGTGTGACTTTAGGTTCAGCAGGCATGGCGCGAGATAGTCGATGGTTTAGAGTCGATAGTTGATAGTTAAGAGCCGCAAGTTACTGGTTCCATTGGCTTCTATTTCCTCTTTTTCTGCGACGACGTCAAGGCTGGAGCCTTGACGGGTGCGACCGTTTCCGGAACGGTTCGGGTCAGGTAGGTCTGCAGGATGGTCAGGAGGTTCTGCACCGTCCAGTAGAGCGTCAAGCCGGCCGAGTAATTGTAGAGGAACGCGAGGAACATCAGCGGCATGTAGCGCATGATCTTCTGCTGCGACGGGTCCATGCCGGGGGAGGGGGGCGTCAGGTGCGACTGCCAGAGCATCGTGGCCCCCATGAAGAGCGGCAGCAGGTTGAAGGGCAGGCCGACGCCGGGAATGCCGAAGAAGGGGATAAAGCCCAGAGATGGGATGACAAACAGCGTGTCGGTTTGCGACAAATCCGGTATCCACAGGAAGCGGGCGCCGCGCAGTTCAATGGCGCTTTGAATCATGGAGAAGAAGCCGAAGAAGACGGGTATCTGCAGGAGCATGGGCAGGCAGCCGCCGAGCGGGCTGACTTTGTGCTCGCGCATGAACTCCATGGTCTTCTTGTTCATCTTCACCGGGTCATCTTTGTATTTCGCCTTAATCTCGTTGAGCTGCGGCTGCAGCGCCTGGAGCCGCTTCATCGAACGCGTGCTGGCCTGGGTCAGCGGCCAGAAGACCCCCTTGATGATGAGCGTGATAGCGATGATGGCCCAGCCGTAGGAGAACTTCATGACGCTGTGCAGCCAATTCATGCTCAGCAGCAGCGCTTTCGAGACGATCCCGGCCCAGCCAAAGTTCATGACCAGATCGAGGTTATTGTTGAACTGGTTACCAATGCGCGCGAGGGTCTGGTACTCCTTGGGCCCGGCGTAGAGAGCGATTTGGCGCTCGAAGACTTGTTGCGGGGCGAGCGTCAGCGCGGGATAGATCATGGCCGCAGCGTAACCTTGCGGCGTCGGCGCGTTGGTGGCCACCAGTTCCGCCTCTTCGCCGGTGGGGCGGGGCAAGTCCATTCTGCGGATGACCAGCCCCTGGGCGGGTTGCTGCGGCATCGCCGCCAGGGTGAAGAACTGATTGTGGGCCGCCACCCAGACCACGTTGCTGGCGCCGCCGTGATACTCCAGCGGGGGCACGGGCTGCCGGCAGCCGCCTGAGAAGTAAGAGGAGCCGCCGAGGTCTTCGGTCTTGGCGCCGTTGTACCAGAGCACTCCTACTGCCAGGCCTTTGTCACGGGGGTCCATCGGCGCAGCCGTGCTCACGAACCATTCCTGGGACGGCAAGGCGAGCGGCTGCGCCGAGCGGTTCTCCATCCGGACGGTTGCCATCACCAGGTAGTTCGAGCTGAGCTGGAAGTCCTTGACGATGGTCAGGCCGTTGGTGAGCGTCTTCTCCGCCCGCACGCCGTGGTCGATCCGGGCCAGTTTGAAGAGGCCATCGCCTTGCACCGCCTCACCGTCGAGCAGCGCCAAAGTCGGCACGGGGCTAAACGCGTTCAAAGTCGCCAAGCTATTGGTCGGCGGCCCTTTCTCGCGGCGCTTGGACACCGTTTCCGGGTAATGGATCAGTTCCACTCGCTTCAGGCCGCCGCCATACGAAGTGAAGGTGTAACGCGCGTTGTCGTTCGCCACTTCCAGCAATTCCTCGGGGACGCCGGCGGTTACGATCGGCCTTGGCGCCGGGACGGGCACCTCGATGGCAGCCGGCGCCTGCGGGGCGGGGGGCGTTTGGTTCGGGGTTGCCAGAAGGGCCGTGGGTGCGTTCGTGGCGCCGGGCGGCAAGGGCTTGGGCGGGTAAAGCTTATTGACCACGAGCGGATACCACAGCATCAGCACGATGAAACAGACGACCAGGGCAATGATTGATTTACGATCCATGCAGCTTAGTGCGGTTGAAACCGTGCGGGCACCGGGTCATGACCGCAGCCACCCCACGGATGACAGCGGCCGATGCGTTTCAGGGCCAGCCAGCTCCCGGCCAGAGCGCCGTGGTCGCTAAGGGCTGATAGGGCGTATTCCGAGCAACTCGGCGTGAACCGGCAGCGCCCCATGGGGCCGAATACCAGGTTCTTGGCCGGGGAGAGCACGTAACGATAACAGTGTACCCCAAAGATTAAAATGTGCTGAGCGGCGTTCACTGAACTCCTTCCCCAACCGGCTTTAACAACCTCGCCCTCCGCAGGGTGGTCAGGAAATCTTTCTCCACTGCGGCAAAGCCCTTTCCAACGATGGATGGGCGCGCCACGAGCACCAGGTCCACGGGCGCCGCCAGGTCGCACTGATGCAGGCGGAATGTTTCTCGCAGGAGCCGCCGGGCGCGATTACGCACCACGGCGCAGCCGATCCTACCCGAGGTGACGACACCCAGGCGTGAGGGAGCCCCTGCCGGTAACCGCTGCCAGTTGGCGATCAGACAGCCGAGGACCATCCGTTCTCCGGCCTGGCGCACGCGAACAAAATCTCGTGGCTGCTTGATACGCGCTGTGCGGGCAAACCGCAGTCGTGGAGGCTTTTGGGCGGCCATGCGCCGCCCTCTTATACGGGCGTCAGGCGTTTGCGCCCCACCCGGCGTCGATTGCTCAGGATCGCCCGTCCGCTCTTCTTCGCGTTGCGCGCGAGGAAACCATGCTGCCGTTTGCGGCGGATTTTCGACGGTTGATATTGTCGTTTCATATGTCAGTTCAATTCTTTCCCGGCGACGTCGTATCCTAAGTGACACTGCGTTAGGAATCACTCCGTTAACGGAGCGGGTGAGGATAGCAGCGGACGGCCTATTGTCAAGGCGGCTGGACAGGCAGAGCGAAATCGCGATAGGCTGCTTGAAACCTCGGGCAAGTCACGACTCCGAATAAACTATGAAAGCAGAAATTCACCAACCGTGGGCGGCCGAAGAAATCCTGGCCCTGGGCCGCAGCTACCAGGGGGCCGCCGTGCTGGCCGCCGCGGCGGAACTGGACCTCTTCGGCTCCCTGTCTGCCGGGCCGCTGCCGGCCGCGGACCTCGCCCACAGGCTCCAGTGCGATCAGCGGGCAGTGATTATTCTCCTGGATGCGCTGGTCGCATTGCGGCTGCTCGAAAAATCCGGCGGGAATTATGCCCTGCCGTCCGGCCTGGACGCTTTGCTGACGGCGGCTGGAGCGCAAAGCGTGTTGGCCATGGCCCAGCACCAGGCGCACTGCCTCCGGAATTGGGCGCAGTTGGCGCAGGTCGTCAAGACCGGCCGTCCCGCACCGTGCATGCCGGGCGTGCGTGGCAGAGACGGTGCGCAGGAGGCCTTCATCGGGGCGATGCACAACGTCTCAGCGCCCAACGCCGACCAAGTCATACAAGCCGTGCAACCGCTCCAATTCCGGCACCTGCTGGACATCGGCGGGGCTTCGGGTACCTGGACCATTGCGTTTCTGCGCGCCTGTCCCTCAGCCCAAGCCACGCTCTTCGACCTGCCGCACGTCATCACTATGGCACAGCGGCGTCTCGGTGCCGCCGGGCTGGAGAAGCGCGTCCAGCTTGTCCCGGGCGATTTCACGCGCGACGCGCTGCCGCCGGGGGCGGACCTGGCGTGGGTTAGCGCCATCGTGCACCAGAATTCCCGCGCCCAGAACCGCGCGCTGTTCGCCAAGGTCCTGGCGGCACTGGTCCCCGGCGGGCGGATTGCGATTCGCGACATCCTGATGGAGGCAGACCGCACTCGGCCGGTGGCGGGCGCGCTGTTCGCCATCAACATGCTCGTGGCGACGGAAGGCGGCGGCACGTTCACGTTTGACGAGTTGCGGGAAGACCTGGAGGCCGCAGGCTTTTCCAAGGCTGCGGTGCTGCGTCAGGATGAAGCGATGAACGCGGTCGTGGTGGCGCGGAAGTCTGGCGCCTGAGCCGGCAGATCAACTATCGGCTTGCCGGCCCGACAGCCGCTGCCGGAACTGGTGTCGGCGGCGGAATAACCACTGCGGGCAGCCGTAAGAGCTGCCTAAGCCGCTCGCGGTAGAAGGCGTTGGTGAACGAGAGGATCAGGAACGGCAGCAGGGTCACGAAGCTCGCCAGCGCGAGAGCAACGGGCGCCACGAGCAGGCCAGACCAGTCAAATCGTTCGCCGGATACAATCCTCATCACGCCGTTAACCAGGCCGCCGGCTGCGAGCCACGTTAGCCAGAGCCAGAGGGGAAGCCACAACGAGACCCGCACACGGATAAACCGGCGGCGGCATGACCACCCCGTCAGGTTCAGCGCACCGGCGAACACCACGCCGCCGACTATCCAGCCGAGTACCAGATACAGGAACACAGCCGGTTCCAATCCGCTCAGGTCCGCGAACTGTCTGACCAGTGCTGCTTCACTGAAACGATACAGGAACACAGCCGGTTCCAATCCGCTCAGGTCCCCTAACGACTCGGAAGCCGGGCCGACGAGGAACGCCAACAGGCTGACTGCGGCAAAAGCCAGCGCCGCGAGCGCAATACCCACCGCCCGGCAGCGACGCGCCAGGGCCGCTCCCAGCAACCAGAGGACCGTCAGCCCAAAGCCTGCGGCAGATGCCACCTGGACCGAAACGCTGAGCACCTCGTTATCGCTAAGAAGAAAAGGCGGCTGCAGACCGGCCCCAAGCAGCGTCAGGCCGATGAGCGGTGCCCAGATCCACCAGGCGCGCGGGTTACGGTTCGACGGCAACGCCAACAACACCAGGACGGCCAGCCACGGCAGCAGCAGAGGCACGAGATTGGGCATCGGCCAGAAGAAGGCGACCGAAGGGCCCAGTTTTGTGCCCAGCCCTCCCAGGTCGGCATAGGCTGCCACTTTGAGTTTGCCCGCCAGCGTGAGGGGTACTCGCCATGAGTACTCGCAGTTGCCGCCTCAGCCGAACTCGAACTTGCCCACCAAAGCTTTCTTGCCGCCGTAATAGACGGTGAACTCTGGCGGTCTCTCGCGATCCTGCCCGGCCATCTGGTAGTACATGCCGTCCGCGCCTCGAAGCTGGTAGTTCATCTGCAGCTTCCGGCCGGCGCGTTCCAGCACCACCCAATTGGTCAGCGGCCCGCCCAGGATCAAGTTGGTAGCGGTGGCGGCCTTGATCACCATAGGCTGATAAGTCTGTTGAAAGGCCTCCGCAGCTCCTTTCTTCAACCAGGCGGCGCTGACCTCGTAAACCCCTTGTGGGACCTGCACCGTGCCTTGAGGTTCGCGCAGCACTGCCGTATAACCGTTGGTGTCACGGAGCACGGTGTAATAGACGAATTCACCGGAGACCCTGAGCTCGGTCAGCGTCGGTTGCTGCGGGATGAACTCCAGTTTGCAGACCGGCGTCGCGCTGCCGGTGTCAAAGTGGCGCTCTAACTGAAACGCCTGCCCCAGCCAGAAGAGCCGGCCGGGAAAAGGGACAATGCCGGAGCTGGGATCATAGAGCGATACATGATTAGTCCGCGCCGCCCACGGGCGCAAGAGCAGGAACTTGTCGGTCGTCGGCCCTACCTGACCCAATAGCCCATCCAGAGCGGCCACCTGCCAATCCTGACCCGCAACCGTCACCTTCGCCTGCCACAACGAGCGCGAACCCAGGTGCGCGCTAGCCCAGTTCGCGTTTGCGTCGGTGTAGCAATGCAAATCCAACATCACAGGCTGAACCCCCGCCGCTGTCTTCACGGACACAGTGACATTGGGGAAAGTCTGTTGAAACCCTTTGTTGGTCGCGCTAAACACTCCGTTCGCGTCATCGGTTAAATCCAGGTTGCGGTTAAGGTCGAGATAGAGCTTCTGCCCGGGCTGGTCCCAAATCACCGCAATCGCGTTGTTGGTATCCTGGCCGATGTGCAACAGTTTGCGGAAAACATGGTGCTGGCTGGTTGCCGGTTCCTTGAGGAACGGCTTGTTTGGGTGGGCGAGGCTCTGATCAACGCCTTCCAGTTCAGAGGGAGCCACCTCCGGCCGCAGCACCACTTCGCGAGGAATATCGGGCAAGGAGCTGCCGCCGACCGCAGCTTGCGCTAACGCAACCCGCAAAGTCAAGGCGCCCAGAACGCCTGCCACCACGAAGAGCTTGAGCCCCGCACTGGTTCTGCAACCCGCCGTCATGGTAGGAGCATACCCTTTATTAGCAGGGTTGGCGAATATAATTCTCACCCAGCCGGCGAGCGGTGCGCATCTCACGCGTGCCAAAGACGTTTTGGGCGGCAGCGACAGTTCGGCGGCCCAGTTCCCCCTCACCCCAGCCCTCCAGCGGCGGGGCCGTCAGCGCGACGCCATGCCGCTCCGCTGGAGCTTTGCGGACCCGGTGGCATCTGTGGCTATAAACAGGGCGCTCCAAAAGGAGCTTTTTGCCTGGTCGCCGTTACCTCGCTGCCGGGTAAGAGCCCCCGACGCGGGAATTGTGCCAGTCGTTTAGCCGATCTCAGCCAGAGGTGCGGGCGGTGCAGCATTCGGGAGGGCAGTCCGGCAGGGAGCGTCGAGCCCCGCGTCCACCATCCGGGCGGGCAGCTCGGGCAGGAGCGTAAGCTTCCGACGGCGGAATGGACTGGCAAGCAGCTTCAGGATGTCGGTCAGTTTCATGTGCCGGCTAAACGCGCGCAGCAGTTTGAAGGTTGCAAATGGACGTTTGAGCAGGCGGCTGGCGAACAGCAGCAGATAGCCCTTCATCCGCAGGCGGTTCACCTCCAGTCCGGGCAAGGCGGTCGGATCGATGTCGGTGCACTTAAACCATTTCTGCCAGTCCCGCTCGTCGTCGATGATGCCCCGGTCCACGTATTCCTGCCAGAGCGGGGTGCCGCGGTAGGAACAGAGGCGGTTGAAGCCGAAGGTGTCCAACTCCAGCCGCGCGGCAAAGCGGAAGCTGTCCAGGATCTCCGCCGCCGTCTCGCCGGGTGATCCGACGACGAAGAATCCGTGAACCCGGCCAATGCCGCTGCGCTTCGCCGCGCTGACCGCCTGCTCGACTTGCGCCAGGGTTTGCTTCTTCTTCAGGCGATCGAGCACTTTCTGTGAGCCGGACTCCACGCCGAAGGCCAGGAAGTTGCAGTTGGCCGCGCTCATGAGTCCCAGTTGTTCGACCATGCCGGAATCAACCCGGCCTTCGCAGCCCCAGCTAAATTCAAGCTTCCGTTCGGTGATGCCACGGCAAATCGCGTTGATGCGTTCCCGGCGGATAAGAAAATGATCGTCGGTCAGATAGATCGAGCGAAAGCCCTGGTCGTTCAACTCCTGCATTTCCCCCAGGACGTGCTCGGCTGATCGGCAGCGCCACTTGCTGTCGGAGAGGGAGGGGATGTCGCAGTAGATGCAGGAATAGGGGCAGCCTCTCGAAGTCTGCACGGTGCAGAATTTGTCGAGCGAGAGGACGGCGGGGACGTCCAGGGGCAAGGACTCGATGTAGTCGATGGGCAGGCTTTGCCGGTCAGGGTAGGGGAACTGGTCCAGGTCCTGGATGAGCGGACGCGGGCGGTTGCGGACGATCTCAGCGCCGTTACGCCAGACCAACCCGGCTACGGCACCGGGGTCGTGGAGGTTGCTGAGATAGTCCGGCAGCAGTTCTTCGCCCTCGCCTACGCCCACGGCGTCAATCTGCGGGCAATCCTTTAAGATGCGGTCCGCGTTCACCGTGGCAAAGGGGCCGCCCACGATGATGGGCGTGCGGGGCGCCACCGGCTTGAGCCGCTCAGCCATACGCTTTGCCGCCGGGTAGGTGGTGGTCGAGAGGAACGAGAGGGCAATGACCTCTGGCCGCTCCTGGGTCACCGCCTGGGCCAGGTGGTCCGCCTTCATCTCGGGATGGCAGGTGTCAAACATCCGCACCGCGTGGCCCTTCTGGCGCAGGACCGGAGCGAGCGTTTGAATCCCTAACGGCGGAAACGCCATGATCTTGACGCGCTTGCGATCAGAAGGGGACTTGTCCAATGCCTTGGGGAGCACGCGGCTAAAGTCGTCGTCGCCGACATGGACCAGAAAGACATTCATAGGTGCTGCATTCGCGGGTTGTATTGCCCAATCATCGCAGGTGTTGCCTGGGGTTACTACCGTTAATACTGGCTTTGCTGAACCTTTTCTATGGGGGAAACCCCTACCCTTCACCAGGGGATAGGGTGGGCCGTTCGGCCGAGCCTGAACTCACCGACGCTGACAGGCATCCCGTCGGGAATGCTGCGCTGTGAGTTAAGCAATCAACGTTCCGATGCCAAGGGTCTTCCGGCGGCAGACGCTTCGCAATTGCCGGTGACGTTTTCGGCCAGATCACAAAACTCGGGTCTCCCAGAAACTCGACCAGGTGAGCATCAAAGGCAAGCTGCACCAACCCGGGCGCTCGGCGTTTACCCCAAGCAGCATAAACGGCCACAACAAACGCGCCGAATGTCAACACCGTCTTCCCGCAACTATCCTTCATATTCATTCATTCATTCGCTGACTCCTGCCGCCCCGCCCCTCCGATATGCTATGAAATGAGCTACAGCTCTGCTATGGGGGGAAACCCCACCTTATGTGACTACTGGCGCCCCGCCAAACCAACGACCGGTTCGGCGGCCGAGGCCGGGTCTATCCCCAAGGACAGCTTGATGGAAGCACAAGGGAGTTTCTGCTTGGTCGCTCCCTGGCGCGACATTAGCATGAGCCGATGCGAAGCTTAACTTCTCGTGTAACCTCGAACCTGCCTTTAGACTGGCGTGCCGAGGGACATTGGAAGCGTCTGGCCACGACCGGAACCAGAATCGTGGAGGGGGAATCGAACGCTAATGACACGGCTGCAGACCTGCGGCGACGCGCCGAAGTCCGGCTGCGCGCGCATAAGCCGGTGAAGGTCGAGCGCCGAACAGAGGCCGACGTCAAACGACTTCTCTATGAATTGCAGGTGCATCAGGTGGAACTGGAGATGCAGAATGTGGAATTGAGCCAGGCCCACGCCGAAGCCGAGGCCAATGCGGACAAGTTCTCCGACCTATATGATTTCGCGCCGGTCGGCTATTTCACCTTCACGGAGGGGGGCGTCATCCTGGGGGTGAATCTCACCGGCGTAGCCCTGCTCGGGGTGGAGCAGCGGGGATTGCTGGAGCGGCGCTTCCCGCTTTGGGTGGCACCCAAGTCCCGGAACTGCTTCAACGAGTTTTTGAAACGGACGTTCGCGAGCAGCGCCAAGCAAACGTGCGAAGTCAACCTCCTGAGAAGCGGAAAGCCGTATCTGCCCGTCCAAATCGAGGGCCAAAGAGTCCTTACCCTGAGCGCCGAAGCCCAGTGCCGGGCGGTGGTAGTGGACCTCACGGACCGTAAGCGGGCGGAGGATGAGATCCGGAAGCTCAACACCGAGCTGGAGGGGCGGGTAGCTGAGCGCACGGCGGAGATTTCCGCCTTGCTGGAACAGTCGCGGCACATGCAGGAACAGTTGCGGCATTTGTCCCACCTGGTGTTGCGAGCGCAGGAGGAGGAGCGCAAGCGAATCAGCCGTGAGCTGCACGATCAGGTCGCCCCGTCCCTCGTTGGCGTCAACCTCGACCTGATCGCCCTGGCCCGGGAGAGGGTGCTGAAGCCCGACGCTCTCAAGCGGCGGATCGCCCGTACGCGCCAGCTCGTGGAGGACTCCGTGAACATCTTGCACCGGTTCACCTGGGAGTTGCGCCCGCCGGTGCTGGATGACTTGGGGTTGGTTCCGGCGCTCAACGCCTACCTGAAGGACTGGGCCAAGCAGACGGGCATTCGGGTGACCGTTGCGGCCTCGGCCGGATTGGAACCGTTGAACAGCGCCGGCCGCACAGTGCTCTATCGCGTCACGCAGGCCGCGCTCGCGAATGTCGCCCGGCATGCGAAGGCCAGCCGGGTGAAGGTGCGAATCCAGAAGCGCCGCGGGGCGGTCCGCCTGGAGATCGAGGACAACGGCCAGGGGTTTCGCCTGGAAGCGGATTCCCTGGCCGGGCGGCACGAGCACCTGGGGCTCCTGGGAATGAAAGAGCGGCTGGAGATGGTCGGAGGCAACTTCGCCGTTGACTCCACGCCCGGCCGTGGCACGACCATCCGAGCGGAGATTCCACTCGGCATTGGAGATCTGGAAGCGCAAATCCCCTGAGCCGCCTGAAGCCATGCCCCAAACCGCCGCGACACCGATCACCATCCTGCTGGCCGACGACCACATCATTGTGCGCCAGGGTCTCCGGGCGCTACTGGAAGCCGAGCCTGATTTCAGGATTGTCGCCGAGGCGCAGACCGGCCGGGAGGCAGTCGAACTGACCCGGCAGCTTCGGCCGGCGGTCGTCGTCATGGACATCGCCATGCCGATCCTCAATGGCGTCCTGGCGACCCAGCAGATTCTCAAAGCCTTTCCCGCCACCCGGGTGCTGATCCTGTCGGCCTACGCCGCTGATGCCTATATCGAGCAGGTGACCGCGGCGGGCGCGGCGGGGTACTTGCTAAAGCAAAGCTCCCTGGTGGATTTGGCTCTCGCGATCCGCCGGGTACAGGCGGGGACTACGTTTTTCAGCCCCTCCATTTCCAAGCGGTTGCGTGCCCGGCAGAAGCAGCCGCTGGCCCTCAAAGCAGCGGCCGGGAAGGAACTCGTTCGTCTGAGTCCGCGCGAGTTGGAGGTCCTCCAACTGGTGGCCGAAGGTGACGCCAACAAAGAGGTTGCAGCGGAGCTGGGCATCAGCCTCAAGACGGTGGAGAAGCACCGGCACAACCTGATGCAAAAACTCCAGATACACCACACGGCGGGCCTTACCCGCTATGCTATCGTCCAGGGCATTATCGAAAGCAGCGCAACGGCATAAGCTGCAGCCAGGCTCATTCCGCCCGGAATCCAGGAGGCAAGGCTCCGGCGCTGCCCGGGGTCGGTGGGGGCTGCATCTGGACAGTAGCACCGGCCCGGCAAGGTCAAATCCGAGATCCGAAGCCCGAAATCTGAAGGAAATCCGAAGCCCGAAAACCGAAATGGGCCAGCCGCCCGCCCGCCCTTCGGATTTCTGATTTCTGATTTCCCTCGGCTTTCGGGCTTCGGGCTTCGGATTTGAGAGCTGCTCGCTTCCCCCGATCGTCCTTCTCTCCGCGAACGGGAGCCGGTAGAGTGCTGACGCCGTGTCACTCACACTCTATGACCTGCTGCCGCGCGACGAGCGCCCGGCTAGCAATGACCTGCTGGGGCGCTTCCTCGAATACACCGAGAGCAAGCGGCTCCGGCTTTATCCGGCGCAGGAAGCGGCGATCCTCGAGGTGTTCGAGGACAAGAATATCATCCTCAACACGCCCACCGGCTCGGGCAAATCGCTGGTGGCCGCCGCGGTGCATTTCAAGGCAGTCGCGCAGGGCAAACGCTCCATCTACACCTGTCCGATCAAGGCGCTGGTGAACGAGAAATGGCTCGGCCTGTGCCGCGAGTTCGGCCCCGACAACGTCGGCTTGAGCACCGGCGACGCCTCGGTCAACCGCGACGCGCCGATCCTGTGCTGCACGGCCGAGATCCTGTCCAACATCGCCCTGCGCGAAGGGCCGCAGGCCAACGTGCAGGAGGTCATCATGGACGAGTTCCATTACTACGCCGACCGCGAGCGCGGCGTGGCCTGGCAGGTGCCGCTGCTGACGCTGCCCCAGGCGCGGTTCCTGTTGATGTCCGCCACCCTGGGCGACACCACGTTCTTTGAGGAGGAACTGACCCGGCTTAATGGGCGTCCCACCGTCACCGTCGCGTCAAAGGAGCGGCCGGTTCCCCTGGAGTATGCCTACTCGGAGCTGACGCTGGCCACGACGCTCGAAAGCCTGGTGGCGCAAGGCAGAGCACCTGTCTATGTCGTCCACTTCACGCAACTGGAGGCGGCGCAGAGCGCGCAGGATTTCACCAGCATCAACGTCTGCTCCCGCGAGGAAAAGAACGCCATAGGCAACGCGATCGAAGGCTTCAAGTTCACCAGCCCTTACGGTCCGGAAATCAAGAAGTGGCTCAAGCACGGCATTGGACTGCACCATGCAGGCTTGCTGCCGAAGTACCGGGTGCTGATCGAGCAATTGGCGCAGAAGGGCCTGCTCAAGGTCATCTGTGGCACCGACACGCTGGGCGTGGGGATCAACGTGCCCATCCGCACCGTCCTGTTCTCGCGCCTGTGCAAGTATGACGGCGAGAAGACCGGCATCCTGAGCGCGCGGGACTTCCATCAGATCGGCGGGCGGGCCGGGCGGAAGGGATTTGATGACCGCGGCTGGGTGGTCGTCCAGGCACCCGAGCACATGGTCGAGAACCTGAAGC
The DNA here is from genome assembly GCA_903912925.1 of uncultured Verrucomicrobia subdivision 3 bacterium. Taxonomy (GTDB): domain Bacteria; phylum Verrucomicrobiota; class Verrucomicrobiia; order Limisphaerales; family UBA8199; genus PALSA-1440. Next base: position 14,543 of record CAIWJG010000263.1, on the reverse strand, counting down.
TCGAAGAGAAGGCGGCGCGGGGCGGCAAGAAGGTAGTCAAACGCAAGCCGCCGGAGAGGAACTTCGTCAACTGGGACAAGAACACGTTCCTTCGCCTGATCGCAGCCCAGCCCGAGCGCCTGAATTCCCGCTTCCAGGTCACGCACGGGATGCTGCTCAACGTACTCAGCCGCAAAGGCGACGGCTGCCGCGCCATGCAGCAGTTGGTCGCCCGCTGCCACGATTCGCCCAAGGCCAAGAAGGCCCACGGCAGACGCGCCTGGCAGCTCTTCCGCTCGCTGGTCGAGCGTAAGATCATTGAGATCGTGCCCCCCGGAGCGCGGCTGTCCCCAGCCGCAGCGTCGTCGGTATCCGAACCTGCGGCGGTTGGGGACAGCCGCGCTCCGAAGCTCCGCGTCAACGTCGAGCTGCAGGACGACTTCTCGATGGACCAGACGCTTTCGCTTTACCTGCTGGATACGCTGCCACTGGTGGACCCGCAGCAACCGGATTACCCGCTGGTCCTGCTCACCCTCGTGGAGTCCATCCTCGAAGACCCGGACATTGTCCTGCGCAAGCAGCTCGACAAGCTCAAGAGCCAGAAGATGGCGGAGATGAAGATGGCCGGGATCGAATACGACGAGCGCATCGAGGAACTGGAGAAGCTGGAACACCCCAAGCCGAACCGCGAGTTCATCTACTCGACCTTCAACGCCTTTGCGGACAAACACCCGTGGGTCGGCCAAGAGAATATCCGGCCCAAATCCATAGCGCGGGAGATGTTCGAGTCGTTCCGCTCCTTCTCCGATTACATCCGCGACTACGAACTCCAGCGGGCCGAAGGGGTCCTGCTGCGCTACCTCAACAGTGCCTATAAGGTCCTCGGCCAAACTGTGCCGGACGCCGCCAAGGACGATGCGGTCCGGGAAATGGAACTCTACTTGGGCACCATGATCCGCCAGATCGATTCCAGCCTGCTCGACGAATGGGAGAAGATGCGCGACCCGAGCTTCCAGCGGGCCGAAACCAAAGAAGTGCGTCCGCCCGGCGCCGAGGAAGCCGCCGCCGACATTACCCGCGACACCAAGGCCTTCACGGCGGCTATCCGCAACCGCAGCTTCACTTTCCTGCGCGGGCTGGTGAACGGCGACTACGAGCAGGCCATTGCCAATCTCACTTCACCAGAAGACCTCGCCGGTCAGCCCTGGACCGCCGCCCGCCTCCAGCAGGCGCTGGATGCCTACCACGCCGAGCACGAACGGATATGCCTGGACCCGAATGCCAGAAACATCCGCCACACCTACGTGGTGCCCGCCGAGGATAAGCGCACCTGGCGGGTCCAGCAGATGCTGGTGGACCCGAAGGAGCATAACGATTGGGTGGCCGAGTTTGAAGTGGACTTGGCCCGCTCGCGCGAGACGTCCGAGCCGGTGCTGCGGTTGGTGAGGCTGGGAAGCCTGACCTGAGAGGATTGCGTCTCAGCGCGCCGGCTGGTGCGTCGCAGCAACCCGCGCAACTCTCTTATTTTGAGGTGCTTTCGAGGGCTGGGGCGGTTCTCCGCTCTTTCCGGCCGAATGCCCTCCTCGCCCAGTCCGCACGCTGATACTCCCGCAGTCCCACCGGCGCCCCCCGGGAGTCTCGCCGTAGCACCTCTGATCGCCGATCAGAGGTACTACGGCGAGGATATGGTGATACCCCGGAGGCACCCCGGCGAGGGTCCCATGAAGTGGGGTTAACCATCTGCGGCTGAGGCGCTTGTGGTGCATATGCTGACTTTATGCCTTTACCATGGGCATTCTGGAGCGCGTATTCCTTGCGAATGGAGTGCTGCTGGCCGGTCAATGGGCCAGACTGGTGCAGTCGTGGGCGAGTCTTCCGCTTCGTGCCCGCCTTGATGGTGGCAGCCCGCTGTTTTTCGGTTGGGGAGTAGCTGTATTTCCTGGAGGTGGCACCGAAACGCGCGCTGGAGCGGACTTGGGCAGGTGAGCGCGGGTCGTGGGGATGGATGTAAAGCCGCCGACTCTGTTTGCCGTTGTGCACCCACCAGATCCAATCGCCGCAACGGCCGCTCTTGAGGGTGCGCTCAAGACATTGTCCTGAAGGCGTGCGAAACGGGCAGCGGCGGCAAATGCGCTCGGCTCGGGCAAGTCGTCTCATATCAGGCACTACGCGGTAAGTGCCTTGCGCTAAACTCGGGTAAACGCCCGGGCTTTTCAGCAAGAACCTGCGGCCAAATGTGGCAGGCCCGCATCTGTTTGTGATGCCACACCCAACCGTTACGCTTGCGATTACTCGGCAGGAAACCCGTTAAGGTTTGACTCGGCAACACCGCTCGATGACATTATGAAGCTGTGAAAGCGCCCGCTAGCCGACGTAAAGTTACGGCTGAATCTTTGCACGAGACCCCGGCCGGTGGCCCGGTCCAGGTCCTGAGCATGGATGCGTTGACCGGTCTCAAGAGCATCGCCAGCGCGAGCGTCCAGGTCTGCCTGACCTCACCTCCATTCTACCTGATGCGCCGATACGGGACCACCTCGGCGTGGCCTGATGGTTGGCACGGCGAGCTCGGTCACGAGCCCCATCCAAACGATTTCGTCCGCCACCTCCTGCACGTCTTCGACGAAGTCTGGCGGGTTCTGCGTGACGACGGGTGTCTTTGGGTGAACCTCGGCGACACTTTCAACAACAAGCAGGGGAAGAAGGGAACCACCAACGCACCGAATGGCTGCAATGGCCGTTTCGCCGCTGGCGGTAAAGGCTACGCCAGCGCTCTCCGTAAACAGCCGGAGTTCTTCAAACACTACGTGCCGGGCATCCCTCACAAATCTGAGATGGGCGTGCCATACCGATTCCACCTCGCGATGACGGACCCCGAGCTTCGCCGCTTCGTTGGCGCGCCTGAAGGTCCGCAGTGGACGTGCCGGCGCACCATCATTTGGGCTAAGTCTCTCGTCTCGCTCGAATCACAAAAGGCGGAAGGCAATGCAATGCCCGAACCGACACGTGACCGACCATCACGCAATTACGAGTTCCTGTTCCTGTTCAGCAAGCAGCCGGACTACTTCTTCGACCGCTCGACAATCGACGTGCCATCACGCGCGAGCTCCCGGAACGGGGACCGCGCCAACGCTGGCTCCGTCTGGCAGACCCAAGCCGAAGTTCTTTCTGATAGCGATCCAGGACCGGAGGCGCTGCTGCGCATCAATCCCGAGGCTTCCCCCTATCAGCACATAGCCATGTGGCCACGTTCGCTCGTGCGGACGATGCTGCTTCCAACGACTCGGGAGGGTGACACTGTTCTTGACCCATTCGCTGGCAGCGGCACCACAGGCCAGGTGGCGGTCGAGATGAAACGCAAAGCGATTTTGATCGAATCATCGCCTACCTACCAAGCCGCACTAACTGATCGCCTGAAACGCTCGAACGGGCAACTCTTCTACTGACCCGCTCATGCCGCCAGCCGACGAAAGCGCTCCGGACCCTGCTGCCGCTCCACAGGAAGTCATCGCCCGAGCTTTTGGCGCCGAGAACCGGGCTCGCCTGATCGACCGGTATTTCCAACATGCCGCACCGGTCACCACTGCCAACGCCTGGCAACACGTTTACCGCCTCCTGCTATGGATAGACCGCACGACGGCCCTGGCGCACTGCTACGAATCAGATAAAGCCCAGCCGGGACGCCCTTGGTACGCGCGCTCGCTTGCTTTCCACGACTGGGTGTCCCAGCAGCTTGGCGTCGAGCCGGTCGCGCTGGCTGAACAAATCGACTGGCTCTTTCGGGAGGCGGTTAAGGACCTGGCAGCGCGGGCCGTCGCCGGACGCAGCGCAGCCTACGAGAGCCAGCGAGCACCGTACACCGGGCGCGCCTTCCCGGAGCCAGGGGAGGACCCGGAACTTGCCGCAATCATTCGAGAGGCACTCGGACGGTGGATGGCCAGCGAGCCTCCGTCCGAGGAATTGCGCGCGCTCACCCGCCGAATCCACACTTACTTAGCGCAGGAGAACAAACGGAAAAACCTCGTTGGCGAAGGTTTTGAAGACGTTATCGCCGCAGTGATGCACCGACTGACAATCTCATTAACCCCCTGCGCTTCCAGCAGGACCCTGTGTGAAATCGCGAGCTGCCCGCCGTGATGGCGCATGAAGCGCTCCTAGCCCTGCAACAGCTCTTTGACCATTGCCTGTTCTTCCTTCAGCTCATTGACCGTGAGGTCAATCTTCGCGCGGCTGAAGTCATTGATCGGGAGGCCCTGCACGATTTCCAGTTCGTGGCCGTTGCTGTGGATGGGGAAAGAGCTGATCAGTCCAGCCTCGACGCCATAGCTGCCGTCGGAGCAAACACAAATGCTGTGCCAATCGCTGGCGTGGATGGGCCGGACCATGGAACTCACGGTGTCCACGATCGCCACGGCCGCGCTGGCGGCGCTGGAGGCCCCGCGCGCCTTGAGAATCGCCGCGCCCCGCTGCTGGACCGAGGTGATGAACTCCCCTTTCAGCCAGGCATCGTCGTTGATCACCTGCGGCACGGGCTGGCCCTTGATCTTGGCGTTGTAGAAATCCGGGTACTGCGTCGAGGAATGGTTGCCCCAGATGCAGACGTTGGTGACCGCCGTCACGTCCAGGCCGGCCTTCTTGGCGAGTTGCGCCTTGGCGCGGTTCTCGTCCAGGCGCGTCATGGCGTAGAAGTGTTTGCGCGGAATCTCCGGCGCGCTGTTCATAGCGATGAGGCAATTCGTATTGCAGGGGTTGCCCACCACCAGGACGCGCACGTCTGGCGCGGCGTTCTTCTGCAGCGCCTGGCCCTGGCCGATGAAGATCCTGCCGTTGACGCCGAGCAAATCCTTGCGCTCGATGCCGGGCTTGCGCGGCACGCTGCCCACGAGCAGCGCCCAGTTCACGCCGCGGAAGCCTTCGTCCAGATTCGAGGTGGCCACCACGCCTCTGAGCAGCGGAAAACCGCCGTCCTCCAACTCCATCACCAGACCTTGCAGCGCGGGCATCGCCGGCGCGATCTCGATCAGGTGCAAAATCAGGGGCTGGTGCGACCCGAACATCGCCCCTGAGGCGATGCGGAACAGGAGGGAATAGCCAATTTGGCCGGCGGCGCCGGTAACAGCAACACGAATGGGAGCATTCATAGTATCTTTTGGATGTCGCGCCCAATATGTGGCTGCTCCGCAAGACACGCAAGCACAGAATTGCGGTAATGCCGTTAAAAATGCGCTTGGCTGCGGACGGGAATGTCCGCGCCCCGCCAGAGACACACCCTCACTTGCCCATCCCCAATGACACGTACTGGGGCGCGGCAACAAGGTCGAGAAGCAGATGGCCTGACTCGACCTTTGCCGTGAAGGCTTCGCCGCTCCCGCTCACGCCAATGGGTTTGATTCCGCTCGGCAATTTGACTTCGATACTGGCCGTGTGTGGTTCGTCGAGCGTCCAGGCGGCGAGCTTCCGACTCCCGTCTCCATGTTCGCAGAGCAGCGCGTAATCCTTGGTGCTGGACAATGCGAGGCGTTGCACGACGCGATAGCCGTTCAGTTCGCGGGTGAGAGTCCTGATCGCCACATACGCAGGCTTGGGGGCCAGGTCCGGCAAGACGGTGCCGAAGTTGTGCTCGTTTTCATTCGGATCAGTGCCGTCGTTCTTCCAGTCGTACCAGATCGAAAGCGGCACCCCGTTGAGCAGGTTGGCCAGTTGCTGCCGCGCGGCGAACGCGGCCTGGGCCTCGATCGTAACCCCGCGCTTGCAGGTCGAATAGCCCCACTCGCCGCTGAGGATGGGGATGCGGTCCTTCTTCGGAGCCGGCGCGTAACGTTCGATCAGCGCCCGGAGTTTCTGATAATCGCTGGCCGACGTTTCCGGCGGCTTGTTGGGGTTGCGATAGGGATGCACGCTCACCCCGTCGAGATACTCCAGCATGCCGGAACTAAGGAATGTCTCCAGGAACTTCCACGGGAACCCGGACGAGGCGGGGCCGATAATCGCCGCCTGAGGATCGGCTTCGCGCATGGCCTTGGCGGTGGCGAACGCCAGGGCCGTGTACTGCTCGGCATTCGGCTTCGGGCTCCAGAAATTGCCGTTGGGCTCGTTCCAAATCTCCCACAGCACGTGGCGCCCGGCGAAGTGCTTGGCCGCCGCGGCCGCCCAGCGCGCGAAAGCCGCAATGCTGTCCGGATGCTGCGGCGAAGCAGTGTTCTTTTGCGCCTTGCCCGTCATCGGGTTCGGACTGGTGACCGACGCCTCATAAAGAGGGTGCGAGTAATCGAGAATGAGGATCGCGCGCAACCCACGCTTCTCCAGGTTCGTCAGCAGTTCCTCGTAGCCCGCCCAATGGTATTCGCCTTTGCTGGTTTCAATCGCTTCCCAGTGGAAGTCCATGCGTACGAACTTGAACCCGGCGCCGGCAATCATATCGAGGTCCTTTTCCTGGCCGGTAACGAAGTGAATGTTCACCCCGACCCCCGCCGGCAGGACCGGCTCCGGAATTTCAGCCCCGCCGACCAGCAACGGCAGCAAGCAGATCGCGACGCACCTTATTAGTCTCATTGTGACCGGTGTAGTGGATGGAGACCAATAGTCCAGAGAAATGAAAACAAGGCATTACCCAAGCGCGATAGCGCGACCGACCGCATCGACGACGCGGTCGGTATGGATGCCGGTCATGCAACGGAAGTCAATGGGGCAGACCCGGCGGAAGCAGGGCGAGCAGGGCGCAGCGGCCTGGAGCAACTGATGGCGTGGGTCGCCCGGCAAACCAGGCCCGGTCAACAGCGGCGCCGTGCTCCCAAAGGGGACGACGACCGGCGTGCCCAGGGCGGCGGCCACGTGCATCGGACCCGAGTCGTTGGTGAGCAGGACGCGGCAGAGCTTGAGCAGCGCCATGAGCTGCCGCAGCGAAGTCTTGCCGGCCAAGTTGACCACGCCGCCGCCGGCGAGCCGGGCGATGTCGCTGCAGAGCTGCCAATCGCCGGCGCCGCCAAAGGCCAGCCAGGCGCAATTCCCGTGGTTGCGCGAGACTTCCCGCGCGACGGCCGCAAAGCTCTCTGCGGGCCAGCGTTTGGCGGGGCCATATTCCGCGCCGGGATTCAGGCCCAGCAGAATCAAGGGTTTGCCGGCGGCGGCATTCACAGCTTTACGTCGCCAGTCCGCCAACAAGTCCTGCTCCGCCTGTTGTATTTCTGCGGCGGTGATTTCCAGCTTGGGCGGGAGAGGTTCAGGGTTTGCGCCCAAAGCCGCGACCAGATGCAGGTAGTCGTGAATTTGATGGGCGGCGCGGTCCTGCGGGTGCGGCGTGGCGGGTGAGGGGGCGCCCGAGGGAAGGCCGATCAGGCGGTGCACTTCACTCACCGAGCGACGGGACATCCGTATCACGCCGGGGCGCGGAGCCAGGGCGCGCGTCAAAAGCCAGCTCCAGCAAGGCCGGGTGTAGCCGATGCGTTGCGGGATCCGCGCCAGCCACACTTCCAGCGCCGAGCGGGGTGAATTGGGCAGGACCACCGCGGTTTGAAAACTCTCCGCGCGCAAACGGCGAGCGACTGACCACGGACTTTCACCCGGGGGAAACGTGATAATCGCATCAAGGCTGGGATGCCGTTCCCACAGGCTCGCGAGCTTCTCGTGCGTGAGCAGAGTCAGATGCGCATCAGGCAGCGCTTCGCGCAGCCGCTGCAACGCCGGCGTGGTCATCACCGCGTCGCCCAGCCAATTGACGCTGCGCACGAGGACGCGGCGGGGGGCGGAGGGTGAGGAAGAAGGAGGCTTCGTCATCGCCATCGGGGAGTTCGGTGTCCACCCTTTAGGGTGTCGGCGGGGGATGAGGATGAAGGCGGACTCATCATCGCCTAGCGGCATTGCGGGGCAACGCTCGCGGGGGCAGGCGCGACGCGCGCTTCGGGCGGAGCCGGTTTCCAGCGTCGATGCACCCAGAACCAATTGGCCGGATCGCGGCGGACGGCGGCTTCGAACGCCCGGTTCACGTCGCCCATGATGTCGGCCGCGGAGCGAAGCTGGCCATTCTCGTGCGTCGGAATCTCGGCGCCCGCCTCGATGCGCCACCGGGCCAAGGCAACGCGATAGCAAACGGCCGTGATCAAAACGCAGTGGTAGCGCTGCGCGAAAATAGCGGGGGCGGTGGTGGTGGAACATTCGTGACCCAGGAAGGGAACGCGGACGGCGCCGGCGGATTGGTCGGACAGGAACCCCATAATCACGCCCGACCGATTCATAAAGGCCTTCAAGGCCAGGGAGTCAAACCGGCGCTCGAAGAAGAAGCAGCCGGAACGCTCGCGCAGCGACTGCATCAGCCGGTTAATGGAGGGCTGGCGCAGGGCGCGGTAGGTGGCACCGCATTGATAGGCGGGCGCAAACTGACCGAACCGGGCATAGAGCTCGAAATTGCCGAAGTGGCCGATAGCGGCGACGACGTTCTGTGGCTTCCCCTCCGCGGGGGGCGAAGTGATCCGGGGGTTGCCCACGAAAGTCACTCGCGGCCGCAGCTCTTCGTAAGTCATATCGGCGGTCTTGATGGCGCAGGCGTAGTTCTCACCGAGGCGACGGAAGTTTTCCCGCGCCAGCGCGCGAAGCTGGGCCGGCGATTGCTCGTGACCAAAGCACAGGGTGAGGTTGCGCAGCACCACCCGCCGGTGGCGTTTATCCAGCCAGTAGGCCAAGCCCCCGCCCCACCGCCCCAGGCGCGCCACCCAGGTCAGCGGCAGCGCCTGAATCAGTCCCACGCCCGCACGGGCGATGTAATAAAGAGCAGGTTCCATCGTCAGCGGAAGCAGATCTTCCGCACGCAATCCTGGAAGTCATCCGCGCCACGGAGGATCTTGATTTCGACGCGCATGAAGTACACCGGCAAGTCGCGCCGGTCAATTTTGGGGAAGCGCACGGCATCCTTTTGGGTGGTGATGATGGTCTCGGCCTGGCGCTTCTTGCTGCGATTGATGGCATTCAGGACCTCCTGCTGGGTAAAGCGGTGATGGTCGGCGAAGCGCTTTGAGTAAACCAGTTCCGCGCCGAGCCGGACAAGGCTTTGCTCGAAGCTTTCCGGCTGCGCAATGCCGCTCAGGGACGCGACCTTGCGCCCCTTCAGGCAATCGAGCTTCAGGCGCTCGCCGGTAAACACATCCTCGAGGTAAAGCGGGTGATGAACACATTCGATGATGCCGGCGGTCGGGTTTAATTCGGCGAGACGGCGGCGCAGATCGCTCGTGTTGCCGTCGCTCTTGGTGATGAAGATCGTGCTGGCGCGGGCCAGATGGGAGGGCGGCTCGCGCAACGTGCCCCGCGGGAGCAGCCGCCCGGTGCCGAAGGGCTGCTGGCAATCCACCAGCACAATGTCCAGCCGCCGGCCACGGAGCTTCCAATACTGGTACCCGTCGTCGAGCAGCAACGTGTCGCAGCCGAACTTCTCAATCGCGTAGCGCCCGCTCTTCACCCGGTCCTTGTCCACCAGCACCACCACGTCCTTGAGATTGGAGGCAAGCATGTACGGCTCGTCGCCCGCCATCTCAGAATCGAGCAACAGGGATTTGCCATCCGATACAACGCGGGGCGGCGTGGTGTCCGTTCGGAGTAAGAGCGCATTCAACAGCCGTTGATGGACCGGCGGCGGCTTGGATCGGTAACCGCGGGAGAGGATGGCCACATTGCGGCCCTGGTCCCGCAGCTCGCGCGCGAACTTCTCGACCACGGGGGTTTTGCCCGTGCCGCCGACGGTTAGGTTGCCGACCGCGATGACCTGCACGCCGAGCGTCGAGTCGCGCAGAATCCGGACGTTGTAAAGGAAGCGGCGGGTCTTGATGGCCGCCTCGAACACCTTGGAGAAGACATGGAGCAGCCCGCGCACGAGCCCCTCGCGTGCCCCAGGCCGCTCTTCGACAATGACTTCGAGTCCGAAGGCTTCCAGTCTTTCTCTCCAATCACGCAGCGTTGCACGCATCTGGGACCAGTGTGCCAAGATCTTGCGGATCGGGCAAGCCGAAGGGAGCCGGTCCAGCAATTCTCGTTATGGACGAGATGGGGGCGCCGGGCGAGAGCCCCCGGCCTACAAGCGGGCGGTTTTGCGGGGGGTGTAGGCCGGGCGCCCTCACCCGGCGGGGGATGACATGGCCATAATGAGCAGGCTGGTAGATGACACCCGCCCTGCTGGGGACGAGTAGAATCCGGTCCGATTCAGGTGCTGGGGCTAAAGGGGCATTGAACTTTGGGAGCGCCGAGGCAGAATCCGCCTCGTAAGCTGGCAGGCGTCTGCCGGCTAAAGATATGAATCGAACACTCTGTAGCGAGGGTGCATTATGGCTGGGCGCACTGCTTTACTTTGCGCCCAACGCGCTCATGGCCCAGACCAACCAAACCGATGCCGAACGCTGGCTGGCGAAATCCGAGATCGCCCGCCCGTTCGTTGTGCCCCCCACCCGGGCCGCGTGGCAGAAACAGCGCGGGAGGGTCCGGGCGCAACTGTGGGAGTTGCTGGGCAAGCTGCCGCCACGGCCGAAGCTACCGAAAGTGGAGACGCTCTCCACCGAGGACCGGGGGGATTATGTGGTGGAGAAGTTCCAGTTCGACAACGGCGCAGGGGCAACGGTGCCGGGGTATTTGCTGAGGCCCAAGAAGCTTCGAGGCAAGGCGCCCGCCATCCTCTACTGCCATTGGCACGGGGGCGAATATGAGATCGGCAAGGAGGAGTTGTTCCAGGCCAAGCACACGCCCGAGCCGCCGGGGCCGGCTTTCGTGAAGCGCGGGTTTGTGGTGCTGGGCATAGATGCCTATTGCTTCGGCGAGCGGAACGGACGTGGCCCGGGCGGTCCGGCCGAGAAGGGCGGGGCGGGGGAAATGAGCGCCAGCAAGTTCAATCTATGGGTGGGGCGCACGCTCTGGGGCATGATGCTGCGCGACGATCTAATGGCACTGGACTACCTGGCGTCGCGCCCGGAAGTGGACGCGCGGCGGATCGGGGTCACGGGCATGAGCATGGGGGCGACCCGTTCGTGGTGGCTAATGGCGTTGGATGAACGCATTCGAACCGGCGTGGCCGTCGCCTGCCTGACGCGCTACGAGAACCTGATCGAGCATCAAATGCTCAAGGCGCACGGCATTTACTACTATGTGCCGAACCTGCTGAACCACTTCGATACCGAGGCGGTGGTGGCCTTGCTCGCGCCGCGGCCAGCGCTGTTCATGAACGGCGACCAGGACAGCGGCTCCCCCCCGGACGGGATTCGCGTCATCGAGCAGGCCGTGCGCCCGGCGTATCGGCTCTACGGCAAAGAGGGCGAGTTCCAGAGCTTCATTTACGCCGGGCAGGGGCACGTCTATACGCCGGAGATGTGGGCCAAGACCTTGGAATGGATGACCGACCGGCTTCGGTAGGAAACTCTGGGTGCGGACAAGTTACATGGGTTACATGGGTTACATGGGTTACATGGGTTACATGGGTTACATGGGTTACATGGTTACATGGGTTACATGGGTTACATGGGTTACATGGGTTACATGGTTACATGGGTTACATGGTTACATGGGTTACATGGTTACATGGGTTACATGGTTACATAGTTACATGGTTACATAGTTACATGGTTACATAGTTACATGGTTGCATGGTTGCATAGGCTAAGGACACGCGGCGCTGATGTACTGAGGAGTCCGCAGCATACGCTACACCCAAAGCTGCGGAGGCTTCTCCCTCGCCCCTTCAGAAGGGGAGAGGGCTGGGGTGAGGGGTTGCTCGGTGCCGTCTATCCCGCGGTCTTGGCAGAAACTCTACTGGATTGCGGATTTGGACTTCTCCGCCTAAGTTCCGGGCGTGAAATTGTCCGTGAAAAGCGATTATGCGGCCCGGGCGGTGCTGAGCCTGGCACGCCATTATCCCGAGCGCGCCGCGCTGCGGATGGATGACGTGGCCGACGAGCAAGGGGTGCCGCCGAAATATCTCCCCCAGATTCTAATCGAGTTGAAGGCCCGGGGCATCGTCCGAAGCGTGCGCGGGAAGGAAGGCGGCTACTTGCTCGCGCGCCCGCCAGCGGAGATCACTCTGAGCGACGTGTTGCGGGCCGTGCAGGGGCCGCTGTTCGACACGCCGGCGCTGAGCGATTCACGTTGTCCGCCGGAGCTGCGGCGAGCGTGGCAGAAGCTGCAGCGGTCCCTGGAAGAGGCCGCCGAAGCCATCACCTTCCAGCAAATGATCGAGGAGGGCGTCGCAAAGGAAAAGATGTATTACATCTGAGCCTGGCAATGCCCGCCGGAGCGCACTTTCGCCGATAGCAGCGCCTTTATTCCGGCCGGGTCACTGGTCGGTGGCTGACAGGCCGTGCCGCTGCACAGATAGACCACAGCACCTTCCCGAGCGTGCAGAGTCTTTGCGAAAGGTTCAACGGGGCCCGTGTTGCCGAGCACGACTTTGTTGGGCTGGTAACCGGAGTGAACGGCACGCAGCAGCGCGCGGGCGGCGGGGCTACCCGGATCCCCGGAAACCACTACGCGCCAGGGTTCGTCGAGCGAGAAGTCCAGCGCCTGGAGCATGTAGGGGACGGCCTGAGGAACCTGCTGGAGCCGATGGGCGAACAGCCTCAGGCTTTTCTCGGCGGCTTGCGTGAAGGCTTTGCGGTCGGTGATCTTGCCGAGCTTAAGCAATGCGAAGATTGCCACCGAGTTGCCCGAAGGCTCAGCGCCATCGTAATCCTCTTTGACGCGGAGGATCAGGTCCTTGGCGTCGGCGGTGCTTTGCCAAAAGCCACCGCTTTCTGTGTCGTAGAATCGGGCGAGCATGGTCTCGGCCAGGGCAATGGCAAAATCGAGGTGGTCCGCGTTCAGCGTGGTTTCGCAAAGCTCGATCACACCCGCCAGCAGGTAGGCGTAGCCCTCAAGCAACTGCACGCTGTCCCGCTCGCCGTCGCGCCAACGGTGGTAGAGGGTTTGGGTTTTGGCATCCCACAGCCTGGTCTTGAGGAACGCCAGGTTCTTCGCGGCAGCAGCACGATACGCATCCTCGTCGAGGACCGCACCCGCCCGTGCCATCGCGCCGAGCATCAGGCCATTCCAGGAGGCCAGCACCTTGTCGTCGCGTAGTGGGCGCACCCGTTGCGCGCGCGCGGCGGACATCTTAGTTTTGGCGGAGGCCAGTAGCGCCTTCTGCGGTTCAGTCAGGGCGGAATCAACGATGCTGAGCACGTTCTGGTTCGGCAGCGGCTGGGGATGGCTGTGGTCAACGAAGTTGCCCTGCTCCGTGATGCCGTAGTAACGGACCGCCACTTTGAACTCTTCGGGCGTGAGCAGCTTCGCCAACTCGGCACGGGTCCAGCAGTAGAACTTGCCCTCGTGCCCTTCGCTGTCGGCGTCTTCCGCGGAATAGAAGCCGCCATCCGGATGCGTCATATCCCGCAGCACATAATCGAGGATATTGCGCACCACCTCCGCGTGCCGGGTCTCGCCGCTGACCAGATAGGCATCGAGATACAACTGCGCCAACTGCGCATTGTCATAGAGCATCTTCTCGAAATGCGGCACCAGCCATTCCGCATCCACCGAGTAGCGGGCAAACCCGCCGCCCAGGTGATCGTGAATGCCGCCCGCAGCCATGCGGTCGCAGGTGTGCAGCACCATGCGGACGGCTTCTTCGTCATCAAAGCGCCGGGCGTAGCGCAGCAGAAATTGTGGCTGGCTCGGCTGGGGAAACTTAGGCGCGCCGCCGAACCCGCCGTGCTGTGCGTCGTAGCTTTGTTTGAAGTTAACGCCAGCCTCGCGCACGATCGCGGCAGTGAACACCAACCCGGACAAGTGGTCGTTGCTAACGCTCAATTGATCGAGGCGGGCATGGATGTCGGCTGCCGAATTAGCCAGCTCGGCCCGGCGCGTTTGCCAGAGCTGATCGAGCTGCTTCAGGACCTGCAAGAAGCCCTGACGCCCGTAGCGGCTGTCCGGTGGGAAATAGGTCCCCCCGAAGAACGGCTTCAAGTCCGGGGTCAGAAACACATTCAACGGCCAGCCGCCCTGCCCGCTTGTCGCCTGCAGAAACGTCATGTAGATCTTGTCCACGTCCGGCCGCTCCTCGCGGTCCACTTTGATGCTGACGAAGTGTGCGTTGAGGTAGCCGGCGACCTCCGGGCTCTCGAAGGACTCGCGTTCCATGACATGGCACCAATGGCAAGTCGAGTAGCCGATGCTCAGGAAGATCGGCCGGTTCTCCTGCCGCGCCCGCGCGAAGGCTTCCTCGCCCCACGCATACCAGTCCACCGGGTTATGCTGGTGCTGGAGCAGGTAAGGCGATTTCTCCCGCGCAAGGCGGTTCGTGTGGGCCGGCGCGGCGTGGGCGGGCCGTTCAGTCACTATGGTCTGCATGTCGGATTTGTCAGATTCCAGGCGGCAGGCGGACAAACCCACGGCGCCAGCCAGCGCCAGGGAAGCCACCTTGCCTTTGGTCATTCAGCCCACCATAGCCCGCAATGGCGCTGAACGCAAAAGGCCGCATTTAGCCAGCAAATCTCAGTATGGGCCTGCCAACCCCCGCCGGGTGAGGGCACCCGGCCTACATCCCCCACAAAACCGCTCTCGTGTAGGCC
>CAIWJG010000262.1 GCA_903912925.1 uncultured Verrucomicrobia subdivision 3 bacterium | reverse complement strand
TCAAGGGGAGAGTATGACGACCCGGTAAAAGCGTTGCGCGTGCGGCGACACCCCCGGGTCAGGAATCTGAATCGCGGCGCCGGTCCCCGGCTCATGGTCGGCTACTGGCGACCAGGCTGCCGGGCTCAAGCTCGCCGAACGTTCCACCCGGTAGGTCTGGCCCACCTGGCTGGGGAAGCTGATCACGAACGTATCGCCGCTTCCGAGACCGGCCTCCAACGGGAAGGTGTTCGTGGCGCTGACCGTAGTAGCAAACGTCCAGACTGGCCCGGTTACCACGCAGGTTCCCGCCAACTCATCCACGCGCCAACAAAACCGGCCGCTGGCGGCCAGCACACCGGGAGCGAAACTGGCGCCCGCGAGGTCGCCTTTGAACTCGGGCGCATTGGTGGTGGCGTTCGCCACGACGTTCGAGCTGGTTCCGAAATACACGCGGTGCCAGGTGGCATTGGTTCCCACCTCCCAGCTCAGACTCGTATGGCTGGCTACGCCGGTCGCCCCACTGGCGGGGTTCGGATTGCTGGCCGGCCCGACCAGGACAGCGGCGGGCAGCACAAAGAGGGTGATGCTTTGCGCCGGAACCGTGCTGGTGAAAGTGGTTCCCGAAAAGCTAATGTCGCTCAGCCGCGTGATGGCGTTGGCCGAGGTGAGTTGCCAGACCTGAGCGGTCCCCGCGGGCATGAAATTGGCCAGACTCACCGTGGTGCTCGCGCCCGACGCTAATTGCTTGTTAATCACCAGCACCGTCAGCGCAGCGTCCGGTGAGCGCACGGCGGCAAACGTCGAAACATTGTCCGGGTTCGGCCCCGCCGCACTGACGCTGGTATCGCCGAAACCCGATTTGTTGCCGTCGTAGTTGCGAAACAGCTTCATCGCCTTGTAAGTGGGCGTGCTGGCCGCGGGCGTGGTCCAGCGCGTCGCCAGGTCCAGGCTCTCGCGGCCATAAATGCCCAGGATGTCAGCCTGCGTGGTGGCGCCGTTGATGTGGCCTTCCGCGCCCCAGTTGTACTCGGTGATGCCGATCTTGGTGCCCGGATAATAGCTGGCGACCCACCCTTTCATGCGCGGGATGAGCATGACTTTGTTGTCTGTCTGCCACTGGATCCAGGATTCATCAACATAGTTAGTATCCCAAAACGACCGGGTCCAGCGGTTGCGCTTGAGTTGGGTGGTGGTCGAGACGTCCTCGCCGCCCACCGCACTGTCCTCCGTGTAGCGATGCAGGGTGAAATAATCGAGCAGGCGCTGGTTGGTGTTAGTGTCACGCTGGTGTAACTCCTTCAGCAGCCAGCAGACGTAATCCAGGTTGCCGTTCGTGGCGCGGTCCGGCAGGTAGCTCCAGCCGTGCTGATCGCCGTACTGGAGATCGGCGCCGCTGTTGAAATAGCCCGACCAGCCGAATTCCTCCGGCCCCAGAACAATGGCGTTGGGGTCTGCCGCCTTCACCTTGCCGGCGTAATCAAAGAACTTGTCGCGGATCTCCGTGCGGCTGGCGCCGTTGGGGTGGACATCCCGGTGGGTTGAATGCCAGATGCTGTGCTCGTTATCCATAAAGTAATAGCGCACGCCGCCGTTGGTGGACATTCCCCACCGATTCGTCAGGTGTGTAAGCCAGGCCGCCTGGAAGGTGGCGTTGGTCTGGAAATTGGCGTCGTTCGGATCATTCCAGGTAATCGGCGTGTTGTTGGTGACGCTGATGCCGTTGCCGATGTCCGGCCATCCCGGCTCGGTCGCGGTCTGGGGCCCGTACTTGCTGACAGAGTAGCTCGCCAGTTTGGCCCGGCTAGCGCCTAGTTTCGCCGCCCAGCCGATCATCGGTACCGTCAGCATCGGCTCGGCGCCTCCGTTTCGGCTGGTCGTGACGAAGTCGTCGGCACTCTGACCCGCTGTGCCGCCACCGTCGGCGAGGCTGATGAAATACCAATCGTTACCCCGGTTATGCGCGTCCAGTTGCCAGTTATAGCGCGTCTCGGCATTGCCGCCCGAACGGTTCAGCGGCGCGTTCAGATCCAGCAGGTCGCTGCTGGACGCAAAGGCCACGCCATAGATCAGGGGGCTGATGGCATGGCGATTAAGCTGCGCATCCACCGTGATGGCCACCAGGCTGTTCGTGGCCACGGTGCAGTTGGCCGCCGCGGAAGCCAGCGTATTGCTGCCATCATAACTCACTCGCGCCGTCACGGTGTAGCTGCCGACCGCCACGTTGCTCCAAGTGCCGCTGTAAGGTGGCGTGGTGTCCTCCACGAGCAAAGTCGTGCCGTTGTAGAAGCCGACCTTGTTAAGCGTGTGCCCATTGGCCGTCACCGTAGCCGAAAGCGGAATTGTCGCCGGGGCGCTATAGACCGCGCCGTTTGCCGGGGAAGTAAGCGCGATCGCCGGAGACGGCGAACCGGCGGCCACCAGCCGGATGTCATCCAGATAGAAGGTCGGTTGGGCGGACCCGCTTCGGTCCTGGACCGAGAAGCGGCTGAAGTTGGGACTGTTCGCCACGCCCAGCGAAGCCAGGGAGACGGTGACCTGCTGCCACGTGCCCGCCACCGGCAACGGCAAGTCCACCGCAGGCTGGCCCGCGCCATTGAGTTCGCCGTAGATCCTCAATTGCTGTCCCCCGCTGGTCCCGCCATGGATCCAGAAGGTGAGGTCGGAATAGGGGGTGGAGTCGAAGCTTCCATGCCAGAGCGAGAAAGCTCCCCAGGCCGCGGTAATGGTCACGGCGACAGATCTCGTGCCGCCGTGGACCGGCGTGGGGCTGTTAAAATCGCAAGTGGTGCTGTAGCTCCAGTTCGCCCACCCGTTTTGCAGCGTATCCGTGTAAATGGCCTGGTCTTGCGCCCGACCGGACATGGCCGCAACCCAGCAGGAAAGCAGCGAAACCGAGAGCGCGGACTTCAGATGGCAATCAAACACACTATAACCCTTAGCCCGAGCCAGAGCTTCTGGCAAAGGAGAATTGGCCCCGTGCGAAACCCCAGCCTGTCGTCTGGTTTGACCGCCGTTCTCATTTTGGCTGGTCTGGAGGTATGGTGTCCACCCTTTAGGGTGTCCGCGGCCGCATGGGGTCATCCGCCATCCGTCCCATCTCGTCCCATAATGAGCTGCTGTTTTGACGACACGAGTTGCAGAATGCCTGCCGGTAATGCACCCTGCCCACCATGAAACGACTCCTCCCGGCTTTGATCTGCTGCGGCCTCTTGCCGATTCTTAACGACTTGACCGCTGTCAGCAGCAGCGCTGCCTCGCCGCCACAGCCTTACGGACCCGTCCCCACGGAGCGGCAGCTCCGCTGGCACGAGATGGAATTCTACGGCTTCCTGCACTTTACCGTGAACACCTTCACCGACCGGGAATGGGGCAACGGCGATGAGGACGAGAAGGTCTTCAACCCGACTGACTTCGATGCCGACCAAATCGTGTCGGCAGCCAAGCAAGCCGGAATGAAAGGGCTGATCCTGACCGCCAAACACCACGACGGCTTCTGTTTGTGGCCCAGCCGATACACCGAGCATTCGGTCAAGAACAGCCCGTGGAAAGGCGGCCAGGGAGACGTCGTGAAGGAAATCTCCACCGCCTGCCGGCGGCACGGTTTGAAGTTCGGCGTTTATCTCTCGCCCTGGGACCGCAATAACAAAGACTACGCCCGGCCCGAATACATTACCTACTACCGCAACCAATTGCGGGAACTCCTCACGAACTACGGCGACATCTTCACCGTCTGGTTCGACGGGGCCAACGGCGGCGACGGCTATTACGGCGGAGCCCGGGAGAAGCGCCAAATTGATAACCGGACCTATTACGACTGGCCGAACACCTGGCGAGTCGTCCGCGATCTGCGGCCCGGGGCGGTGATGTTCAGCGACGGCGGCCCGGACTTCCGCTGGGTGGGCAACGAGAGCGGCATCGCCGGTGATCCGTGCTGGGAGACGCTGAACCTGACGGGCCGTTACCCGGGCAGCTCCAGTGCCGGCTTGAATTCCGGCGAACGCCCCGCCACGGACTGGGTGCCGGCGGAGTGCGACGTGTCGATCCGGCCCGGCTGGTTCTATCATGCGAAGGAGGATGCCCGGGTGAAGAAGCCCACCCAGTTGCTGGACATCTACTACAAATCGGTCGGCCGGGGTGCGTGCCTGAACCTCAACCTGCCTCCCGACCGGCGCGGACGCATCCATGAGAATGACATCCGTTCACTCGCAGAGTTCCGGCGCACACTAGACGCGACCTTTGCGAACAACCTGGCCAAAGGGGCCAAACTGTCGGCGAGTAATACCCGCGGCAAGGCAAAGCAGTTCGCGGCGAAGAACGTGTTAGACCACAAACGGCAGACTTACTGGGCCACCGATGATGGCATCACGACCCCCGAGCTGGTGCTCGATCTGGGGAAACCCGTCACCTTCAACGTGGTCAGTCTCCGGGAGTATCTGCCGCTGGGGCAGCGCGTGGACGCGTTTGCACTGGATCAGTTCAAGGACGGGCAATGGGTTGAGTTCGCCAAGAGCACCAGCATTGGGAATCTCCGGCTGATTCGCGGTGATCGCGTGACCACCGACAAGGTCAGGCTCCGCGTCACAAAGGCTGCGGCGTGCCCTGCCCTGTCCGAGTTTGGACTATATGCCGAGCCAGCGCAGGTGAAGGCGCCGAGCCTTTAGCCGTATCTATGCAGTCGGGTGCCCAGTTCCCCCTCACCCTGGCCCCATTGCCGTTGAATTAAGGAAGTTACCGCGCGAGGCTCGGCGGTTTCTCCCTCTCCTCCCGCCGAGGGAGGAGAGGGTCGGGGTGAGGAGGGCCGTGCTACCCCCACTGAATCCCCCTCACCCCGGCCCTCTCCCCGTCCGACGGGGAGAGGGAGAAGGCACGTCGCACTCCCTGTCATTCCTTAATCCAACGGCAGTGGGGCTGGGGTGAGGGGGAAGGAC
>CAIWJG010000261.1 GCA_903912925.1 uncultured Verrucomicrobia subdivision 3 bacterium | reverse complement strand
GCCAACCCCAACGGGGTTGTGGCCCGATGGCGGAGATGGGACACAACCCCGTTGGGGTTGAAAATCGCGCGGACGCTAACCCAGGGTAGCCTCGCGGACTCGGCAACCCTGGGCTGGAGGACGCAATCCCTTTGGGATTGCAGAGCCATCGGGCTCTCCGTCGTTCCATATGGCACTGACCTCGCACGGAATATCCGAAAGGCATTGGGCCTAGCCCCGGCTGGACAATTCCTCCTTGAACGCGTGGGCAAAATCCTTCTCCCCGGCGAGGTCAAGCAAAAGATTAGTGTCCAGCGCCAGTGATTTCTTTGAGCTGGCCGCCATAAATCTTTGCCATGCCGCGCCGGAAATGCTCCGCTTCTTCCTCCGGAGTGAGCCGGCTGGCCAGCTTGCGGGCTTTGGCGGCCAGACGGCTGCCGGGAGTTTCTTTCGGGTAGTCGAGCTGCTTTTGCGCGGCGCGTTGCGGCTGTCTCATAACAAGCTGAATCTCCTTCTTCCCGAAGGCGTTGGCAATGAATCCGTGTCAATGAATCCGTTGACAATCATGGAAGTTGAATCCCCCCCCCCCTTTCCCGGGGGCGGGCTTAGGCCATGAGGCGCGGCTTCACCGGTCGCGCCTTTTGTTTCAAGATGGCGGGCCTGAGAAATTGGGCTTGTAGTGCCCCCGGAGAAGCGCATAGTCGCGAGCGATGAAGCAGAATAATCGAAAGGCCAATATGAAACTCATTCATTTCGTTGTTCCCTTTGGTCGCTCCTGTCGCGTGCGGTCAGGTGATATGCCAAGCAGCGTCGCTAGAGCCTGGGGGTTACCTATGAAGAAATCATTCTCGCTTCTCCTACTGCTGGCCACGACCACTCTGGCATTCGCCCAAGCCAAGTTAACGTTCGATATTAATATCGACAACTTGATCTATTTGACCACCGACACAACGAAACTTGTCGGGACTGACGCGACCAAGACCTCGGACAATCATTTCGGTGCAGGTGCGCTTCCGCTTCCAGGCAGTACGTTGTACACGGGTGCCGGTTCAACTGCCGCCGCGCTGACGGGTTCTCCGACATTCATTGTTGCCCTGTTTGATGGGGCTTCGTCCAATTCACTGAGTTTGGAAACGACCACAACCCTCGCTGACGTCAGCAGCTTTAACTGCGGCGGAATCAATGCCGTCCAAATCACGTTCCTCGGCTTGCCCACATGGTTCCAAGTGCAGGTTTATGACAGCAGGGACGCTGATGCAAACGCTTCAATGAACGCTGGACATTATTATGGGAGCAGCCAGATCTTTCAGGCATATCCGGGACACGCCACCTACTCTCCAATATATCTCAGAAGCCCTCCGGTCAATTCAACTTGGGCTCCTGGGACATTCGTGCCCACGGACTACGTTCAGGTTGGTGCGGGTGCTGGCTACTACGGCGGTATCATGCTGCAAGCAGTTGCAAATGTCGCACCCTGGATTCGTGCCCAACCGTTAAGTCAAGCGGTATTGGCAGGCGACCTCATCAGCTTCAGTGTCGCCACCGCCGGCACGGATTTGTTGTCGTACCAGTGGCGTCTAAACGGCACAAATCTCGCGGGTGCCACGGACACCGCTTATACGCGAACCAACGCGCAACTTGCCGATGCGGGCACTTACACGGTGGTGGTGACGAACAGCTCTGGCAGTATGACCAGTTCCGATGCCGTCTTGCAGGTGCTTCCTGTTAACGCTCCGAGCATTCGGGTAAACAATCAGTTGGCGGTTGGAACCGTTCCCGCAGTTGTCTCCGCGCAACTCACCATTTCCCGCGGCTTCACCAACGGATTCATCTTCTACACTCTGGACGGAACGACCCCGACCACCAGCTCACGTTTCTATGCCGGGCCGGTTACCTTGACTAACTCCGCAATTGTCCAGGCGATGAGTCTGAGCTCCGATTTTACGCAGACCGCCTTTGCTCCAGCGATTACGGTGCAAATCATTCCCGGCTTCAATTTGCAGACTTCCGTGATCGGCAGCGGCGCAATCAGCCTCGTCCCGACCAGCGGCCCGTACGCAAGCAATAGCGTGGTGGTTCTGACAGCTAATGCGTCAGCGAACTGGTTCTTTGGCCACTGGATAGGCGACGTCACGGGCAGTCAGAATCCGGTGAGCTTGACCATGGACGGGCCACATAGCGTGCAGGCGGTGTTTTTTGAGCTGCAGACTTCCGTGGTAGGCGGCGGCGCAATCAGCGTCAACTGGACCAACCCCCCGTACGGAAGCAATACGGTGGTGGTTTTGACGGCCAATGCGGCGACGAACTGGGCGTTTGACCATTGGACAGGCGATGTCACGGGCAGTCAGAGTCCGGTGAGCTTGACCATGGACGGGCCGCATAGCGTACAGGCGGTGTTTGTGCAAACAGCCTATCCGCTGACAACTACCACGCCGGGCGGGGGCACCGTGCGTGTGAATGGTCAGGTCATAGCTCCCGCCACCTTTTTCCCCATCGGCAGCGTGGTAACGCTGACGGCAGTGGCGAGCAACGGCTGGAGTTTCCTGGGCTGGCAAGGCAATGCCAGCGGGACGAACAACCCTTTGAGCCTGACGATGAACCAGACCAATAATGCGCAGGGGATTTTTGGAACCGTCGTGGGCACAAATACGGTCGGCAGCGGTGGCATTGATTTGAGCCAGCCGAACCCGATTCCTTTTGGCACGACTCTGACAGCCTCAGCGGTTCCAGACGCCGGAAATTACTTTGTGGCATGGAGTGGAGCCGCCAGCGGCACAAACAGTCCAACTCGCTTGACAGTGACAACCCCCACACCGGCTATAAGCGCGTTGTTCGCGACCTTGCCCGGGGGGAAATACTCATTGGCCGTGGTCGTGATGGGAAATGGCTCGGTGGCGATCAGTCCGCAGAAGAGTTACTACAACCCAGGCGATAGCGTGACCTTGAGCGCGTCAACGACGAATGCGGGAACACAATTCTACGGTTGGACAGGCGATGCCTCGGGGACAAATAACCCGCTTGTGGTGGTGGTAAGCACCAACAGAATTGTCCAAGCAAACTTTGGTGGGTTGCCGACAGTAAATATCTCACCTCAGAATCTGATCGTTCTGGCGGGAAGCAACGCGGTGCTGAACGCGAATGCCGCCGGGTTTCAGCCGATGAGTTATCAATGGCTGAAAAGCTCGGCACCGCTGGACGGAGCAACTAATGCAAGTTACGCAGTCACCAATGCCCAAGCCACGAATAGCGACAATTACTCCGTGATCGTTTCCAACGCCTACGGCTCAGCCACCAGCGGGGTGGCCACCGTGACGGTGGTATTCCCACCGTCGATCACGCACCAGCCACAGAGCTGGACCGCGGCTGCCGGGGTAGTTCTGAACCTGAGCGTGTCCGCCTCGGGCACTGAACCGCTCAGCTATCAATGGCTGAACAGCTCGGGAAACATTGCGGGCGCAACCAACGCTACCTACACCCTAGATCCTGTACAGACCAATAACGCAGGCAGCTATTCTGTGGTTGTGACCAACCCGTATGGTTCCGTGACCAGCGACGTGGCGACGGTGACGGTTTATGTGCCGGTCAGCATCACCACCCAGCCTGCAAGCCAGGTTGTTCCCGCCTATAGCACGGTGTTGTTCAGTGTCATCGCCGGTGGCTATCCGGCACCGTCTTACCAATGGGCATTCAACGGCACCAATCTGCCGGGGGCCACCTCCCGCACTTTAACGATTACGAACATCCTTTTGGCGAATATGGGCGATTATGCCGTTCTGGTCGGCAACGGATATAGTTCGCGACTCAGCGACCCTGGCACGTTGAGCATGTTGCCCACCATCACCTCGCCGTTCAGCGGTGCCACGACGATCTGGGGAAAGAGCGTCGTCTTGTCGGTTGGGGCGGTCGGCTCAGGAGAACTGGCATACCAGTGGTATAAAGACGGGGTGGCCGTCGCCGGGGCAACAGACGCGACGCTCAATTTCACGAGCATTCAGGCCACGAACGGTGGGTTGTATTCCGTGGTGGTGAGCAGCCCGTTCGGGAGCATAACCAATGTGGCTGCCCAAGTTGTCGTCAACCCAGCCGGTGTTTCGCTTGGCTTTTCTCCGACCCTGACAATCAACGGGGTGATCGGTTACTCCTATCTCATTCAAAGCTCGACCAATTTAGCCAACCCCAACGCCTGGGTTACGTTGACGAATCTGACGTTGTCTCAGCCGGTGGAACTCTGGGTGGATACGAGCGTGGATGCATCGTCGCCGTTCTATTCGAGGTATTACTACCGTGTTTTGCCGGGGCAGTAAGAATCAGCGAGGTGCCTAACGGTGGCCGAAAAGCGGGCGGCGAGGCAACTTTCAGCAACCGCACAATAAAAAGCGAATGGATACGGAGCCGGCATTAGGGCCCACGGAAGAGCGAGCAGCCAATGAACTCGTGCCGAGTCAGGATACCGCCGGCGCCCAAGCCTTGAACATGTGGCATCTGGCAAAGGCCGCTTTGCCCGACCGCCGGCCATTGGAGGATTGGGAGAGGCAAGCCGCGGACGACTTTTTCTGGTCCCGCTTTTAGAGCGGGCGGGTTGTCGCTCGCTCAGTCTTTGTTCTTTGGTTTCGGAGCAAAAGAAACCACCGGATGCCCGGAATCCTTCTGTCGCTTGCGGGCGTCGGCGAACATGGCTTTCAAGTCGTAGTTGAATTTCGCCGCGTTCTGTTCGCGGACCTTCCGCACCTGCTCGACAACCTCGTCTTTCAACATAAGACTATATTCCCATTAATTCTTCCGGAGTGCAAATGACCGGGGAGGAAAAACCTCGCTCCTCGCAAGTGGCTTCGATCGCGCCAGACATTTCAGCATTGGCGATGTGCGTGCAATTCCAAGTGAGCAGGAAG
>CAIWJG010000260.1 GCA_903912925.1 uncultured Verrucomicrobia subdivision 3 bacterium | reverse complement strand
TTCGGATTTCGGATTTCGGGCTTCGGATTTCCGCCCCGGCCTGCCTTCGGCTCTCCGCGCCGCGCGGCGGGCAGGACCGGACGGGGTGTTTACTTGCTTTCGCGGCGGGCGAGGACGGCGCCGCCGGTGATGCCGGCGTTGTCGCCGAGTTTGGAGGCGACGATCTCGACGCCTTTCATGGTGCCGGGCATGGCGTAGTCATTCGCGGTTTCGATAATGACGCTCATCATCTCGTCGGCCAATGCCTCCATGACCCCGCCGCCCAGCACGACGACTTCCGGGCCGAGCACATTAACCAGGGTGGCGATGCCGATGCCGATGTATTCGGCGGCGCCTTCGACCACCTTATCCACAAACTTATCCCCGCGGCGGATGGCTTTGCGGAGGTCGCCGCTGCGCAGGTCGCTGAGGTCGGCGCCCAGCATTTCGGTGAGGAGGGTCTTCTGGCCGTCTTTGACGCCGGCCTTGATCTGCTGGAAGATGGCGGTGCGGCTGGCGAGGGCTTCGAAGCAGCCCTTGTTGCCGCAACCGCATTTGGGGCCGTTGACATCCAGGATCATGTGGCCGATTTCGCCGGCGGTATGGTTGAAGCCGCTATAGAGATCGCCGTTGATGATGATGCCGCCGCCGATGCCGGTGCCGACGAAAATGCCGATGAGGTGCTTGGGTTTGGCTTTAAGTTCGGCGACGTGGACGCCGAGGGCGGCGATGTTGCCGTCGTTCTCGACGAACACCGGCACGCCGAGCTGCTTTTCGAGCGCCTTCTTGAGCGGCACGTCTTTCCAGCCCTCCATGTTGGGGGCGAAGATGACGCGGCCCTCGGCAAAGTCCACCGCGCCGGGCGCGCCGATGCCGACGGCGGCAATCTGTTTGAGAGTGAGGTCGGCTTCGTCCACCGCATCCTGCACGCAGCGGGCGACCCGCTCGATGACGGGCTCCACGCCGCGCTGGGACTTGGTGCTGAGCTTGGCGGTGCCGATGCACTCCAGCGAGTGCTTGAAAACGCCGGCGAGGATTTTGGTGCCGCCTAAATCGAGGCCGACGAAGTATTCCGCTTTGCCAGTTGAATCTGCCATATATTCTAAAGAAAGGCTAAAGGCTAAAGGCTAAAGGCTGAAGTCAAACCCATGCTCGATCCGCAATTCAGCATTCAGCCTTTAGCCTTTCTTCGGATTTCTGCTTTGTCTTCATTTGTCTTCACTTCCCCGCCAGCAGGGCGCTGATCTTCTTGCGCAAGTCAGCGTTGGTGGCTTCCGTGGGGCGCATCCCATCCACGATGGTGAAACCGTAGGTTGACTGTAGCTGGCGGAAGGTCTTTGCCATGGTGGTTTGGTATTTCATGAAGCTGTCGAACATGTCCCGCGACAACCCCAGGTCCATGCCGCTTTCCCAGTAATCCAGGGACGCGTTCTTGGCGAAGGTGCGCTGCACCAGTTCCTCGGGCGGGACGTTGAGGTAGAAGACGGCATCCGGTTCCAGGGCGATGCCATAGAGGTTCTTCAGCCAGGCCTCGTCCATGCCGCGGACCATGTCGCGCGCCATGAGGGTGTAAATATAGCGGTCGGCCAGGACGACGAACCCGGCCTTGAGCGCGGGCAGGATGATGTTCTCGATCTGGTCCGCGAAATCCGTCGCATAGAACAGGCTCAGCGTGGTGCGGCTCAGGATGTTGCCCTCCTGGGCCTGCTCCAGTTCCTCGCTGACGAGAGTGGACCGTTTGAGTCCCACCTGCACGGTGGCGTGGCCGGTGCCTTCGAGCCACTGGACCAGCCGGGCGATCTGGGTCGATCGACCGGAGCCGTCGGCGCCTTCGACGACAATGAGTTTGCCGGCGAGTTGCTCCAGATCGACCCCGGGAATCCCGTGGCCGTAGAAGCGCCGTTGGGAGCGGTGCGGCACGACGATGCGGTTCCGGACAGCACTCTTCATAGCGCGGGTGCCTCCACTTTGGTTTTCTTGCGCGGCCCAGGCAGAGCCGGGGCGGGCGGTTGCCCGTCGCGCTGGAAGCTGTCCAGGTGCAGCCGGCGGCTGACGAGTTCGCGCACCACGGCTTGCTGCGTCTCGACGATCTGGTTGGCGTCAATGACCATGAAATTGAACTCGGTGCTCATGGCGAGGTATTGCTCCAGAATCCGCCCCTGAAAGATGCGGAAGCTCTCGTAGGGATCAGTGGACAAGTGCAGGTCCATGCCGGCCTCGAAATACTTGAGCTGGGGCCGGCCATCGAGGATGCGCTTGAGCGAGACTTCCAAATCGGACTTGAAGAAGAAGGTCAGGTCGGGCAGGTGGGCAAAGTTGTAGAGGCCGCGCACCCACTCGGGCGGGCAGCCGCGCACCACGTCGCGCCCGAAGGCGGTAAAGATGTAGCGGTCGCACAGGACGAGGTAGCCGGCGCGCAGCAACGGCACCAGGTGGCGCTCGTAGCGGTCGGCAAAGTCCGTCGCGTGGATGAGGCTGAAGGTGGTGGGGGTGAGCAGCTCGCGCTTCTTGCCCTTGCTGGTGGCCGTTTTGACGAGCTCGGAGGAGTTCCACTCGCTGAAATAGACTTTCAGGTTCTGCAGCTCCAGCCAGCGCTTGAGCAGGTAGATCTGGGTCGATTTCCCAGAGCCATCGAGCCCTTCCACGGCAATCAGCCGGCCGGGGAAATTGAGTTCGGCGAACGTTTTCATTGACAACCCGTGCAGGCTAGACCGGGCTTCGGAGAATACAACTGTTTTTTGCTGAGCTTGACGTGCGGCGCCGGGCTGCCTATGATTGACGGCTCGCTGAGCGGCGGAAACTCAAGATTATCCGGCCCAACAGACATTCTCAGCGACTAACGGAAAGGTTTGCCTGTGAATGTGACATTACAAAGTTTGGCCCCGTGCAAGAAGCTGATGCGGGTGGAAATCGAAGCGCAGAAGGTGGATGAAACCTTCGCGGCGGTGGCGACGGATTTCCGGCGCGAAGCCAAGCTGCCCGGCTTCCGGCCCGGCAAAGCGCCGCGCGAGATGGTGCTCCGGATGTATGAAAAAGACATCCAGCAAGAGACGAAGCGCAAGCTGATCTCCGAGGCCTATCGTCAGGCCGTCGAAGAGCAGAAGCTCGACGTGCTGGGCCAACCCGACATTGAGGAGATCCAGTTCAGCCGCGGCCAGCCGTTGCAGTTCGCGGCCACCGTCGAGACCGCCCCGGAATTTGAGCTGCCGGAATACAAGGCCCTGCCCATCAAACGCGAGCTGCGGTCGGTGACCGAGGCCGATGTGACGAAGGCGATCAACCTGTTGCGCGATCAGCGGGTCAGCTTCAAGACGGTCGAGCGGCCGCTCTCGGCCGGCGACATCGCCGTGGTCAATTTCACCGGCACCTGCGAGGGCAAGCCGATTACCGAGATTGCGCCTACCGCCAAGGGTTTAACCGAGCAAAAGGGTTTCTGGGTGGAGGCCAAGCCGACCTCTTTCATCCCCGGCTTTGCCGACCAGCTCGTGGGCGCGAAGGCCGGCGACAAGCGGACCGTGAATGTGGACTTCCCGGCTGATTTCGTGACGCCCCTGCTGGCCAACAAAAAAGGCACTTACGAAGTCGAAGTGGCCGAGGTGAAGGAGAAGGTAATGCCGCCGATGGACGAGGAGCTGGCCAAAGCTTACGGGGCCGAGAGCCTGGAGAAACTGCTGGCCGGCGTGCGCCGGGACCTGGAGAATGAGTTGAAGTTCAAGCAGGAGAAGGCCATCCGCAACGAGCTGGTGCGGTCGCTGTTGGGCCGCGTCAACTTCGAGCTGCCGGAGACGGCCGTCGCGAAGGAAACGCGCAACGTGGTCTATGATCTGGTGCGAGAAAACACCCAGCGCGGGGTGCCGCGCGACATCATCGAGAAGCAGAAGGAGCAGATCTACTCAGCCGCCGCGCATAATGCGAAAGAGCGCGTCAAAGTGCAGTTCCTGATCCAGAAGATCGCCGAGAAGGAAGATATCAAGGTGTCGCAGGAGGAAATTGCCGCGCGCGTCCAGTATTTGGCCGGGCTCTACCAGATTGCGCCGGACAAGTTCATCAAGGACCTCCAGAAGCGTAATGGCCTGATCGAAGTGTATGACCAGGTCGTGAATGAGAAGGTCATCGATTTCCTCGCGCAGAACGCCAAGTATGAGGATGTGATGCCTGACACATCAGGTGTGAACCCAGGCTGAGGGGCTGAGCTGGTTACATCAGTTAGACGGGTTGCATTAGTTACACGGGTTACAAGAGTTACATGGGGTTGGGCAGGCGCGCCTCATGTAACCATGCAACCATGCAACCATGCAACCATGCAACCCATGTAACCATGCAACCCATGTAACTTATTCTACTGCGTCCGCCCGAACTTCTTCTCCAGTTCGCGGAAGTTCATCTCGATAAGCGTCGGGCGGCCATGCGGGCAGGTGTAGGGCATGGCGCAGTGGCGCAGGTCATCGACCAGGTTTTCCAATTCCCGACCAGCGAGCGGGTCATGGGCTTTCACCGCATGACGGCAGACGGTCTTGGCCACGGTATGCTCTCCCAGCCGCAGGGAGTTAAGCTCCCGCCCGGCGGCTTTCAGTTCATCCACCAATTCGAGCACGAACCGGCGGGCGTCGGGGGCCTTCACAAAGGGCGGCAGGGCATCGAGCAGGAAGGTGCGCTCGCCGAATTCACTCAAGCCGACTCCAAGCCGCGTCAGCACCGGCAACTGCTCGCGCAGAAAGCTCGCGTCCCGCGCTGAGAGTTCGACCGTCTCCGGCAACAGCAGCCGCTGCGAGGGCGCCTGATCGTGCCGTTCCAGGCGGTTCAGCATTTGCTCAAAGAGAATCCGCTCGTGCGCCGCGTGCTGGTCCAGCAGCACCAGGCCACGGTCGGATTCGAGGACCACGTAGAGCTTACCAACCACGCCGACCAACCGCAGCGGGACGTGCAGCAACGGAACCGGCTCGCTGGGCAGAGGGGGACGGGGGGCGAGGGGAGGGGGAGGGGGAGGGGTTACATGGGTTACATTAGTTACATTAGTTACATTAGTTACATTAGTTACATCAGTTACATCAGTTACAGGAGTTACATCAGTTACAGGGGAGTCAGGCGCGAGCGGTGGCGTGCTGGGGAGCGGTGACTGGGGATTGGTAGGCGGCTGAGAAGTGAGCGGCGCGGGACCGAAGCCCATGCGCAAGGCGGGCTGCTGGGAGGAAGGTTTCTGTGGCTGCCCCGGCGCGGGCTGCAATGCGGCCGGGAAGTTCGGCAGCACCGCCTGGTCAGTCGGCGCAGTCGGCTGGGTTGGGGCTGACGCAGCAACCGGTGGCTGGGGGCCCTGGCCCGCGGGCTTCGGACTGCCGGGCTCAGGCTTGCTGGCGTGGAAATCCAGCAGCGTCTGCCGGACCCCCTGGGCCACCAGCCGGCGCACCTCGGCTTCCCGATGGAACTTCACCTCACGCTTGGCGGGGTGGATGTTCACGTCCACGGCGGCGGGGTCGATTTCCAGAAACAGGCAGGCGACGGGGTAGCGCCCTTTCATCAGCGCCGTGTGATACCCTTCGAGCAGCGCGAAGTTAAGGCCGCGATTCTCCACCGGACGCCGGTTCACGAAGAGATGTTGGTCCTCGCGGGTGGAACGGGACACGCCGGGCGCGCCGATGAAGCCCCAAAGGTGGAAATCCGCAGTCCGAGCTCCGAAATCCGAACCGGCAGCGGCAGAGTCCTCGGGCTCGGCGGAGGAGGCGATTTTGGCGAAGTAGTCCAGCGTGAGCAGTTTCTGCTCGTGGCCGTAGAGGGCGCGCAGGCGTTCCCGCAAGGCGGCGAGTCGGGCAGACGCGTCGCTGCCGATTTTGACGGCGGGCAACTGCCAGACCAATCGGCCGTCTCTTTGAAAGTTAAAGGCCACTTCCGGGTAGGCCAGCGCCGCGAGGGTCAGGTAGTGCTGGATGTGCGCGGACTCCGTTTCTTCCGTGCGCAAGAATTTGCGGCGCGCCGGCAAATTGAAAAATAGCTGGCGCACTTCCACCGCGGAGCCCGGGGCGCTGCCCGCCGCCTTGACTTCCAGGATCTTGCCGCCATGGATGATGACTTGCGTGCCTTCGGGCGATTGGCTGTCGCGCTCTCGGGTGGTGAGGGTGAAGCGGCTGACGCTGGCGATGCTGGGGAGGGCCTCGCCGCGAAAGCCCATCGTAGCAATGGCCGCGAGGTCTTCGGCCCGCCGGATCTTGCTGGTGGCGTGCCGTTCCAGGCAGAGCAGCGCGTCATCGCGGCTCATGCCGAAGCCGTCGTCGGCCACGCGCACGAGGCTGCGCCCCCCCGCCTGAATCTCCACCGTTACGCGCGTGGCCTGGGCATCCAGCGAATTCTCGACCAGCTCCTTCACGACGCTGGCCGGACGCTCGATCACTTCGCCAGCGGCGATTTGATTGGCCACTTGCTCGGGCAGCAGGCGGATGCGGTTCATAGATTCGTTATAGGGTTACCTGAGTTACATCGTTACATCGTTGCATCGTTACATGGGGATGCGGGTCCGGCACTCCTGGTAACTCATGTAACCTTGTAACCATGCCACTCATGTAACCTTGTAACCATGCCACTCATGTAACCTTGTAACTCATGCCACTCATGTAACCTTGTAACTCATGCCACTCATGTAACGGTGTAACCCCGCCCCTCACACTGCCTCCTCCTTCACCCCTCGCCGCGGCAAGCCAAAGGCAAACACCGCCCCACGCCCGGGATTGTTGCGCGCAGAAATCCAACCCTGATGCTCCTCGATGATGCGCTTGCAGATCGAAAGGCCCAGCCCCGTGCCGTGCGCCTTGCCGTGCGTGGCAAAGGGATCGAACAAATGGTCGGCGACCTCCGGCGGAATGCCCTGCCCGACGTCCTCGACTTCCGTGACAACCTCCTGCTCGGAGGTCTGGAACCGCAGGATGATCTTGCCGCCTTCCGGCATGGCATCCGTCGCATTGTGCAGCAGGTTGTAGAAGGCGCGGCGCAGGCGTTTCGGGTGAATGAAGACTGATACCGAGGGCGGCGGATTCTCCAACTCCAACGTGACCGACTTCAAGGCCGCTTCCGGGCCCAGCCCCGCCAGGAGATTCGTCACGAAGGCTCCGTAATCGGAGGGGGCCAGCACAAAGTCCGATTGCGACTCCTGCGTGAAGTCCAGAATTTCACTGATCAAATCGCTGATGCGCTCGACCTGTTTGCAAATGCACGCGCTGTCCTGCTGCCGGCGCTCCGGCGTCCCCCGGTCCAGGCCGGCCAGCTCGGCCGTCAGGCCGATGATATTGAGCGGGTTCTTCACGTCATGGACGATGGCCCGGGCGAAGCGGCCGACGATGGCCAGGCGCTCGGTTTGCGCGACCTTGCGGAGGTGATATTGGTTAAACTCGCGCAGCCGGCGGCTGACCTCTCGCAGCAGCGCCTGCGCCAAAGCGGGCGATTGCTCGACCAACGTCAGCAGCTCGGCGCGCGGAATGAAATAGACCGCGGTGTCCACCTTGGCCGCCGCACAAGCTGAACGCGGCTTGTCCTCGATAACTGCCATTTCGCCAAAGATGTCGCCCGGACCGATCCGGGAGAAAACCAGCCGCTCCTTCTGGTCAATCAGTCCGGAAATCTCCACCTGGCCGGCCCGGACTACATACACGCCGTTACCGTTGTCGCCTTCCCTAAAAATTTCCTGCCCGGCGGAGAAGTTCTGCTCCTGGGCGATAGGGCGCAGGGCGCTCAGCTCCGCCGGGCTGAGCCGACAGAAAATCTTGCTGGCTTCGAGTGTGACCACGCCTGCACTTTAGGTAAAACGGGTTCTATGCGCAAGAGCTTGACGCCTGGCGCGCGGGCACGTACTGTCTCAGCCGGTTGGTGGCCGTAGCTCAGCCTGGTTAGAGCCCCAGATTGTGAATCTGGCTGTCGCGGGTTCGAATCCCGTCGGTCACCCCATCCCTCCAAAGACGCAGCAATGCTCATTATGGATGAGATGGGAACGCCGGGTGAGGGCACCCGGCCTACAAGCGGGCGGTTTTGTGGGGGATGTAGGC
>CAIWJG010000259.1 GCA_903912925.1 uncultured Verrucomicrobia subdivision 3 bacterium | reverse complement strand
TGCAGAAAGTATGAACGCGGCCCTCACAATGCCAGCAATTCTCATCGTGGACAAGATGGGCACGCCGCAGGGCTGCTCTAAAGTCCGGCCAGTTGAGGGAAGAGCATGTTCTGCAGCCCTGAAATCCGAAGACCGAAGGCCGAAACCCGAAAGAAGGCCGAAATCCGAATTCCGAGAATGGCCTAAGCCGACTGGCTGCTGCTCCGACGGGGTGACTATCAATTCGGACCTCGGCCTTCGGGTTTCTTTCGGCCTTCGGTCTTCGGATCTCGGGTTTGGATTGGCCCGGGCCGACTTTAGAGCAGTCCTGGGCACGCCGGGTGAGGGTACCCGGCCTACACCGCGCCACCGAAACACCGAAACACCGATGGATGCCCTCACCCGGCGGGGGGTAACAGGGCCATAATGAGAGTTGCCCTCAAGAAGCACTGGCAGCGCGCCTTGGACGCGCGCTGGCTGGTCCCGTGCCTGCTGGTCGGCGGGCTAGTGCTGACCTTTGCCATTGCCCATTTCGGACTGCTCAATAATTACGTCCAACTGGTGCTGATTTACGTTGGCATCAATATCATCCTGGCCACCAGCCTCAACCTGGTAAACGGCTACATGGGGGAATTCTCTTTGGCCCATGCGGGCTTCATGGCGGTGGGGGCCTACTCCTCCGCGCTGCTCAGCATGAAGGTGCTCCCTGTGGCTGCCCATCCCGCCCTGTTCCACCTCGCCGTCCTCGCGGGCGGCCTGGTCACCGCGCTGCTCGGACTGCTGGTAGCCCTCCCCTCCTTTAAGGTCCGGGGCGATTACCTGGCCATCGTCACGCTGGCCTTCCTGATGATCGTCAAGTCCGCCCTCGAGAACATCGATGCCATCGGCGGCCCCCGCGGCATCTCCGGCATTCCGCGGCTGACCACTCTGCCCTGGGTGTTCTGCTGGACGGTGGCGCTGCTCTGGCTGATACGCAACTTCGTGTATTCCTGCTACGGGCGCGGCGTGCTGGCCATTCGCGAAGATGAGATCGCCAGCGACCTGATGAGCGTCGATACCCGGCGGGTTAAAGTGCTAGCGTTTATGCTCTCGGCTTTCTGTGCCGGCATCGCCGGGGCGCTGTTCGCGCACCTGCTCCAATTCATCAGCCCGCGGGTGTTCGACGTCGTCAAGACAACCGAGATTCTCATCATGGTGTACCTGGGGGGCATCGCCTCGATCGGCGGCTCCATCCTTGGAGCAGCCCTCTATACCCTGCTGCTCGAACTGCTGCGGCCCTCGACTGTGGCGGGGCTCTTGTCCTGGCTCCCGGCGGTCGTGTTCGACCCGCTTAACGATTACTTCATACGCCATCTCGGCGTGCTGCGCATGATCATCATGCCCCTGGCCCTGGTGCTGGTCATGCTGTTCTGGCCCCGGGGCATCCTGGGGCTGCGGGAGTTTCGCGGCTTCATCCCGCGGCGGGACCGCCGGGCCCACGGCGCAGCCAGGCTGAAAGGAACCGACACGCATGACGCTGCTGACAGCCACTCAACACGTGAAACGTGAAACGTGAAACGTGAAGAACCGACGCGCATGACGCTGCTGACAGCCACTAAAGTGCGGCACTGTTTCGGCGGGCTATGCGCCCTGGCCGACTTCAACCTGGAGCTGCACCAGGGCGAACTGATGGGCATCATCGGTCCCAACGGCGCGGGCAAGACGACCGTCTTC
The DNA here is from genome assembly GCA_903912925.1 of uncultured Verrucomicrobia subdivision 3 bacterium. GTDB lineage: Bacteria > Verrucomicrobiota > Verrucomicrobiia > Limisphaerales > UBA8199 > PALSA-1440. The sequence goes on along the minus strand of CAIWJG010000259.1, from coordinate 3,258 downwards.
AACCTCATTACCGGCGTCTATCGAGCCACTGAAGGCAGTATCCGCTACCGCGGCGCGGAGCTCGTGGGGCTGACCCCGCACCAGATCACCGCCCGGCGCATTGCTCGCACCTTCCAGAACATCCGCCTGTTCCGCGATCTCTCCGTGCTGGACAACGTCCGCATCGCCCACTATTCGCAGACGCGCTATTCGCCGCTCGAGGCCCTGCTGCACCTGGGCCGCTATCGCCGGGAGGAACAACGCATCATCGACGATTCCCGCGGCTTGCTCGCCATCTTCAAGCTGGAGCATCTAGCCGGCGAGACGGCCCGCAACCTCCCCTACGGCTCCCAGCGACGCCTGGAGATCGCTCGCGCCCTGGCCATCGGTCCCGAGCTGCTGCTGCTGGATGAGCCCGCCGCGGGGATGAACCCAGCGGAAATCGACCAACTGATGGAGCTCATCTGCGGGATTCGCCGGCAGTTTGAATTGACGATCCTGTTGATCGAACACCAGATGAAGCTGGTAATGGGGATCTGCGAGCGCATCAAGGTGCTGGACTTCGGCGAAACCCTGGCCGAAGGATCTCCGGAAGTGATCCAGAACGATCCGTGGGTCATGGAGGCTTATCTGGGTGGGGGGGCGGTCGGATGAAGCCGGCCACCCTGAACCCGAATCCGATGCCGGCCGGCTCGCCCCACCTCGAAGTCCGGGATTTGCGGGTTCACTACGACGGCATTCACGCCCTTCACGGGGTGTCCTTTCAGGTGCCGCGCGGGCAAATCGTCACCCTGATCGGCGCCAACGGCGCCGGCAAGACCTCGATCCTGCGAGCCCTCTCCGGACTGACGCCTTACACCGGCAGCATCCTCTTCGAGGGCCGTGACCTGCAACGCGTTCCCGCCCACCGCATTGTGGGCCTGGGTATGGCCCACGTGCCTGAGGGCCGGGCGATCTTCGGCAACCTGACCGTCCAGGAAAACCTCCGCCTGGCGACCTGGCAGCGCCGTGACCGTGAAGCCATTGAGTCGGATTTCGAGCGTGTCCTCACTACTTTCCCGCGGCTTCGGGAGCGCCTCCGTCAGCCTGCCGGGACTCTCTCCGGGGGAGAGCAACAGATGTTGGCGGTGGGCCGGGCCCTAATGAGCCGGGCTAGCTTGTTGCTGCTCGACGAGCCCTCCATGGGCATGTCGCCGCGCCTGGTGCAGGAGCTTTTTGCCATTATTCAGGACATCAACCGGACCGGCACCACCATCCTCCTGGTGGAACAAAACGCCAACCAGGCCCTGCGGATCGCCTCCCGCGCCTACGTGCTGGAAACCGGCAGGATCACCCTGTCCGGCACCGGCCCCGAACTTCTCGGCGATCCCCGGGTCAAGGAGGCCTATCTTGGAACCGCGGCGACCGGGAAGGGCGCGAATCGCAACCCGCCACCATAGCCCAGTGAAGTAAGGGAAAGACTTCACGGGGCTAGCCGCCCGGCTCGCACCGCTGGCAGGCCGCTGCCACCAGCCATCCCTTCAGAGATCCTGAGCCCGCGGAAACGACGTGAGCCCTGTTCCCCCTCACCCTACCCTCTCCCCAAAGGAGAGGGTGCCTGGCCCCAGGAGTGGAAATGCAGAATGTAGAGTGCAGAATGTAAAACCGCCGGCTGAACGGGAGCCATTCCCCTTTCTGCATTCTTCCTTCTTCCTTCTGCATTCACCCTTAGATCTCCACCGTCTTGCCCGGTATGGGCGCCGGGTACCGACCCTGGGCGTCGGCTTGCACGGGCGCGGGGCTCTTCTCGGTCAGCTCATCCACGTTGGCGCAGAACTGGAAGTCGGAGGCCATCGCCTCCTCCCACGTTATGATCTTGCCCGTATGCACCGCCGCCCGGCCCATGATAGCGCCCAGGTTTGAAAGGGCGGCTCGCCGGGCCTCATTGTGCGGCTGGTTGTTCCGGATGGCGCTCAGGAGCACGTCCCACTCGGCCTGCCACGGGTTGACGGTTTCCTTCGGCGCCTTCCAGGCGATGTTCGACTGCTCGGTGCGTTGGTCCTTGTAGAGCCACGAGGTTGGGGCATGGATGTTGCCTGAGAACTTCGCAGCGCACTTGGTGCCCTGGACGAACGTGGCGAAGTCAGTGAAGCAATTCGGGATGTAGCGGCCGGTTACCAGGGCCTTGGCACCATCGGCGAAGGTGTATTCGATGGAATAGCTGTCCAGGTTCTGGCTGCAATCCGTGCTGCCGGCGAAACGCCCCCCGACGCCGTGCGCTGACACGGGCAAGGAGTCCTTGATCCAGAAACACTCATCAATCTGGTGGATCATCAGCTCGATGAAGACGCCCCCGGACGACCAGAGGAACTGGTAGGGATGGCCGGGACTGAGCTGCCAAAGCAGCTCGTTCTCGCTGCGGGAGAAGGGTCCCATTTGATAGCCGGAATCCATGCGATAGGCGCGGATGAGCTGGATGTCCCCCATCGCCCCCTCGCGAATCTTCTGGATTAGCGCTTGCCGGGCTGAGGAATGCCGGGCCATCAGCCCGGCGCCAATCTTGAGGTTCTTTTTCTCGGCGGCCTCGCCGGCCCGGAGCATGCGCTTGATGCCGCCCGGGTCGGGCGCGAAATCCTTCTCCATGAACACGTTGACGCCCTTCTGCACGGCATATTCCAGGTGCGGCGCGCGGAAAGCGGCGTGCGTGGTCAACATCGCCACGTCGCCGGGCCGCAGGCAATCAATGGCGTGCCGATAAGCGTCGAAGCCCAGAAACCGCCTCTCCGGTGGCGCGTCGATCAAGTCGCCCAACGCCTGCTTCAGCGTCGCGTGGGACTGGTCGAGCCTGTCCTGTCGGAGATCGGCCATGGCGATCAGCTTGACGGGTCCGCCCGCGCCTGAGAGGGCGGCCCGCTTGGTGCCGCCATCATCGCCCAGAACGAGCCCCCCGGCGGACATCGCATTGGCCACCGCGCCGCTGCCCCGGCCGCCGCAGCCGATCAGCGCCAGCCGAATGGTGTTGTCCTCCCCAGCGTGAACGTGCGGCAGGACCACGCCCGCGAGGGCAGAGGCCGCCGCAAGGCGGCCAGTGTCTTTCAAGAACTCGCGGCGTGAGGTGAGTGGGGGTGGGTTTTGGTTCATAAGCGTTCTTTTTAGGATATTATACTCCAAATCCTGATGACTGCCGGGAATTCGGGCAAGTCGAATATCAGCAGTTCTCATTTTGGCTGATCTCGGAGGTTTGGGGTCCACCCTTTAGGGTGTCCGAGGCCGCATGGGATCATCCGCCATTCGTCCCAT
>CAIWJG010000258.1 GCA_903912925.1 uncultured Verrucomicrobia subdivision 3 bacterium | reverse complement strand
TACCTGCCTGCCACACTCGACAATGCGGGCACGTTACGTGCGTTCACCACGACCTATTCCGGTGTTACGGGAGCGCAACATCGCAATACGGGGCGTATTGAACTCAACGGCAGCACCCTGGCTTTTGCTGGCACCTCGCTGCTCAACGCGCCGGGAGGCGTCATCACCGGTACCGGCACACTCGACTTAAGCAGTCTGAGTTTTACGAACGCTGGCACCTTCAGCCCCGGGTCCTCGGCGGGCCGCCTTACGGTGCAGGGCCAGTTCCGCCAAACGACTACGGCCCAGGTGGAATTCGAAGTGGGCGGCCCCGGCCAGGGCACTGGCTACGACTGGCTCGAAATCACCGGCGCAGCCACGCTGGAAGGCGGCACCCTCGTCGTCCGCCTCATCAACAACTTCGTGCCGGTAGTCGGCTCCAAATACCGTGTGCTGACCGCCGCCGGAGGCTTGGTGGGCCAGTTCACCACTGTCTCCAACCTCGACGTTCACGCCAGCCGCGACTTGCAGGTTTCCTACCTCGGCACGGCCATGGACTTGGTCGCGGTTTTGGCCACGAACACCATCACGCCCCCCACCATCGCTACCGCCCCAACCAGTCAGAGCGTAATGGTGGGAAGCAACGCCACGTTCCAGGTTGCCGCCAACGGCACGGCGCCCTTCCAATACCAATGGCGTCTCAACGGCGGGTCACTGGCGGGCGCCACGAATACCCTGCTGCAACTCACCAATGTTCAAGTATCCCAAGCCGGCGGCTACTCCGTGCGGGTGGCCAACAGTGCCGGGGCGGTTACAAGCGTTGTGGCTATGCTTACCGTAACAGCTCCGCCCGACTTGGTGTGGCGCTGGAGCGGCGCGGGTGATGGCTTCCGTTGGTCCGACCCGCGCAACTGGGCGGCCAACCGTGTGCCGCCAAACGGCGCGCAAGTAATCATCGCGGTCACCAATAATCCGCTCATCCGCATGGACCTCAGCGCCACGCTGGCGAGCCTCACTTGCGAAGAGGCGCTCGTGGTGCAAGGCCAAACCCTCACGCTCACCGGCGGCGTATCGGTGGTGCATGGACCGCTGACGCTGGATGGATCAACCCTGACTGTGGATGGCGCGGCAGCCTCTTTCGTGGCTGACGGAACCACGACCGTGACGAACTGCCACTTCTACGCCAAAACCGGTGGCCGGTTGAGCATCACCAGCCCCTTCGTGGCCGTGCTTCAGAGCTTCGACCCAGTTTGGCAGGCTACCGGCCCAGGCAGTGTCTTGGACCTTTCCGGCGTCACCAACGTCGTGCAGAGCTACTACTACTCGCGCCTGTTCCTCCAAGCTAACAATGGAGGGCGATTGGACTTCAGCCATCTGACCCAAGCCGACGCCAGCTTCAATGCCTCCGCCGACGGTGTGGGGAGCGTGGTGGATATGAGCGGCCTGACGGGACGCTGGTCAGGGGCGGCCTGGTATTACGGACTCGTTTTGGATGCCCAGAACGGCGGCTCTATTCTCATCTCGCGGGTGAAGGAGTTGGATCGGGCGAGTCTGACGCTCCGGACCAATACCGTCGTTCCCCTCAGCCAACTCACCTACTTCAGTGGCACCTTGAACGTGCAGGCCGGAGTCGTGGCAAGCATGACCAACATTACCACGCTTTCGGTGACCAATGGCGATACCTGGCTGACGGTGACTGGCCCCGGCGGTGTGCTGGACCTTTCCGGCGTGACCAACGTGGTGCAAAACGGCTACTACACACGCCTGTTCCTCCAAGCCAACAACGGCGGGCGATTGGACCTCAGCCATCTGGCCCAAGCGGACGCCAGCTTCAATGTCTCCGCCGATGGCGCGGGGAGTGTGGTGGATATGAGCGGCCTGCCGGGACGCTGGTCGGGGGCAGCTTGGTATTACGCGCTGGTTTTGGACGCCCAAAATGGCGGCTCTATTCTCATTTCGCGGGTGAAGGAACTGGACCGGGTAAGCTTGACGCTGCGGACGAACACCGTCGTCCCACTAAGCCAACTAACCTACTTCAGTGGCACCTTGAATGTGCAGGCCGGAGTCGCGGCAAGCCTGACCAACATCACCACGCTTTCGGTGACCAACGGCGACACGTGGCTCACGGTGACAGGGCCAGGCAGTGTCCTTGACCTGTCCGGCGTGACCAACGTGGTGCAAGACGGCTACTACACACGCTTGTTCCTCCAGGCCAACAATGGCGGGCGTTTGAACCTCAGCCATCTGGCCCAAGCGGACGCCAGCTTCAACGTCGCCGCGGACGGCGTGGGCAGTGTGGTGGATCTCAGCGGACTGCCAGGCCGGTGGTCCGGCGCGGATTGGTATTACGGAGTCGTTTTGGATGCCCGCAACGGCGGCTCCATTCTCATTCCACGTGTGACGGAACTGGACCGGGTGAGCTTGACCCTGTGGACCAACAGTGTCCTGCCGCTGAGCCAACTGACTTACTTCAGTGGCACCCTGAGTGGGCAGGCAGGAGTGGTGGTGAACCTGACCAACATCACTACGCTCTGGGTTACCAACGGCGACCTGTCATTGACAGTGAGCGGCCCAGGCAGCGTCTTGAACCTGTCCGGCGTGACCAACGTGGTGCAAAACGGCTACTACTCGCGCCTGTTCCTCCAGGCCAACAACGGCGGATGGCTGGACTTGAGCGGTCTGGCGCAAGCCGACGCCAGCCTGTATGTGGCGGCCACCGGTGGCGGTAGCGTGGTGGAATTGACATCGCTGGCCGGACGTTGGTCAGGAGAGAATTGGAATTACGGGCTGAGCGTGGACGCTGGGGAAGACGGCTCCATTTGGCTGCCCGAAATCACCGAATTTGATCGCGGGACGATCACCGTCAGGAACACCGGTTGGTTGTTGATGGACTGGGTGACGCGCCTGACTCGATCGTCGGTCACAGCCAATTCCACCGAACTGGTCTTCCCGGTCGCCACGGTAATGGATGGCTCCAGTCTCTCGGCGGTTGGCGGCGCGGTTCTGCGCCTTCCCACCCTGACATCTTTGTTGGTCACCAACGGCAACACCGGATTGTACGCCAGTGGGGCCGGAAGCCTCATTGATCTATCAGCCGTCACCGCTGTCACGGTGGCTCCTGACAGTTCCCTCGGGGTGTCGGCTGTGAGTGGCGGCCAGGTGGACCTCAGCCGCGTTGCGACCATCTCAGATCGCGGCACCAGCTTCTACGCGGATGGCACGGGCAGCATGATTGATCTGGCGACGCTGGTGCGCTACAACGGCGGCTCGCTGGAGGGGCGCTATGGCGGCTTCATTTCCACTCCGCGCCTACGCTTCCTGGACCGCGCCAACCTGGTGTTCCGGGGCGCGGGACGATTGGACACCGCACAGATGCGCATCCTCACTTCCTCGCAAGTGACGATTGACGGCACCGTGGCCGCGTTCCCCACGCTGTTCAATTGGACCGGCACCACCTTCCACTACTCCAACGGTGGCCAGGTGCGACTGCCGCAACTGAACCTGCTCCTGAGCAACGTGTCCGCGAGCACCAACCAACTCTGGTGCGGCGAGCGCGTCTCCGTCTCCTGGCAAGGCGTCAACAGTTCCGGCGCCGAAGTCCTTGGAAGCTGGACGGACGCGATCTACCTCTCCGCCGATGATCGCTGGGACATCAATGACATTCTGGTTGGCAGGCTTGACCAGACCAACGGGCTCGCCTCCAACGCCGTCTATTCGGCATCGGCCAACATCTTTGTGCCGGGCGTTCTGCCTGGCAACTACCACCTGCTGGTGCGCACCGTCGGATTCAATCTTGAGGGAACCAACAATGTCGAAAACAGCGCAGTCCTCCCCGTTCCGGTTTCCATGCCGACACTGGCTCTGGGCACGCCCACCAACAGTGTTTTCCTCCAATCCAAGCACGCCCGTTACTGGCAGGTCGTCACCACGGAAGCCAACGACCTCCGGGTAAGTTTGGATCTGCTGGCCACGAACGGCGCCACCGAGTTGTATCTCGGCTACGGCGCCATTCCCACGCGCTCTGCGTTCGACGTGAAATACAGCGCGTCCTTCCAACCGGACCAGGCCATTCGGGTTCCTGGCACAAAAGCAGGCACGAACTACATCTTGGCTTACGCGGACACGCTGGCCAGCGAACCCGTACCGTTCACACTGCTGGCCAAACTGCTGCCATTCGCCCTCACTGGAGTGACGCCCAGCCACGGGGGCAATGCGGGTTTGGTGACAATGAACTTACTCGGTAGTGGCTTTCCAAGTAATTCAACTGCAAAACTGAGTTACTTGGGGACGAACGGCCAACCGGCAGAGGTTCTGCCCATTCAAACGGCACGCCCAGACATGGGGCTGCTGATGGCCACCTTCGATTTACGAGGCGTTCCTGCCTGCACTGCCGATGTCATCTTGGTTGGCGAATCAGGCGCAACGCGGCGTTTGGATCGGGCATTCACGCTCGATCTAGGTGAACCGGAAAACCTCCAGGTGGTCGTCGTGGGGCCGTCCTCGGTCAGGAAAGGTAGCTCTGGCATATATGAGGTCACGGTCGCCAATAGAGCCAATCAAGATGCCCACTTCGTTAGCTTATATGCCGTGAGCGAGGCTGACACGAATATATCCATCGAGTTGGTGGTCCCAGGCATGTCCGGGAACAAGCTGGCGTCGGTTAACGGGTTTTTATCATCGTTTGTCCCTGTCATCCCTCCTGGGGGGAAGAGTACCATAAAGTACAGGCTTCAGGTTGGACCAAGGTACAAAGCCGACAGTCTGCTTCTTGACTGGAGAGCGAGAACATTGGAACAAAGCGTGTTCCTTGCCCAATTGCCCGAACGTTTGGAATCCACGAGGCAGCAGGTGCTCTCAAATACGAATTTGTACGCATCAATGCCAGATTTCGTCCTGGCTGCATCTGATCCTGTCGCATGGCAGGCATTCATGTACCAAGTCTTGATGAACCAAGGGTTTCTGTTGGTTCCGGGAGTGGAGACTTCTTTTGGAAAGAGTTATAGCTCGGAGGCGAGTTGTGGCGGGCCGGGAAACCCGCTTCCGAAGGATTGCATGGGGGAATGTAAAGACTGGTGCAACGTTGGCTGCTTTAGCGTTTGGGCGCTTGTTTGTGCGCCTATGACTGGGCTTAGTTTGGGGAGCCTAGCGCCCGCGTGTGTGATTACTTCGCTGATCTACTGCAAGGTGTTTTGTGACAGTGTCTGTACAAGGAAGTGCACGCCTAACCCTGCCGACCCGAACGACATGCGTGGTCCGATTGGCTGGGGGCCACAGGCTTTCCTTGCGGGAGGCCAGGCAATGAGCTACACGATTGATTTCGAAAATCAGCCTGTAGCGACAGCCGCAGCCCTGCAAGTTTCGATTACCAACCAACTCGCGCCAAGCCTCGACTGGAAGTCGGTTGAATTCCAAGAGATAGGTTTTGCCGGATTGCGCCTGGCCGTCCCGGCAGGACAAAGTCATTATGAGGGCCGGGTGCCTTTTGCCGGCTGGACTTGGAATGAAACTAAGGGGTGGTATCGTGGCGAAACGCCCTTGATGGTGGATGTGAAAGCTGTGGTTGACACCCAGACAGGCCGGCTCTTGGTTACCTTGGCGTGCAGTGACACCAACACCGGCACCTTCCCGTCGGACGCTTATGCTGGCTTCCTGCCCCCTAACCGGCCAGAGATCTTCTACTACCCGACCAATGGATCAGCATGTTGCGGCGGTCAGGTTGACACGAATATGCTGGTTCAGCCAGGCCAAGGCTACGTGAGCTATACAGTGCGCCCACGGACGAACCTCGTTACCGGCACGCGGATCGAGAATGCGGCCAGCATCGTCTTCGATTGGAATGACCCAATCGAAACGCCGACTGTCTTCAACACCATTGATGCCGGCGATCCGCTCAGTACGGTGTTGACGCTGCCGTCGCAAAGTGGGCGCACCTTCGAGGTCCAATGGGCTGGCACGGATGACTCCGGCGGCAGTGGCGTGGCTAACTATGACGTTTATGTGTCCAGCGACGGAACCAACTACTCCCGCTGGCTGGACCGAACAATCGAGACTAGCGCCTGGTGTGTCGGCCAACTCGGCCACACCTACTACTTCTACAGTGTGGCACGCGACTGGGTGGGCCACGAGCAGTCAAAGCCGGAGGCGCCGCAAGCATTCACCACGGTTGCCACCAATGCGCCCGTGCTGGTCGTGGTAACCAATCGTTCGGCCATGCCCGGAACAACGATAATTATGACCAACACGCTGGCGAGCGGCAAGCCGTTGGGCGCTTGGCGCTTCAGTCTCGGCCAAGGAGCGCCGTCGGGCGCAGAGATCAACGAGACCAACGGCGTCTTCCTCTGGACGCCCACCTGCTCGCAGGCCAGCCTCAGCTACCCCATCACGGTCTGGGTTGCCGACAGCGGCAACACGAACTTCATGGATGCCGCGACCTTCACGGTGGCGGTGAGTGAGTGCGTTGTGCCAGGCCTCGGTCGGTTAGTGCTGCGCGCCGGCGACAGTGGTCGCGTGCCCGTAAACCTGATCTCCACCGTACCGCTAACCAACTTGGCGATGACCGTCGAGGCGGCGGCGGGTCGGTTGACAAACCTGTGGATCGAGCCGATCGTGCCGCAAATCTGCGCCAGCACCCTCTTACCGGCCGCTTCAAACACGGTCCCCGGCAGTGACGTGTTCGATCTGAGCCTGACAACGTGTAGCGGCCAGTTCCTGATCGGCACGCAGCAGGTGGCTTGGCTGCATTTCACGGCGGTGACTAACAAGCCATCGGTGTTTGTGGGCCTCAACCTCGACAACGCCGAGGGCCGTCTGCCGGATGGTTCGTTCGTCCACAACTTCGCCCGGCAATCCGGTCGCCTGGTCATCGTGGGCGAGGAACCGCTGCTGGAATGTCTGCTGGGCACGAATGGGCTGCCAAGCCTGATGCTCTATGGCAAGCCGGGCTGGTACTGCGCCATCGAGCAGAAGACGAACCTGCTGTCGGCGGGCGGCTGGCCCGAGCTCACGCGGGTGACGATGGACGAGTTGTTCATGCCCATCGCAACTCCAGGCACCGGCGTGCGGAACTTCTTCCGGGCCGTGCGTCTGCCGTCGGGGCTGGCAAGGCTATCGCTGGAGTCGGCGACTGGTCCGGTCTATCGCTTCAAGCTCAGCGGCCAGACCGGCCGGCGGTATTCGGTGGAGATGGCTGCGAACCTGCCCGCATTCGGTTCCTGGCAGCCGCTGCTCGATCTCACGCTGACCAACGGCTCGGGCTGGTTTAACTGGACCAACACCGGGGATGCCAGACGCTTTTTCCGCACGATAGAGCGGTGAACCCCAAGAAGGGTGTTGCGGCTAGCGATGCAGCATGGACCGAGCGCTCTCGGTCGTGTTTGTGCTCATCGCCAAGCTGGGCTGTGTCGAGGGCTGCTGTCGCCCTCGAATTGATTACCTTGCGGACCTTCACTTTCTTCAATGCCAGCCGTATTGAAAGAGTGGTCGGAGCGACAGGATTTGAACCTGCGGCGTCTTGGTCCCAAACCAAGTATAGGGGTGGTTTCCTCATTACTCATAGTTACCTTTGGTTGCTCTATCATTCCCATACATATACTCACTTCCACCAATGTTTGCAAGCACTATTTGCACTTAATGAGTAACTTTGTGCAAGCAAAGCTGTGTCGGGCTGTGTCCCGTTTTGATGCTGTGTCAGAAGTGTGTCAGAAACGGATTCGGGGCTGTTCTGTGTCAGGCTGTGTCAGGGGACTCGAAAACAAGCAGGCCGGGGAGGGTGTCCGGGACAACGTTGCCCCACAGCAATTTTAGGCTCCGTAAACCCGGTTTGAGACTGGACAGGTAGATTGGACCCTCACCCGCCTTAGAATCGCTCCTGGGGCACGTGGAGGCCCAAAGGGCGGGTTTCCCGGCTTCCTGGCAAGACGTGGCGCATCGTTCCTGCCTTAATTTTTTGGGGACTGGTAAAAACCGCCCTGCCTGCCTCTTGTGACGTGCCGGTTGCCTGGGGGGGGGGGATGAATCTACCCGCCCACCCCGTCAGAATCGCCCTACGCCCCTCTGTGGGGGCCCGGGAGCCATCCGTAGCGATTCCGGTGAAGGTGGAGAGGCATTAGCGCCGGGCTGGCTTGCGCCCGGCCTTTCTAATTGCTGGCTTCCTGGCGGCTGTCACCGGTCGGGCAGGCTTGGGAAACTCAAGCGGGGCTTTGCCGCCGCTCTTTCGGTTGTCAATTTCCTTGAACCGGGCTTCGACTGCATCAAGCAAGGGGCCAACGTCTGGGCGGTGGAGCTTTATCTTGCCATGAAAGATTGCTTTGAGTCCTAAGTCCTGCCACTCCTGCGCCCCCCGCTCGCCGTGGAAGTCGTAAGCGCCCCGCAATGCCTTTCGCAGCTTGTAGTCGTAAACGTCGGCTTGGCCACGCTCCAACCCTTGCAGCCAATTTGCCGCGACCATGCCGAAGTATTCGGCCAGCCTATTCACTTGAACAACCCTATCGTGTAGAGACGCGGGTTTTGAAAAGCTTTTGAGCCGCGCCTGGGCCTGAGCGAAGTCGTTTGGGGTGTAGGGTCTACCTTGTGAATTGATCGGCGGCTTGGAAATGTCGTTATCCATGAGCCAATCGAAATTGATGTCCGTTTGAAGGTTCAAGATTTTACACTGTTCGAGCCTTAAGCGCCTTTTCTTCCCGTCGCGGCCAACCTTAGCGGACTCAATATCCCGGACATTGGCCACTGAGCACCCGAGCCACCGCGCAACTGTTTCGACACTCAGACAGGTTGAGAATGGTTTGCGGACAAAGGCACGTTCGCCGCACCAACTCACCCGCTCCCCGCTTTCCTCCCTCTCTCGCCCTTCGTCCTTGGAGATACGCGCCCATTTTTCTTTTGTTTTCTTAGGGTCCGGCAACATCTGGCGCAAAAGGCGCAACGTTGTTTTCGGTAGTCGCTTTACGAGTTTAGTAGCCATACCACAAGATACTACCATCGTCCTGCTTGAAGTCAAGGGCTGTTGAGAGTCAAGTTGGGGCAGAAAGTTAAATTATGGCTACCAAAGCGCAACTCGAAATAGCACCGGCCAACGGGACTCCCGCTCCGCTGGCGTGGAACATCCAACAAGTCGCCGCCCGGCTAAATCTGGCGACTATTACAATCCGCCGCTTGCTCACTCGCGGGAAGCTTCGCCGGGTGGACGGCACAAGGAAGGTTTTGATCGCAGAAGCAGAGCTTTTGCGGTTTGTCACGCAGTAAAAACATCAACAACAGAAAGGATAGATAGTATGGGTTTTCATCAATCAAAGAATGAGCTTCCTGTCAAAAATAACTTCATCTCCATCAATCAGGGCAGGCCCACGGCGCTCTCTCCGGAAGATGAGCGGGAAAGCGTGATCGCCATTTTCGACAACAGCGTCCTCGGGTTTTTGGGTAAGCTGTGGCTGAAAAACGACGAGGGTCCTGATTCTCCCTGGCGCTACGCCATCCTCGCGGCGCACATCGCCGACTGCGGCGGCGGGTCTGTCGTTCAGTTTGCGTTTGATCGCTTTCAGCTTGGGTCAACGGTTGACCCCAAAACACGGCAAATCATCGAGACCCACGTCCACCCAGAGGAGTTTAACGCCGAGGGTCAGCCTTACATGTCGGGCGGGCTTATCAGCGCATGGCGCTTTTTGCGGGACTTTAGTGAGGACGGCTGGCGAAGCGCAAGCGAGGCGAAATCGGTGCGCGATGAGATCCGGCCTACCCTGGACCGCGAAGAGGCGTTGGAGGGGTCGGGTGACGCCCAGCGGCAGCAGGAGACCCAGCAAAGGCAGCAAGCAGCCGCGCAGGCCGCCCTGCCACACGGCGGGCTGGCTGCGGAAATCGCGAAAGGCGTGGCCCTGGCGCTTCGAGATTTAGGCGTTGCTCCGAAGAAGGCTTGACCTATGACCTTCACCTCTTCTGAACCATCGGCGCTCCAAATCGCCAGCCTTCCGCCCGAGGATATTGACATCCTGTGCGAGCAGCCCGTAGAGCTTCGGGTGACTTGCGACCAATGCCACGCCGTCGGCCCAACCGCCGCGACAGAGGCCCTTGCGGTTGGTCTGGCGCTGGCCCGCGGCTTCGTTTTCCAACTGCGCGAGCCGATGGTCACGCAGCATTTGCCCCTCGCCCGTGAGGACCTGGAGGGCGGACGGATATTCTGCCCGCGTTGTTGTGGGGAATTTTTCCCATGAACCTTTGCGCCAGGACAGCGGCCTTTCCCCAATTGCAACCGCTGGAACGCCTGGCGCTTTTGCTGCGGGTGGGTCCGGGGAGCCCGCCCGTGGCTTTTGACTGACTGAAAACTATGGATACCAGAATCATCAACTCCGCCTCCGGCTTGTTTGGCACGCGTCGAAGTCCGCCTGGAGAACTCCCGCCGACTTCTACCGAGCTAATCCGATTCCCGGGCCGCTCTGAAAACACGTTAAGCCTCGAACTCGCGGGCGACTCGCCCGAGGCCCGAGCCCGCTTGCGGGAATTCTGCGAAAAGAAGAAGCGCGAGGGCGCTCTTGCCTTGGCGTCCATGATGAAGAAGCGGTCCGGCTCCTGAAATAAAATTGCGCCCGAGTCTGGGAAGAACATCGGGCGCAAAACCAATATGATGCACACACCATCTATCAAATCGCGGCCAACGTCAAGCCTGGGCCAGTGGTTGGCCTTTTGTAAAATGCTCGCCTCGCATCCCTCGTTCCTGATTCGCCGTGAGCATAGGAACATGCTCGCCAGAATCTTTTGGCGGCTAGTGCGCCAATGGAGGGGCAAGACGTGAACACCTCTGTCCTTGCCTTGCCTGGTTGGCTACGCGACTTGCTCGCCAGTCCACCCCGGGCCGGTGAAGGTGTCCACGGTTGGCTGTTTCGAGTAGCCCGCCAACTTCACGCCCACCTGCCAGCCGGTGAAATTGTGCGGTTGCTCGAAACTCAGGTTGCCCAATGCGGGCGACACGTCCCCCAGGGTGAAATAGTGGCAGCCGTTAAAGATGCCCTCTCTTGCGCGTGGCAGCCGAGCGGCAACGCTGCCCCGGTTCACGTTGTCAGCAAGTGGCCCGCCGTGAATCAGGAACAGCGCGCGGCCATTATCCGGGAGGGCGGCAAGTTGGCAGACTTGTGGGAAGCTTCCCCGGTTCGCATCGAGGATAGCGAGCAACACACAGAGGCAATCATTGACGGGCTGTTCCCACCTGCCGCGCTCTTGTGCTGTGGCAAGTCCAATTCAACTTTCGACACCCGCCCGCGTGAGGACTGGCGCGGGCAAATGGCCGGGCTGGCGCTTATTGTCCCGTCGCCCATGTCCACGGTTGAAGGCGTGACAAAGGAAGGCAAGCCGAGCCGCCACACACTCAGCAACACCGGCCCGCGCCGTTTCCTAATTGTTGAATTCGACACCGGCACGCCCGACGATCACGCCGCGCTGCTGCTTCACTTGGCCGGTTATGGTCCCTTGGTGTTGGCAGTCCATTCGGGCAACAAAAGTCTTCACGGCTGGTTCTACTGCGCCAGCCAGCCCGAGGACAAGCTACGGCGCTTCATGCGCTATTCTGTAAGCCTTGGCGCAGACTCCAAACTTTGGACCCGCTGCCAGTTCTGCCGGATGCCCGACGGCACCCGCGACAACGGCAAGCGCCAAACCGTTTTCTACTACAATCCGAAGCCGCTGGAGGTGCAATCGTGAATGACATTATCCCCGTGATAAGTTGGCGAGAAACGCCAGAAGTCGGAAGCGAAGCCGTCCCGCAACCCCCCGAATCGAAACCGTTGGCCGAATTGAAACGCCGCGAGGCAGATGACCCGACAGAGTTACTTCGCACCGGCTACTTGTGCCGAGGCGGCGGGTTGCTGCTCTGCGGGCCAACGGGAATTGGAAAAAGCAGCCTCGCCATGCAAGCCAAGCTGCTTTGGGGGCTGGGCCGTGAGTGCTTTGGAATTACACCCGTCAAGCCGCTCACCTCGTTACTAATTCAAGCCGAAAATGATGACGGCGACCTTGCTGAAATGCGGGACGGTGTAATTGCCGGGCTCGACTTGACCCCCGCACAAGTGCAAGCCGCGCTCGCCAACATCACCGTTGCTTGCGAGGACACCCGCACCGGGGCAGCCTTTACCAACTTTACCGTTGCGCCCCTGCTCGAAAAGCACCGCCCCGACCTTGTTTGGATTGACCCCGCCCTGGCCTACCTGGGCGGCGAGGCCTCCGCACAGCGGGACGTGGGCGGGTTTCTCCGCAATCAGATAAACCCCCTGCTACACACTTTCCAATGCGGCGGCATCATCATCACCCATACCAACAAGCCCCCTACCGGACGCGAGAAGCCAAGCTGGCAGGCTGGCGACTTTGCCTATTCGGGCACCGGCTCCGCTGAATGGGCGAACTGGGCGCGGGCCGTCCTGGCGCTCCGCTCTATCGGCTCGCATGATGTTTTCGAGCTTCGGGCGGGCAAGCGCGGCGCTCGGCTCGGCTGGCAGGATGCCGACGGGCAACGCTCCTACGTCCGGCACTTGGCACACTCAGAAAGGGGCATTTGCTGGCGCGAGGTTGCCTCCGATGAAATACCCCAGACCGGACGCCCGAAAAAGGAATGCGCTGGCGAGCTGCTCTCCCTGCTACCCGAGGGCGGCTTGCCCGCTACCGCGTGGCAGAAACTCGCCAAGAGCGATTGCGGCATTTCCGAAACCAGTTTCCACCGCGAACGGCGGGCGCTCGAAAAGGCCGGGCGCATTATCCGATCAAAGATTTCCGGCCAATGGCAACCCGTTTTGAAGCCATGAATACCCCCCAAGTGCCAAAAGTGCCAGAAGGTGCCAAAAGGGGTTTTGGTACCTCAGGTGCCAAAAGTGCCACCCCTATAGGGGGTGTGGCGCCTACTTCTGGCACCAACACCGCGCCGGAAGGTTTTGGCACCAGTCCCGACCGCTTCGCCCTGGAACTTAGAGCCGTCCCGGGCAACTGGCAGACACCGCCCGTCCTTAGACTCAGGGCAGCACTCAAACGCCTCTTGCGAAATTACGGGTTGCGCTGCACCTCCTGCCGACCAGTAACACCCCCAACCGATAACGCCAGCACCAGCAATTTATGAGCACCAAGAACCACCTCGCCACCGCCAAACCTACCCAACGCCAGAAGCATATCAGCGCAGCGGACCTTAAACAGATCGCCTTCCTCGTGGAGTGCCGAAGGATGAACTACAAGGAGGCAACCGCTTTCCTCGACATCCCTTACCCGACGTGGAGAAACTTTATCCAGAGGTCGGGAAGTGCCCCTAAATGGGATGACATGGTTGCGCGTGTGAAGGCCGCATACCTCGAAGGTAGGCTGGCGAACATCCAAGACGCGGAAACGGGTAAGAATGGCCACCGCCCGGACTGGCGAGCGTCGAAGGCGTTGCTGGAGTTCGCCGCGCCTGAGCGTTACTTGCCCCAACTGCCGCCCCAGGACGCAGGCCGCCAACCCGCGGTTGCTACCACCACGATCAGCGTCATGGTGCAGAGCGTTTATGGCCCCAACGCGAAGCCGAGCACGGTAGTGGACACGCAAGAGGTAAGACAGATCGAGGACAAGCCAGCCGAGCCAGAGCCAGAGCCAACGAAGCGCACCGGCGCGTTGCCGGGCTGGTGGCGCGAGAAACAACACACCCCGAAACCCGCCAGCGCGAAAGGAAGCTAATTTATGGGAGACAACATAGAACAACCAGCAACACAGACCGCCACAGAACAACCGCCAGCGCCGAAGGAATTTCTGACAACGGAGGAATTGCTCCTGAAGCTGCCCGTCTGCCGGAAGACCCTCTTTTCCTACTGCGCGAAAGGCAAGCTGCCTTCCGTGAAATTGGGCAGGCGCGTTCTGTTCCATTGGCCTTCAGTCCAAGCCGCTTTGATTCGCCAACAGCGCGGCGGGGGCGCGTAGGGGGCGCGAATTGTGCGAGGCCTGCGCCCACGCCGCCGCCCAGCTTGCGCCAGGACGCGCCGGCCAGGACCGCGCCAAAGGGTTGAAACCGTAAAACCTCGGGCAAGCCGCATTTGAAGCCGTGAGAATCGCGCCACGTTGCCCCAGGACGCGCCGGAAGGATGCGGTTGGATAGATGGACACCCCACAACAAAAAGGCCCGAGGCTGAGCGGCCCCGGGCCAGTGAAAAGCTGGCCTTGCTATGCCTTAGCAGCAACGGCGCTGGCCAGGGTCAACACGTTGGCCGGTTGCTGCGGAGCGACGTCGAACCAAGCCTTGCCGTCTTCCTCTGTCATCAGTCCTTTGTAATTCTTATGCACCATCGCCGGACTATTGCCCGCCTCTTTGGCGGTCAAGCCCTCGTCAGAGTCCTTAGCGTAGTGAGCCGAAACAAACCCATGCCGGAGCCCGTTCCGCCGGGTCGGGATTTCCAATTCGGTCAACATCTTCTCAAAAGCTTTGTGGAAGTGTTGAAGGCCGAACGCCCACAATGGGCCGGTGCTGTCCTTGTAGGTTTCAAGCCAACCCGCCAGAGCTGGGCAGATTGTTACCAGCCGCCGTGAGCGGGTTTTGCTCTTGGCGCTGGAAATCTCAATGTGCCCCTCGACGTGGAACACGTCCTCCCAGGTCAACCGCACAGCCTCTTGCAGCCTCGCCCCGCCCAGGGCAATGAGCGAGATTATGGGCAAAAGCTTAGTGTAATCCGCCTCGGGCGCTTCCCCTTGCTTCGCTGGCCCGGGCTTCTTGCTTGCCCGTTCTAACATGCCCCGCAATTCGTCCGCGGTGTAAAGGGCGATTTCCTCGGGCTCATAAACCTCTTTCGCCATGCAATCAGCTTCGAGCAGGCGATTGTTTCCTTGCAAGTAATCCTGCCGGACCGCCCATTTCAGGAACATCCTTACCACGTTGCGGCGTTCGTTGCGCGTCTTTGGCGAAACCCCGCTATGCTGGCCGAAGTATTTTTCCAAGTGCTGCCGGGTGAGATCACACACAGCATTGCCGGGGAAGGTATTGGCGAATTC
Organism: uncultured Verrucomicrobia subdivision 3 bacterium; assembly: GCA_903912925.1. GTDB lineage: Bacteria > Verrucomicrobiota > Verrucomicrobiia > Limisphaerales > UBA8199 > PALSA-1440. The sequence goes on along the minus strand of CAIWJG010000258.1, from coordinate 604 downwards.
ATTAAGCCACATTGCGACGTTGTAAGCATAGCCCTTTGATAGCTGGGGGCGCTTCCCGGGCTTGGCGATTGTCTTTGGCTTGCGGGCCGCAATGAACAACTCGGCGGCCTTGGCAATGTCCATCCGCTTTACACTGACAACGGTGGACAAAAAGCCCTCGGCGGCTTCGCTTGGGGTGTGGGCGCCCAGCTTGGCCGAAACCTCGGCCCATTCGCTGGCAACGGCCAGGAGCGACACGCGCCGCCCCGTGGTCCTGTAGAAGGCTTGCAGCCGTTCCAGCGCGGCCAGGGCGTCATTAGCATCCTCTGTCGTCAAGCGGGTGACTTGTGAGCCCTTAGCCAAGTCGGGCACTAAGCCCTCGGCGTATTCGAGCGCCCCGCCCTTCCCGCTATAGGTGCGGAATGATTTCATCATCCGCTTGCCGCCGACCTTCCACGCGACGCGGTACGAATCACGACCCTCGCAGGGGCGATAAATCTTTGCGAGGACTTGCTTGCGGTGTTTAACCTTCTTCGGCCATTTCATGTCTGCCTCGACAAATTCAGGCGTTTCCTGTGTCGGGGCTGTGTCAGTGGCTTCTACAGGCTCAGCCTCACATTCGGCC
>CAIWJG010000257.1 GCA_903912925.1 uncultured Verrucomicrobia subdivision 3 bacterium | reverse complement strand
CGCCCCGGCACTGCCCCGGACCCTCGCCGTAGCCTCGCCGTAGCACCTCTTATCGCCGATAAGAGGTGCTACGGCGAGGGTCCGGCGAGGCTGGCGTGTGGCCACGGCCTTCCTCCCTTGCGCTGCCGTGCCGGCTTCGTGCTTTATGGTGGCTTAATCCGACCTTTCCCATAAGCTCAAGGACACCTATGAACTCTTCTGTCCTGCGCCGAACCGTACTCATAATCACTGTCGCCGCGTTCCTGGTCGGCATCGGCGCTGCCGCGCGCGCCGAGGTGGAACCCAACAGCCTGTTTTCCGACGGTACCGTGTTGCAGCAGGGTGTGGCCGTGCCGGTTTGGGGCGCCGGCAAGGACGGCGAGCAGGTCACCGTCAAGATTCAGGACCAGACGGTCTCCACCACGGTCAGGGACGGCCGCTGGCTGGTCCGGCTCAAACCCATGAAAGCAGGCGGGCCGTTCACGATGACGATCACCGGTGATAATACGATCACCATCACCAACGTGCTGGTTGGCGAAGTCTGGTTGTGCAGCGGGCAATCGAACATGGCGTTCCACCTGGCGCAAGCGGCCAATGCCGCCGAAGCCATCGCCGTCGCAGGGGATTCCCAGCTACGGCTGTTCACCGTGCCCTACGGTGCGACGGACACCCCCAAGGCCGAAGTCCCCGGCAGTTGGAAGGAATCCAGCCCGGAGACCGCAAGGGGCTTCTCCGCGGTCGCGTGGTTCTTCGGCCGTGAGTTGCGCCGGGCGCTCAAGGTTCCTGTCGGCCTGATCAATTCATCGGTGGGCGGCACGCCCGCTGAGGCCTGGACCTCCCGCGCGACGCTCGAAGCCGATCCCGGCCTGAGGGAAATCCTGGAGCGGTATGCCGAGCAGGTGAATAAGTACGATCCCGTGGCCGCCGCAGCGCAGCACGAGCGAGCAGTCGAAAAGCACAAGCAGGCAGTGGAGAAGGCGGAAGCCGCTGGTGAGAAGCCGCCCCGGGCGCCGAAGGCCCCAGCCGACCCACGTAAGTCTCCGGTCCGGCCCTGTGGCCTGTATAACGCCATGATTGCGCCATTGGAGCCCTACGCGATTGCAGGGGCCATCTGGTATCAGGGCGAAGCCAACGCCAGCCGCGCTGCCCAATACCAGAAGCTGTTCCCGGCCATGATCCAAGACTGGCGGCAGGCATGGGGCCAGGGCGATTTCCCCTTCTTCTTCGTGCAGATTGCGCCGCACCAGGCGATGAAGCCCGAAATCCGCGAGGCGCAGTTGGTGAGCTGGCAAAAGGTCCCGCGCACCGCGATGGCCGTAATCACTGACATTGGCGACGAGAAGGACATCCACCCCACGAAGAAGGAACCGGTGGGCGCACGCCTGGCCCTCGCCGCCCGTGCCATCGCCTACGGCGAGAACCTCGAATACTCCGGCCCGGTCTATGCCTCCTTGAAAATCGAGGGCGACCACGTCGTCCTGAGTTTCACGCATATCGGCAGTGGCCTCTTGGCGAAAGACGGCGAGCTCAAGGGGTTTACCATCGCAGGAGCCGACGGCACCTTCTCTGCCGCCAAGGCGACCATTGAAGTGGATAAGGTCGTAGTCTCCAGTCCTTCTGTGCCGCAGCCTGTGGCGGTTCGCTACGGCTGGGCCAACACGCCGGACGTGAACCTGTTCAACAAGGAAGGCTTGCCGGCTACGCCGTTCCGTACCGATGTGAAATAGTCGGGCGCGCTCCGCCCCGCCCTCAGTGTCCGATTCCCGACGCCTGCTCTTTTATCAGGCCGAAGAACGTGTAGGGATCAACCACCACCACCGGTGCCTGGGGATGTTTCTCGCGCAGGTGCCGCGATACCTCCGCGTGCCAGGAAGGCGATTTCAGAATTGTTCTGGCCCACAGGAAACACGGTCCGTTGGTGGTGGCGGCTGCCTGCTGGGCCATATAAGCCGCTGTTGCCTCCGCCGAGTCCGGCATGTCCCACTCCCGAATGGTCGGCACGCCTGAGATCACCCGCGGCTGCAAGTCAAAATGGTTCCCGCACCCGTCCGGGCTGAAGCGCTTATAGGCAGAGAACTCCTCCGGCGTCGAGCCTCCTCCGGCTCCGTCCAACATGAAACCAGTGATGCTCATGTCCCAGCGCTTGAAGTAGCGTTCGCAATGCTCCGTCCAGATTCGGAGCGCCGGCGGCAGCTTCGAATCAGGCCGAACTGTCAGCGCTCGAGGATTCAGGTAGCCGGCCCCCGAGTCTCCTGCGATGAAGAAGTCATTAGTAGTGGCGTGACGATAGGCATAGGCCAGCGCCTGGGGCACGCGGTCGGCGAGGTTCGGGTCGAAGGCCCAGCCCAGCGGAACCTGGCCCCGCTGCGGGTCCGAGGAGTAAGCCGCTACTGCCTTGTAGAGCCAGGACGGCGCGTCATAGTCGCCGGCGTAATAGCCCACGTAGAGCTTCGGCGTCACCTTGCCTTCTGCGGTCAGGTAACCGGCTTGCTGCCAGCCGGCTCGCGTGGGTTTGGGATTGGGCTGCCGGTAGCGCTCCTTGAGCGGGTAATGCGCATAGAAGGAGGCGTTGGCCATTGCGCTGAGGCCGATGGCGTCGGCTTCCATGTAACCGTTGAACTGCGAGATCATCCGCGCGAACTCCCATTCTGTCTCCACTCCACCATGCTTGCCGCCCGCGCCCTGATAGTCGGTGTATTTGAATGCCCACGGGGTGAAGCCGCCCACCTTGATCATGCTCTTCTGGGCCTTCCGGTTCAGGGCGGCCAGCATCTGCAGGAATGTCTGCCGGTCCAATCCCATGCTCTGGCCGGGGTCATCCACCGGCGTCTCATCCCCCCAGGTTGCCAAGTCAAAGAAGAATCCCCGCCGGGCGATGAAATAATCGTGATTGGACAGCGTATGAAGGTCCCACTGTCCCCGGTTGGGACTCTTGAGCCAGAACGCGTCAATGTAGTAGGCGGCCATGCGGGCGTCGCACTTGCCGGAGTCAATGTAGTGCCGGATGGCCCAGCGATAGGTGTCGTTCTTGGCGCTGCCCGAGGAGGGCTCGTTCAGGTCGGGAATTAGCCCCTTACCGGTGAACTTGGACGTGCCGTCCGGATTCACCAGCCAGAGCCGCACCGGCAGACCCAGCTTGCCGGTCAGGAAGGCGAACATCGAGTTCGTTGCACGGCTGAACCGCACTGGCAGCAAGTCATCACAGCCGGCCGCCGTGGAAGCGATACAGGAAGTCGCCGGGACCTCTGGATCATAGACCACCAGGCCCTTGACGTATTTCTTGAACGTACGCACGACCTCTTCAGGAGAGGTGAGAGTCGCCAGTTCCGTGTTCTTGAGCCAGCCGTCCTCCCCGCGCAGCCAGTCGAGCCAGAACTGGTCGGTCTCAACTCCAAACTGGGCGCAGAACACCACGTAGAGCCGCGGCGCCTCACGGTTTGCCAGCCCTTGCACTGCGGCCACGGTATGCATCGTGTCCCATAGTTCAGCCGCCCCGTTCGGGTCATGCACGTCGAGCTTCCGCAGGTAGCGCGCGTCGAACACTTGTATCTGCTTTGGGGAGTCTGCCGCCACCGCGACGGAGCCGGCCGATTCGGTCCAAAGTGTGGCTGCCGCGAGCAGGCTCAGGACAAGCCGTGTTGTAAGTGTCTTCAATTTCATAAGCGTATCAGACTCCCGGCCTCTTCGGGTAGGGTGGCCGCTTGACTTCACGCGGCGGGTGCAGGCGTAATTCCTTCATCACCTCGACCACGGCGCGCTCAAGCTGCGGGTCGCCGCCTCGCGCCATCGCCCCGGGATCGTCCACCACCTCGATGTCCGGGTCCACCCCATAACCCTCGATGATCCACTGACTGTTGGTGCTGTAGATGGCGAACGCCGGCACCGTTATGCCCCCGCCATCCACCAGCCGCGGCGAGCCCGTAATGCCGATCAATCCGCCCCAGGTTCGCGTGCCGATGAGTGGTCCCAGCCCGGATTGTTTGAAATAGAAGGGGAAGCAGTCCCCGCCCGAGCCACTCCAGCCATTCATCAGCATCGCCTTGGGGCCGAAGTGGCTGACTGGCGGCGTGGTCCAATCCTTGCCGTCACGCACTGCCCAGTAATTGCGCAGCGGGCGATCCAGCAGCTCGATGAAGCGGTCGGGGATTTGGCCGCCGCTGTTGAAGCGTTCGTCAATGATCAGGCCCGGCTTCTTCACCTGGGAGCGCCACATGCGCACCAGTTCGTTCTGCCCGTTGATGCCGGTGTCCGGCACATACACATACCCGAGCTGTCCCTGGCTGAGTTGCTCGACGCGCCGCCGGTTCTCTTCGATCCAGGCCAGGTTGCGCAATCGTTCCTCGCTGCCGAGGGTTTGGACCAGCGCCTGGCGTGCCCCGGCCAGCACCGGCTTGTCGTTGACGGTCAGGAAGACAGGCTTATCGGCCAGACCCTGAAACGCGGCCCATGGGTCTTCCGCCACGTCGAGGGGTTGGCCATTGACCGCGAGCAAATAGTCCCCTTCGTGAACATTTGTCAGACCCGGCTGGAGCAACGGCGACCGCACTTCGCTGTCCCAGGGCCCCGCCTTGATGATATGCTTGATCCGGTAGGCGCCGTTTTCGAGCGAGAAATCGCAGCCCAGGTACCCCACGCCCACCACCGGACCTTTCTCGACCTCACCGCCGCTGCGATACGTGTGGGATGAGTTCAGCTCCGAGATCAGCTCGCCGATCACGTAGTTCACGTCCCAGCGCGTCACCGCGTCCTCCAGCAGCTTGCCGTAGCGCTGGCGCATCTCGTTCCAGTTCACGCCGTGCATGCCCGGGTCGTAGAAATAGTCGCGCTGCAGCCGCCACGCATCGGTGAAGATCTGCCGCCACTCGGCGACCGGGTCAATCGGCGCCTCGAAGCCGCCGGTATTAATCTTCTTGTCCAGCTTCTGCCCATCCTTGGGCTCGATGATGGCGTAATCGCTGCCTTTCCGCACCAGCAGTTTTTCGCGGTTGCCGGAAAGCTCCACATAGTCGGCGTCATCGAGCACGGTCTTCTCTTCACGCTTCTCCAGGTCCCAGAAGACGACCGGCGACTTCTCATCCGCCGAGCCGACGCGTGGCGTGCGGCGGTAAAGCAGCTTGCCCGGGACAGCCATCAGGCTGTCGTAACGCCCGGCCTTGGGCGGGAGCACGACCACCCGCTCCTCGAAACCCGCCACGTCAATCTCGACCGGTTTCGCTTTCTCGTCCTTCTTCTTGTCGCCCGCCTTCTTGTCGTCGGATTTCTTCTCCTCCTTCGGTTTGTCAGCCTTACCCTCATCCTTCTGCTTGTCGGCGGCTTTGGCCTCGTCTGCTTTCTTGTCGCTCTTGTCGTCGTCCTTCTTCTTCTGGTCATCCTCCTTCGTGTCCTTCGCCTTGTCGCCTTCCTCGTCGTTGCGCGGAGCCAGCGGAGAGAGCACGTCCTTCCGCAGCGGCACCGCCGCCAGCCCCGACGTGTTGGCGTAGATCCAGGTTTCATCCAGCTCGCTATAGCTGGGCGTGAACGTGCGGCCCGTGCGAAAGAACAGGTACTTGCCGTCCGGATCGAACGTGGGCAGCTCGTCGTTATAGACGCCGGAGGTGACCTGGTGCATCGCATTGGACCTGCAGTCGTAGAGAGCGATGGCCGAGTTGCGATCGTCCAAGTCCTGCGCCCAGGCAATCCAGCGGCTGTCCGCTGACCAGCCCACCGTGAAGCGGCTCAGCTCATCGTGGTATAGCCAGAGTTGGCGGCCAATCACCTGGTTGGTCCTGGCCTCAAAGTCGAAGAGGTTGATACGCATCGCCTGGTCAATAAAGCCAATCTTCTTGCTGTCGGGCGACCACTGGGGGCGATAGCGGAAGCCCGGCCCGAGCTTCGTCAGCGTCTGCTCTCCGACCTGATTGGTGGTGGAGCTGGTCTCGGCATTGCGGACCGTCAGCTCATACTCCCCGGTGCGGTCGCTGAAATACGCGATCCACTTCCCGTCCGGTGACCATGCCGGGTAGCGTTCCGCGATGCCTGACGTGCGCGTCAGGTTGAGGACTACGCCGTGCTCGGCTGGCGCGGAAAAGATGTCCCCGCGCGCCTCGAACAGCGCCCGCTTGCCGCTCGGCGATATCGTCGCGTTGTAGATATGGCCGGAGACATTATCGGCGTGCGGCTTGAGCGTCGCCCGGTCCGTCAGCACGCGGATTTCCACCTCGTGATACTTCTCCGTCTGCACGTCCAGCAAGTAGAGCCGGCCCGCGTTCTCGAAGACGATGTCCCCCGGCCCGATGCTGGGGAAATGCACATCGAACTCCTTGAAGAAGGTCACTTGCCGGACCTTGTCGTGCTTGAGGTCGCAGGCCCAGATGTTGAAGCGCTTGTTCTCGTCGCGGTCGGAGAGGAAATAGAGCGTATCTCCGTGCCACATCGGGACGGAATCGGCCGCGGGCGAGCGCGTCAGGTTGCGGGCGGTCAGCTTCTCCAGGTCAAACAGCCAGATGTCCGGGTTCATGCCGCCGCGGTAACGCTTCCAGGTGCGGAAATCCACGCTGATGGGCACGTAGGCCAGTGTCTTGCCGTCGGGCGAGATGGCCCCGAATTCGCCGTAAGGCACAGGCAGCTTCTCCGGTAGGCCCCCTTTGGCTGGCACGCGGTAAAGCTGGTTGAACCGGTTCTTCGGGCTGGTCATTGAGGTCGCGTAGAGGATGGTCTTGCCGTCCGGATACCATCCCAGCATCCGGTCAGGTGCGCCGTGATGGGTGACCCGCGTGGGCAGGCCGCCCGTAACTGGCATCACGTAGATGTCCTCATTGCCGTCATAGTCCCCCGTAAAGGCGAGCAGTGAGCCATCCGGAGAGAACCGAGGGAACGACTCTTCGCCTTTGGGTGAGCTGATCCGCACGGCCACGCCGCCCGCCTTGTCGGTGAGCCAGATGTCGCCCGCATAGACGAAGGCAATTTGCGTGGCCGAAACCGCCGGCTGCCGCATCATCCGGGCATCAATGCGCGCGGGGACCATCTGCTGAGCTTGTGCGGCCGGGTCGAGCGCCAAGACGGCGAGTCCAAGCGCCAGTTGGGCTGGGAGGTGCAAAGGCAGGCGTTTCATGATGCGCTTCATTATTGGTCAATGGCCACAAACAACGAACGCCGGCTCTCACCGACGTATATCTAGCGCACAATCCTGCACTATCGTCGGCATGAATGCCAGCCTCGTCGGCATTCTACCAGCAATTCTCATTATGGAGGAGAAGGGGACGCCGGGTGAGGGCACCCGGCCTACACGAGGGCGGTTTTGCGGGGGATGTAGGCCGGGTG
>CAIWJG010000256.1 GCA_903912925.1 uncultured Verrucomicrobia subdivision 3 bacterium | reverse complement strand
CGCGTCGCTGTCTTCTTTCCCGCTGAAAAAGAGACCTCGGGCTTACGCTTTCACCTTCACGCCCCGTTCGTGCCTGAGCTAAGCCGCGCTAGCATCAAGGAAACACCAGCAAACGATCCTCTGTTCGCTCAGCTAGCCAAACTGGCGGCCACGTCCCTTCATGACATCCAAACCCTCGGTCTCCTGAACGCTGAGTTCCTTGGTCTCCTGCCCAATCCCCATGACAACCTCGCACCTCGGTACGAGCCCATACGCAAAGCAATCGTCCAGGCGATGAACGACCAACCCCTCACGCCAACGCACCACAAATCTCACGCCCCCGCTAGACTCCTCAAACAGTCCAAGCCAGCGTTGAAGGATCTCCTTTCTCTAAAGGACATCGAATACCTCATCGAGTATAAAGACGAGCCCCCCCAATGGGCTGTCGCCGCACCGCAGAAGAACAGCAACGCCGACCGCTTCCTCTCCAGTTTAGCCATCACCGACTGGGGCATCGATGCCCTGCTGGCGGTCTTGAAAGAGAAGGCCACATCGGACGCGGTTCAGAAGGCTGACGCCGAATTCCTCGAATGGCTCAAGGCCAAGCCCCTCGAATGGCACCAGGAATTTTATTCTCTCCTCAACAAAGAGTTCGCCGAGGACGGCCAACTGAAAGCTTTCGACGCGCTCCAGATCGTCCGCCTTGGCACGGGTGCGTATGGCATCGGCCGCCAGTGCTTCTTCCCCACGGCCAAGGTAGAGAATGACGACAAGTTTCCGCGCGTGGCCAAAGGGGTTTACACCTTCGGGAAAAGTACCGCTCAACAGGAGGAAGCCCGAGGCTTCCTGGAATCCATTGGTGTTCGCGAAGTCGGAGAGTTCGAAGAGGTAGAAGCAATCCTGAAAACGCGCTACCGGCATGCCGACTTCAATCCCAACATGGAAGATCTTCCCCGTTGGGTGGCTCTCGTCGAAAAAGACCCCAGCAAAGCTAAGCTTTTCCAAGACTACCTTATTCTCAAGCGCGACGATGATAAGTGGGGCACACCCCACCAAGCATTCCTGGACAAGCCATTCGTCGAAACCGGTCTGTCCATCTACTACGACGCGCTCAGGTCTGCAAAAGGCACTGCTGTTGACTCCGTGCCTCGGGCACTTGCTGCCGCTTATGAGACATGCGGAGTTACCCTCTCCCGGCTAGCGGCATTTGCTAAGGCCGTCGGGGCAAGGGCCCACCTTCAGTCAATCGACGATCTGCTGCCGATTCTCCCGCACATCCAGAAGACCGTAGAGGCTGGAAAACCTGATATGGCAACAATCCACTTTGTCTGGCGCCACCTCTGTCACTACGGCGCCCACAACTGGTACTCCCTGGAACAGGGCCACCAGTATCACAAAGGCTGGGGCCACTACGGCACAACATATAGCCCTTCCACCCTCTGCTACCGGCTGAAGTGCCTATCGTGGATTCCCCAACAAACTACCGCCGGGCTCTCCTTCGCCACACCAGCCCAGGCCTCCCGCCAACTGCTGCCAGACGGCTTCCCCTTTGACTCAGGTTGGCACTGGCTCCAAGTCCTCGGTTTCGGCGAGGAGTCGGTCAGACAAATCCAGAAGCAGGCAGAGACCGAAAGCGAAGCTAAATCGCTCGGGTTCCCCGATTCCAAGAGTCTGGACCGAGCGCGGCTCTTCGCCCAGCTCCCGCCTGAAGAGCAGGAACGTATCCTGGCCGAGCGTGACAAACCCAAGGAGTTGCCGGACCACCAATCCGGCAACGCCGACCGGCGGGCCGAGCGCGTTGCAGACAAAGCCAAAGACGCCCCCGCCCGCGAGAAGGAAGACCGCATGCGCAGCGTCTCGACTGGCTTGGGTGACGTCAAAGACGAGTGCGCGCAATACCTCCGCCACCAATACACCAATCCCGACGGCGAAATGATCTGCCAGGTCTGCCACACCACGCTCCCTTTCAAGGTTGAGGGCGGTGCCTACTACTTCGAAAAAGTCGAATTTCTGTCCGACCTCAAGAAGCGCCACTACCAGAACTATCTCGCTCTGTGCCCAAATCACAGCGCGATGTTCCGATTCGCCAATGCCTCGAAGGACCAGCTCAGCGCGCTCTTCACCGCCATGAACGGCCAGCGCATGGACGTCGTCCTCGCTCAAAGCAACTTCAGCATATACTTCACGCAGACGCACCTCGCAGACCTCAAGAAGGTTATCGAAGTGGACACAACCCCGCAGGCCGCCCCAGCCAACCCGGCTGCAAGCCTGCCAGTTCGCCGCCTGCCCAACGGGTTCGACGAGTGCCCCCACTGCAAGGTGCCCGTCCGCCCGGAAAACTTGGCACGCCACATTGCAAGTCTGCACTCCGGAACGCCACTACCGCAGCCCCCCCGTCCGAAACATCGCCCATCGGGTTCCTCCGGCTCCACCATACACCGCTGCGCCTGTGGCCGGCCAGCCATGGTGGGCGACGATTACTGTTACTCCTGCCGCTCGGACTAAAGCTGGCCGCAAGCTCGTTTACGATTCGCCCGTCGAGGTCCTCAACCATGAACCTAAGAAGAGCCGTTCAACCACAGATGAACACCGATGGACACGGATTAGCAGCCGATTGCCGAACAACCCCGCATCACCCGCAAGGTGAACGCCTTGGCCGGGGTCGGCATCAGTGTTTATCGGTGTCTATCTGTGGTTTCATCGTTTCAACTGCCGTTTTTAGGCTGAACCCAGGCGAACTGCGGGGGGCACTGCGGATTGCGGATTGTGGACTGCGGCTTTAATCTCCCAAGACATGCGCTCGCACGAATGGATTGATGAACGTAGCCTGGCGCTGCACGAGGCGGTCGCAGCCAGGCTCGAAGCCGATCCCCAGCTTCTGGAAGTGGCCCGCGCCAACCTCAAACGCTGGCTCGCCGCGAACCCCGCAGCGCCCCTCCGCGAATGGCAGCGGCTGCTCGATACTTTGTCACTGCCCCAGTTGCTCCGGCTCCTGCGTGCTCGAGATGAGGAATCGGCACGGCTGCGCCAGTCCAGCCCATTCGCCGGCCTGCTGCCCCCCGCCGAGCGCCAAGCCATCCTGCACCGCTATGAATCGAGCCTCGCTTGAGCACATTCTTCGCGCCGCCGCGGCCATTACCAACCAGCGCGACATCGTCGTTGTTGGCAGCCAGGCCATCCTCGGCCAGTTCCCCAACGCCCCGGACCTCCTGCTCTCTTCCATTGAGGCCGACGTTTTCCCGCGCGCCGACCCGGCCAAGTCCATCCTCATAGACGGTGCCATCGGCGAATTGTCCACGTTCCACGAGACCTTCGGCTACTACGCCCACGGGGTGGATGAAACCACCGCCACCCTGCCGCCCGGCTGGCAGGAGCGGCTCGTGCCCATCCACAACGAGAACACCGGCGGTGCCACCGGGTGGTGCCTCGAAGTCCACGATCTGGCCGCCTCCAAGCTCGTCGCCGGGCGGGAAAAGGACCTGGACTTCGTTCAGGTGATGCTGCGCGAGAAAATGCTCTGCTCGGAGACACTGGCGGAGCGTGCCGCGAGCCTGCCCGTGCCGCCCGACCGCCTGGATTTGACGCGCGAGCGCCTGCGCCGCCTGCAAGGCGCCCCGTGAATTTTCGCTTTCTGCTTTCTGCTTTCTGCTTTCTGCTTTCTCATTTAGCACCCCACTGCCCATGAAAAACTCCTCTCCTAAAACCAAGCCGCCAACCCTGCCCCTCGCAGGCCAAATCCGAAGTCCGAAGGTCGAAGGCCGAAAGCAGGCCGCAATCCGAAGGAAGAAACCTGAATCGCCCTCGGTATCCGGTTGCGGTCTTCGGAGTTCGGAACTCGGCCTTCTTTCGGCCTTCGACCTTCGGACTTCGACCTTCAACCCTCTCCCCTCCACCATCCTCCTCGCGGTCACCGGCATGTCTCCCGCCGTCCTGACCGAGACCGTCTGGGCGTTGGCGCAAGAGAAGGAACCGGTAATTCCCGACCGCGTCGTCGTCATCACGACCATCGGCGGACGCCAGGCCATCGAGCGCGAGTTGCTCATGCCGTCCCAGCCCGACGTGCCCACAGTTTGGCAGCAGCTTCGCCTGGCGGTGCTGGGCCAGTCCGCAGAAAAGGATTCGCGGCTAAACTTCGATGCCGTCCGGCTCATCGAAGCGCCTAATCCCAGGACCGGCACTAGCGATTGGCTCGAGGATTTGCGCACGCCGGAGGAAAACGCCGCCACGGCCAACTTCATCCTCGCCGAACTCCGGCGCTGGACCGAGACGCCCGATACCCGCCTGGTCGTCTCCATCGCCGGCGGGCGTAAGACTATGGGCGCGCTGCTCTACGCCTGCGCTTCCCTGCTGGGACGCGACACCGACCGGCTCACTCACGTCCTCGTCAACGACCCGTTTGATGACCCCCGGCTCAAACCACGCTTTTACTTCCCCAAACAACCGCAGCAGAGCCTGGCAGCCACGGATGGCCGAACGGTCAGCGCGGCCGATGCAAAGATTGACCTCGCCGACATCCCGTTCGTGCCGCTGCGCAATCTCTTCGAGCGGGATCTGGTCCGCAAGCCCGGCACGTTTGTGGAACTCGTGCAGCGCTGCCGCGGCAAGGTCGAAGAAATCGCCCGCCGCAACGTCCGGCTCAAACTCACTTGGTCGCGTCGCGTTATCGCCGTCAATGATCTGCGGATAAAGCTCTCGCCGCTCCAATGCCTGCTCATGCTCTTCCTGGCGGAGAACGCCAAACACGCCCTGCCTGCTCCTGACAAATACGAAAATGCCATCGAGCCTTTACAGGCGTTCGCGGCCAGAGTCAAAGCCACCTGCGTGGCCGAGGACGGCAACGACTGGCGCGACGAGGCGAGTCTGCAAAAGGATTTCGATGGCCAGCGGCTGCGCAAGGTGCTTGACGAACTGAAAACCAAGCTGCGCCAGGCCGGCCCCGACGCAGCGGTCCTCATTCCCCTCCTGCCGGAAAAGGGGCGCTTCACCCTCGACCTCGCCCCCGCCGCCATCACGCTGAAGGATTGAGCCGGCCCGGCTGCGGGGCAGACCTCCGGTCCAATGCCGCTAGGAATTGACCCTCCTCATCCCGGAGGGATGATCGAAAATAGCCCAACATTTCAATGTTGGGTGCGCGAGTTTAGAGGGGCACAAGTCCCGTAGGGACGGCCGAAACCCTGTGCGATTCGTCAGCCGTCCCTTCGGGACTTATCGGACTGCGGAGGCGGGTTCCCAACGTTGAAACGTTGGGCTATTGTCGCATGTCCCACCGGGACAAGGACTTGGTCCGGTCTTGTGGGACTTCTCTGGGGGCAATTCCTAGCGGCATTGGACCTCCGGTCTGCCGCTTCGGGCCTCCTCGGAGGTCCGCAGAACTCGGGGTCCCGGAGAACACGGAGTCGGAGACTCCGTGAACCGGCAGGTCGGAGACCTGCCCCACGTCCCCGGACGTCCCGGCCCCCCGCGCTCAGGCGGACTCCTGCTACTTTGCTCGCATGAACCTAAAAAGCGCAGTTGAACCAACGCAGAGGCTCTGACATGAAAGCAGAAATGTGGAAAGCACAGAGCAGAAATCCAAAGGCCCGCGCTTTCCGTTCCGCCGTTTCTCATTTCTGCTTTCTGCTTTCCCAATTTCTGCTTTCTTCTTCGCGTCTTTGCGTTAACGGCCCTTTTGGGGATGAAACGAAACACAAGTCATAACCATGCCCACTGCCGCCATTAACCAGCACGGCTGCCGGATTTCCCTCAACAGCGAACGCCTCGAAGTCTTCGGGCGTAACGAGGCCACCGAGCGCGACGAGGTCTTGCGCGAGATCCCCATCCGCGACCTGGACCGCCTCATCATCGCCGAGTCGGTGCAAATCACTTCCCAAGCCCTCGCCGCCCTGCTGCGCGCCAGCATCCCCGTGGTCATCCTCGGCTGGGGCGGCCAGTTTCTCGGCGGCTTTCTCCCCGCCCAAAACGCCCACGGCCTCGCCCGGCTGCGCCAATACCAGCACACCTTGGAAGCTCCGTTCGGTCTCCAGATGGCTGGCCGCATCATCACCGCCAAGCTCTACAACCAGCGCCGCGTCCTCCAGCGCCTCAATGCATCCCGTTCCGACGTGGGGCAGGCGTCCCCGCCTGCCGGTTCTGGCGTCGTCCACGCCGCCAGTTCCTCCCCCACCCCCAACCCACTCACCGCGGACACTCCGTCCGAACCCCCAACCCAGAATCCAACTTCATCCGTCAAGAATACCCTTGGCTGGCTCGACGCCATCTTCGCTTCCCTGAAAACCAGCCAGAGCATTGATGAGTTGCGCGGCTACGAAGGGGCGTCCACAGCCCGGTATTTCCAGGCTTGGGCATCGTTCCTGCCGGCTCAGTTCCCTTTCGAGCGCCGCTCGACCCGCCCGCCGCTCAATGCGGTGAATGCCTGCATCTCTTTCGGCGCCACGCTCCTTTATGCGGAAGCCGTCGCCTACATTCACGCCCACGGACTCGACCCGGCGCTCGGGTTGCTGCACACCACGGAGAATGGGCGCTGGTCCCTGGCGCTGGATCTCATCGAGCCATTCCGGCCCGTGCTGGTCGAGGCGCTGGCGCTGGACCTCTTCAGCCACCAAATCCTCAACGCCGACCATTTCGAGCCCAGGAACGGCGGGGTCTATCTCAACGAGCAGGGCCGCAAGAAGTTCATTCTCCAATATGAGCGCCGCATGGAGCGCCAGTTCCTCTCCGAGTGTGTCGAGCACCGCACCACCTTGCGCCAGCAGTTGGAGCAACAGGCCGTCATGTACAAAAGCGCCCTGGAGCAACCCGATAAGTTTGAACCGTTCCTGCTCAACTAATTGCGTATGGGCAATGCCGACTGGTGGTTCGACGCCTTCCCGCTGGTGCCCTACGAAAAAGCCCCGCCCGGACAAACTGAAATGCTGACCCT
>CAIWJG010000255.1 GCA_903912925.1 uncultured Verrucomicrobia subdivision 3 bacterium | reverse complement strand
TGCCCCTCTTATATCATTTGTAAGTCACTACTGTCAATGACTTTATGCAATAAAGAGAAGGATTCCAAGAAACCGAATGTGCTCGGTTCCGACGTCTCAGAGCTTCCTCTTATCTTTTCGGATAACCTCTAGCCTGGACAGTTCACATTCCGATGGAAACGCCAACCATGCGCCGCGTGCCCTCCCGCGGCGTTCAAGGGTGTGAAATAACGACCTCCCTCAGCCACAGCCGCCGGGGAGTTAAGCTCCGACGAAGCCAGGGAGCAGCGAATCTTCCCAAACCGTCGAAAACAGAAAGGCCGGCGGCTGTGGGCTGCAGGGAGCGGGTTCGGCTCTTCAATTTCTACCATCGTTTCAAGTGTCCGAGTTGAATTGCCGCGCTTACCCCGAGGGCAACACCAAGTACGAGGAAAGAGCCGCCGATTCGGACAGGCCCGGCCCAACTCAGGACAACGCCGACCAGAACCAGAACCCCGGCGATGGCATATAGTGAATATCCGAATCCTGTGGCCTTTGATGTGGTTTTCATATCTTAAACAAAGCTGCGTTAGCCGAACCGGGTTAGGGGGACAACCGCTTATTCAACCGGTCAGCGCAAAGGCCAGACCTCGCCATGCTGGTGGCGCATTGCTTACAACCCCGACTGCATCCCCAGGCCCTTACTTAACTTCCAGCGCGAAGTCCACCTTGGCGGGCTCGCCGTCCTTGACTTCAATTTCCTGACTCACCACGCCGGCTTTGCGATGCGCGGCCTGAAGCTTGTATTTGCCGGGCGGAACATTGGCGATCTTGAACGTGCCATCTTTGGCGGACACGGCGAAGTAGGGATGATCGAAGACGCTCACCCAGGCGAACATCCACTGATGCACATCGCACTTAAACTTCAGGAACATCTCGGGCTTGGAGAATGAGAAGGTCAGGTCCGCGGTATTGGGGAGCTGGGCTTCGTTCTTAACCTGGTTGCCCGAGCCCTCCGCCGGCATGGTATGAACATTGTGCAGGACGGGATCGGAGTTCTTGACGACAATCTTCTGCCCGGTCTGGACGGCGAAGATCGACGGCACGTATTCGCACCCCTTTTGATCCAGCGTCATCGGCGGCGCCGAGGCCCCGGTGGATTTGCCGCTAATGTCCTGCACGGAAACGATGACGTCGGCCAGCTCCCCTTTGCCGCCTGCCACGTAGAAGTGGGTCGTTGGGACCTGCGTGTGCATCTTGCTGCAGTTCACATCCTCCATGACCGGAGTGATGTCCTTTTCCTTCGGCGGCGTGCCTTTAAGCGTGACCGTGCCCGTGATGTCGCCGGCGGAGACGCCTTGCAGCCCTGCCGCCAGCCCGATGACCAGTATAAGTATGGATGATTTCTTCATATTTCCAGTTGTCTGCTTCAGAAAATCATAAGCAACCTAGCACAGAGTGTTTCGGGCGCAAGTGCTCGCCGATTTCTCGTAACTAATGTGCCGCGGTTTACGTCTTCTCTTATAGAACCATCGTGCGTGCGGATGGCTGGGGGCCAGCACCCGAGCAGACAGCAGACGAACTCTACGGATATGACGAAACATCTATTGATTGCGCTGGCCGCACTCGCCGGCACCCTGACTCTTCAACCGCTGGCCCGTGCCGCCACCACCAACGACTCCACAACTCCGGCCACCAGCGACCGCGCCGGCGCCATGCGCGACCGGATGCAGGATACCGCCCGCGAGCTCAACCTGACCCCCGAACAGACGGCAAAACTCCAAACCATCGTGCGCGAGCGGATGGAGAAGATGCGCGCCGTGCGTCAGGACACCAGCCTTTCGTCCGAGGAAAGGCGGGAGAAATTCCAGGCGGGACGCGAAGAACTGCTCGCGGAGGTCAAAAAGGTCCTCACCCCGGAGCAATTCGAGAAGTGGAAGGCCAAACAGGGGCTCCAGACTGGCGGCGGCCTGAGGCCGATGGCACGCATCCAGGAGGCTATCCAGGATTTGAAGCTCACCGACGACCAGATGCAGCAGCTCACGCCCGTCTATCTGGAGCAGATGGAAAAGCTCCGCGACCTGTACCAGGACAGCAGCCTTTCGATGGCCCAGAAAGTGGAGAAGCTGAAGGCCGCAAGCAAGGAGGTTGCGCCCAAGCTCAAGAAGGTGCTCGATGCCGAACAGTACGCGAAGTGGGAAAAGAACTCCGCCCAATTTCTTGAAGAAGTACAGCAGCGCTTCCAAGGCAGGAAACAGAACTAGCCCCGAGCTCCCTTGCCCCCGCAGCCGTCGGCGTCAGCCAGCGACATTTCAATTCCTCGCTCAGGAATCCCTCCCCGTGCGCTATCAGCACCGGAGCAACACGCTAGTACCTTAATAGTCCCCAGATAGTACCTTGATAGTACCCTAATAGACCCTTGATAGTCCCTTAATAGTACCAAGATGGCAACAGGGGAGCAGGTGCCCAAATCCTCGCCTTAGCGTTTAGCGACAAAAAAAGTCCCAGCTACCCCCCCAGGGGAGGTCTTCACGGATTCCGCCACAGCTCAAAGTCCTCGCCCCAACCGCACAAAACCTTTGCAACCCCTTGATTTAGAAACACTTCCTGCGGGCCGCATTCTATAGTGCAGTCGCTCAAAACCCTCTGGCGGCGGGGCCCTAGCCACCCCGCCTCCCCAGCGCTTTGGCGGCCGTCGCCTGCGTCGGCAACTCAAACACCTGCCACAC